>CABZNM010000006.1 GCA_902527075.1 uncultured Pelagibacteraceae bacterium
GACTAAAACATATAAAAAAATAGATTTCTATACATGTTTATAAATTTTTTCTTCGAGCTTAAGCAAGCAAAGCTTCCAGTTTCACTAAAGGAATATCTTATGCTAATGGAAGCAATGGATAAACGAGTTGTAGACTCATTCGATGTAAATGACTTTTACTACTTAAGTAGGTCTGCGCTTGTAAAAGATGAAAGATATTTAGATAAATTTGACAGAGTATTTGGACATGCATTTAAAGGATTAGAAAAAAAAGATGGTGAAGAAGTTAATGAAATACCTGAAGAATGGCTTCGACTTATGGGGCAGAAATATCTTACTGATGAAGAAAAAAAATTAATCGAGTCACTTGGTGGGTGGGATAAATTGATGGAGACTTTGAAAAAAAGATTAGAAGAACAGGAAAAAAGACATCAAGGTGGAAATAAATGGATTGGAACTGGAGGAACATCTCCTTTTGGTGCTTATGGATATAATCCCGAGGGTATAAGGATTGGTCAAAAGGAAAGTAGAAATAAGAAAGCAGTAAAAATTTGGGATAAAAGAGAATTTAGTAATCTTGATGGAGATGTAGAGCTTGGCACGAGAAATATAAAAGTGGCGCTTAGAAGACTAAGAAAATTTGCAAGAGAAGGAGCTGAAACTGAGTTAGATTTAGATAATACTATTAAGTCTACAGCTCACAAGGGTTACATCGACGTAAAGATGATGCCGGAACGTCGAAACAAAATAAAAGTACTTCTTTTCTTTGATGTTGGTGGATCGATGGACGCCCATGTAAAAATATGCGAAGAGTTATTTTCAGCTGCTAGAACAGAATTTAAACACATGGAATATTTCTATTATCATAATTGTCTTTATGATGCAGTCTGGAAAGATAATTCAAGGAGATACAATGATAATGTTAAAACTTGGGATCTTCTTCATACATACCCTTCTGATTATAAAGTTATTTTTGTGGGTGATGCTGAAATGAGTCCTTATGAAATCACATATCCTGGAGGAAGTGTAGAATTTTGGAATGAAGAGTCCGGTGAAACATGGTTAACTCGACTTTTGAATGTCTATGAAAATGCAATTTGGCTTAATCCTATTCCTGACAGATACTGGGAGCAAATTGCTTCTACTTCGATTATAAAACAAATCTTTTCAGATAGAATGTTCCCCTTGACTATAGAAGGTATAGATCAAGCCATGAGAGAACTAAATAAATAATCTATGGTTCAAAAATCTAACGTGTTATTGGGCATCGCCCTGTTATGTCTAGGTCTGTTTATTGTCCCAATAAATGACGCCTTGGCTAAGTACTTAAGTGACGAAATTGGTATTTTTGAAATAATTTGGGCTAGATTTTTTGGACACTTTATTATTCTAGTTCCTCTTGTTTACTACCTGAGAGGAAAAGCATCATTTTTTAATTCAAATACTAAACATCAAGTTGCAAGAGGGCTTTTTATATTTTTAGGAACTGCATTTTTTTATGTTGCTATTACTAACATTCCTCTTGCAAATGCTCTAAGTCTACTTTTAGTTGCTCCAATCATCGTAGTTATTTTATCTGTTTATTTGTTAGGAGAAAAAATTACTTACTTAAAAATTTTGTGTGCATCGGTTGGATTTATTGGAACAATACTGGTTATCCAACCAGGTTTTTCAAGTTTTAATTTATACTCAGCTTATGCTTTTATTTCTGGTTTATTTTATGCAATGTATCTTATTTATACTCGTAAAGTTAATTTTGCTTCTGACTCTCTGATTACACTCAGTTACTCTACAATACCAGGAGCTGTAATTATGACAATTTTATTACCCCTGTTCTGGTCGAGTATTCCTGATTTAAATCAAATAGTTTTATTATCATGTATTGGACCAGTTGTTATTGTTTCACACTTTTTTTTCATTAAAGCTTATCAGTTTGCTGAGGCAAGCGTACTTGCTCCAATTCATTATTTTGAGATTGTCAGTAATGCCTTAATTAGTATTTTATTTTTCAAGGACATTCCAAGTATTTTAGTGGCTTTTGGAATTTTATGTATCATTAGCAGTGGTGTTCTGATAAGTCTTAATCAAAAGTAATCATGAATAATAAGACCACATTAAATTATAAATTTTCAGTAGCTCCAATGATGGGAGTGACAACATCAAGTGCTCGTTTTATGTATCGTTTAATTTCTAAAGAAGCAATTCTATTTACTGAAATGATTGCTAGCCAAGCTTTGTTCAAAGGTAATAAGGACAAACTATTATTAAAACAAAAGACTGAGTCTCCAGTAATTCTTCAAGTAGGAGGTTCAGATAAAGAACTACTAAAATATTCAGTTAATCTTGCAAATAACAAAAATTATCAAGGCATAAATTTAAACGTAGGATGTCCATCCAAAAAAGTTTCTAAAGGTAAAATGGGTGCATGTTTAATGAAAGAATCAGATTTAGTTAGGGATTGTATATCTTCGATGCTTCAAGAAACAGATATGGATGTTTCAGTTAAGTGTAGAATTGGCGTAGATGAATTTGAAAGTTTTGAATTTTTCAGGGACTTCATTGACAATGTTGCACAAAGTGGATGTCAATTATTTTTTGTACACGCAAGAAAGGCATATTTAAAAGGACTAGATCCTAAAAAGAATAGGACAATACCAATTCTTAAATACAAATTTGTGCACAAAATCAAAAAAGAGTTTCCTCATCTCAAAATATTCATAAACGGAGGTTTAAACACTATGAGTGATTGTATTGAACAAATAAATTTTGTTGATGGTGTCATGGTAGGAAGAGCAATACAATCAAATCCATTTTTTTTAGAAAAAGTGGATAATGTTTTCTATGAAAAGAAAGTTCAATCAGCTAACAGAGAATTTATAATCAAAAAATATTTTGACTATATAAAATTAAATATTGATCGAGTATCAACTTATGAACTTTTAAGTCCTTTACTTGCTTTATGTTTTGGTGTTCCTGGTGCAAAAAAGTTTAAACAACAAGTAAACGATTTAATAAGAGCTAGGGACATCGAAACATTAGAGAGTACTTATTTAAACCTTATTGCTGCTTAGAGTATTTCTGCTACCTCATCAAAATTGTATCTGTGAGCGCGCTCAAAAAAGCCATCTTCAGCCGCATATCCCAACCTACATAGAAAATTGCTTTTTATTGACGTTTCACTAAAGAATTCTTTGTCGACGTCCTCATTAGAAAATCCACTCATTGGTCCAGTAGAAAGTCCCAATGCACTAGCTGCTTTTATAAAATAACCACCTTGTAATGAAGAATTTCTGAATGCAGTAACTTCAGATTTTATTTTATCATTCTCAAAATATTTTTTTGCATCTTCCCTCAAATAGTTTTTTGGCAAATCTTTCCAGAACTCGGTATCCATACCAATGATAGCGCATACTGGAGCATCGATGACTTTTTGCACATTATCATCACTCACTAGCTTTGATAGTCTCTGCTTTGCCTCAGTACTTTTTAAAAATTTAAGTCTCATAGGGCTTGAATTGAATGATGTTGCGCCCCATTTCGTTAGCTCATAAAGTTCATGAAGAGTGCTATTTTCAACAGACTTATTTTTAAATTTATAACAAGTTTTTGGATGCACGAATATATCTTCAATTACTGACATATTAATTTACTAATTCAATAATATTCTCTTCAATCATTTTGGGTGTCTTCATGCTTCCATAACCTTTTACAAAGTTTCCGTTCTGATCAAACAAAAACTTTGTAAAATTCCACTTAATATCTCTACCTGCTACTTTATTTAGATAGTTAAATAAAGGAGAAGCATGCTCTCCAATCACATCAACCTTATCAAATAATTTAAAACTAATATTATATTTATCATCACAAAATGTTTTAATTTGTTCATTTGAGCCAGGTTCTTGTGAGCCAAATTGATTGCATGGGAATGCAAGTATTTCTAGGCCTTTATCTTTATAGCGTTCAAAAAGATCTTGTAGCCCTTCATACTGGGACGTAAAGCCACAAGCGCTTGCAACATTAACTATCAAAATAACTTTTCCTTTATAGCTACTTAAATGTACTTCGCTACCATCTATATCTTTAACGCTAAATTCATATAATTTCATAATCGATCCTAGTATTTAGCAAAAGTACCATTGTGATAATCATGAATTGCCTCAGCGATTTCTTCTTTGGTATTCATCACAAAAGGTCCACCTCTTGCTATTTCCTCATTAATTGGCTTGCCGGATATTAAAAGAAATTTCGAGTCTCTTTTAGCTTTTATCTTTAATTCATCACTTTTATCTAGAATTAGAAGATATGATTTTCCATACGGTGACATACTTGTATCGCCTATATTTAAGTGGCCATCGATTAGATAAATTAGTGAATTATGGTTTTCGTTTAATGTGGTAGATAGTTCAGCATTTTCATCAAGCTCTACGTCAAAATAAATAGGCTCTACATTATGATTAGTAATTGGGCCTTTAATGCCATTAAATTCTCCTGCAATTATTTTTACTCTCCTATTTTCATCACTAAAATATCCTAGCTCTTCAGAATTTAAATACACATATTCTGGTTTATTTTTTTTTAATTTTGCCGGCATATTAATCCATAATTGAAATCCATGAAGTTTTCCATCAGTCATAGCGGGCATTTCTGAGTGAATAATGCCCCTTCCAGTTTTCATCCATTGAACATCGCCTGACTTCATGACACCTTTTGCACCTGTGCTGTCCTTATGCTCAAATGCTCCACTTAACATGTAAGTTACTGTTTCAATACCTCTATGGGGGTGTGGTGGAAATCCACCGATATAATCATCTTTGTTTTCTGAACCAAACTCATCTAGCATTAAAAATGGGTCAAAATAGTCAATGAGTTGTGTACCAATCGATCTTTTCAATTTAACGCCAGCTCCATCAGAGGAATCTAGAGGCTCAATAATTTCTTTAATTTGAGTTAACATTTTCATTCCATATTGATTACTAATTTGCCCCGCGTCCTGCCATTTGCAAGATGTTGATATGCATCTTTGAATTCATTAAGACTGAAGGTTTTTTCAATATAAGGCTTCAATTTACCATCTTCTACCCACATTCTAATCAAGTCCAAATTAGATGTTGATGTTTTTCCCGAAAGAACCACTCTAGCTTTTTTTCTCTTCGTAAATTGTTTTATAAAATCTATTTGAGTATAAACATTATTCTTTGTTGTTATGTAAATACCATTGGCCGTTAGGATTTTTTCAACCTCAGGGTAGCTTCGGTTTCCGTTTGCATCAAATACCACATCATATTTTTCATCTGTTTCTGTGAAGTCTTCTTTCGTATAGTCAATTACTTTACTAGTGTTAAACTCACTTTTAATCCAATCGATATTTCTATTACTTGTAATTGCAACACAATCAGCTTCATATAATTTTGCAATTTGTAAGGCTGTCGACCCTACACCACCAGAAGCTCCATTAATTAATAGTTTATGACCCGCTCTTAGTTTAGCTATATTTCTCAGAGCTAGTAGGCAAGTGTTTGAAACTTGAGGTAAAGCAGCTGCATAATTTAATTCTAAATTATTGGGAGCGAGTGATATGTATTTTTGTGAAACTTTAATTTCTTCTGCACCACTGCCCCCAAATAAGATGTCGGTCATACCAAAAACTTTATCGCCAACTTTAAATGCACCCACATTTTTTCCGATCTCAATAATTTCACCACTGAAGTCACATCCAATGATGAATGGGAATTTTTTTATATTAGTGATTATCTTGAATCCTCCCTCCAGCTTTTTTAAATCAACAGGATTGGGAGAAATGGCAATTACTTTTACTATGACGTCGTTTATTCCAGGCTTTGGACTATTTAATTCAGTAATTTGAAGCTTATCAATATCTCCATATGAATTGTAGGTTATTGCTCTCATATATATAAAAATCTTGTATAATGTATTAAATAACTCTGTAAATAATATTTCAAATGACTGATGATATTGGTTGGGTTGTAAACCTAAGATATGCTCAAATAACTCCAGTTTTTGAGTTCTTCACCTGGTTAGGTTATCGAGATTTTTTATTCTTATTTATACCTTTCATTTATTGGTGTTTTGATAGAAAGACATTCGGTAGATTAGTTTTATTAGTGTTTTTTGCAGCGTTAATTAATACATGGTTAAAAGATTTTTTTCAGGACCCACGTCCTGATCCTAGCTTAAGCATTGATCCTTGGCTTCATGACAATCAATCCTATGGCTTCCCTAGTGGTCATTCACAACTCGCTGTTATTATCTGGCTATATATAGTGCTCAATGTAGAAAATAGTTTAGTTCGAATTTTTTCTCTTGTATCTCTCATTTGCGTACCTTTGAGTAGACTTTATTTAGGAGTTCACGATTTAAGTGATATTTTTGGAGGATTGTCTATTGGTTTAATTATTTTATTTACTGCGCAATTTATATTTAAAAAAATTGATGGAGGTTATTATATTCAAAATACTACTCAATTAATTATAATATCATGTACTCTTATTTTATTTTACGTCACCTGGCCATTATCTAGCACTATTTCAGCAGTTGTATCTTTCAGTGGTTTTATTATTGGATTTTGGTTCGGTTATCAATTAGACAATAAAAATTTTTGTTTTTCGAGAATTCAAAATATGTATCTTCACTATCTGTCGTCAGTGATTGCACTGTTTGGGTTTTTCATGATAAATAACTTAATGAATAACATAGTCGATCGCTATGAGCTCTCATCTCAATTCATTGATTTTATAATGTCAGCCATATTAGGCTTTTATATTTCATTCTTTGCATTGTATGTCTTATTTAAGATCAAACTTCAGTCTAGAATGAAAGTTTGACCATGTTTGAGAGTTATAAATTTACTTGAGTCTATCTCTTTTTCTGAAAGTGCAATTTCTAACTTTTCAGGAGGCTCAGTTACTTTCTCATCTGTAAGTATAAAAGTGCCCCAATGCATTCCAATTGCTTGTTCAGCATTTAGGTCTTGAAAGGCCATTACTGCTTCTTCTGGGTTCATGTGTGAAAATTTCATAAACCATCTAGGTTCATATGCGCCTATTGGTATTGCGGCTAAATTTACAGCGCCAAGTCTATTGTAAATATTTTTAAAATCATCAGAATATCCAGTGTCACCAAGATGAATAAATGAATGCTTTGGAGCATTAAAATGCCATGCTCCCCACAAACTTTCATTTCTATCAAATAAACCTCTAGCTGACCAGTGCTGAACCGGTGCAAATGTGATCTCAGTATTCTTAACAGTTTTTGACTCCCACCAATCCAGTTCGATAACATTATTGATACCTTTGTCCTCAAACCATTTTTGAAGACCAAGAGGTACAAGAAAGAGCGCCTTTGGGTATTTTTTTGATATTTCAGTAACTGTTTGTTTATCTAAATGATCATAATGATTGTGAGAAATTGTAATCACATCAATGTCTGGAAATTGATCTACAGTCATGCCAGGGGGCGTATATCTTTCGGGTCCTGTAAAAGTAAATGGAGATGCCCTATTAGTACAATGAGGATCAAGCAATACATTTAAATCATTATTCTGATAGAGAAAGGAAGCATGTCCTATCCAGGTTATTAATAAATCTTCATTCCTATTAATTGCTTCAAAGTTTGGTTCTACTTGAGGGAAATTAAATGTTTTTACTTTCTTGCCTCTTCTTTCCCAACCCCACTTAAACATCTCAGCAAAATTTTTACTATTTATCTTACCGCTTGGATTAGAAAAAGTACCATCTGGTAAATGATGCTTTGGTTTTATTGTCATTTCACTTGAACTAATATTAATAAATATCAAAAGTATAGTGCAGATTGATAAAATTAATCTCATTAATTTTTGTCTTTTGTCTTCCATAAGATGGCAAGACAAACACCTTTAGAAAATGGTAAGAAATACAATACAAGCATTAATGTTGCTGGAATCCAAATGCTTGCCTGGAGCCATAATGCAGGCGTATATTCCTGTTCAAAGTATAGAATGAGAGGAACCACAATATGGCCCACAATGACAATTGTAAGCCAAGGTCCAAAATCATCAGTTCTAAAGGAACCAAGTTCTTCATTGCAGTTATTGCAGTTCTTATAAAGTTTTAAATACTTATAATATAAGTGCCCAATACCACAGTTTGGACATTTACTTCTCACTGATCTAAACAACGCAAGAAATATTGAGACATTCATGAATTAATTTTCTTTTATATATTCTCTGCTTGAGTCACTAAGCCAATCCCACAGATATTCAGCAAAACTCCATCGTACCGAGATATCAAAAATATTTTCATCAGACAATCTATCTATCAAAACTGTAGCCTTATTAATATAAGTTTGCGCACAAGTGTCCTTTTCTGAGACGCTACGTTTAAAATCTAGTGAGCAGGATTTAGACAAAACATCAATTGCATTTTGGCCGCTGAGTCTCATCGTCAAATAATAATCAGATACATCTGTAATAGCAAAAAAATCTGATCCTAAGTTTGATCTTAAATCATTGATTATATTGTATTTTTCATTATCACTGCATAAAATTAAGTATTCATTTGGACCAAGCCAAAGTGTTCTGGTCTTGTTGTCTCCACTTACTTTGTTGTTTGATGGAAGCTCATAACCAAGAAAATCGTTTATTTTATTTCTTAAATCAATGTTGGTTTCATTAACTCTTAAGTTAATTTTCCCAACATAATTGATGTTATTTAATGAAACCGCATCAGATTTGATTTCATTCTTATCATTTAGAGGAGAATTTATTTGTTCATTCATTATTTTTTTCCCCCTCTTTGTCATAGAAAACAGTATCAGTAATAGTGGCTTTAACAATTTTTCCATTCATTAGTGGTATTTCAACCTCTTCTCCAAGCCTATTATGCCCATTCTTAATCATTGCAAGAGCAATTGGATATCCACATATTGGACTGAAATAACTTGATGTTACATGGCCAATCATTTTCATTGGAGGCTGAGATTTTGCCTCTTCTACTATGTGTGAACCCTCAGGCAATACTGTTTTTTTATCATTTACAAGCAAACCCACAAACTTTTTTCTGTCTTCACGTAAAGTATCAGGTCTTGTGTGAGACCTTTTACCTAAAAAATCTTCTTTCTTTTTAGAAACCAGCCAATCAAGATTCATGTCCTGAGGAGTTACACTTCCATCAGTATCTTGTCCTACAATAATGTATCCTTTTTCAGCTCTTAGGACGTGCATTGCTTCTGTACCATAAGGTGTAATATCAAATTCTTTTCCATGCTTCATTAATTCACTCCAAACATATAATCCATATCTAGAAGGAACATTAATTTCATAACTAAGTTCACCAGTAAAACTTATCCTGAATACTCGAGCATCTACCCCGCAGACTTTTCCATTTCTAAATTTCATAAAAGGGAAGGCTTCTTTCGATAAATCAATATCTGTTAACTTACTAAGAAGTTTTCTTGAATTTGGACCTGAGATAGACATAACAGACCATTGCTCAGTGACTGAAGTGCAAAAAACTCTCATATCTAACCATTCAGTTTGTAAAAACTCTTCAAGCCAAGACATTACTCTGGCTGCTCCACCAGTAGTTGTGGTCATGTGATAATGGTTTTCCCCTATTCTCGAAGTTACACCATCATCAAATATCATTCCATGTTCATTACACATGAGACCGTATCTGCATGAACCAATTTCGAGTTTAGACCATGCATTTGTATAAATCATATTCAGAAACTTTGCTGTATCTGAACCCTGTAAATCAATTTTTCCTAAGGTCGATGCATCTAACATACCAAGACTGTTTCTTACACTCAGGCATTCTCTATTTACAGCTTTGTTTAAATCTTCTTGACCACGTGGATAGTAATGTGGTCTTTTCCATTGTCCTACATCCTCGTATTCTGCTCCATTTTTCTCGTGCCATTCGTGAATAGCAGTTTTTCTTATTGGATCAAATAAATGATCAACACTTCTACCAGCAATTGCTCCTATTGTTTGAGGTACATATGGTGGCCTGAAAGTTGTGTGACCAATCTGATCAACTGGTTTGTCATGAATATGTGACATAAGAGCAAGAGCATTTACATTTGATGTTTTTCCTTGATCAGTGCCCATGCCAGTAGTTGTATATCTTTTTGTGTGCTCCACACTGATATAACCTTCTCTTTGAGCAAGGAATATATCTGATGCAGTTACGTCATTTTGAAAATCGACAAAATGTTTTGAACCTTTTGTTATTTCTTTTTTACCTAGCGCGTATGGCTCAATGTGGGCTTGAGTAAATGAAATATCTTCATTGCCCTTCCAAGTTACTTTATCTACTGAATTTTTTCCTAATTCCGCCGCTGTATCTATTCCTGCAGTAAAAGCATCATTTAAATTTTCAGTTAAATCAAATTTACCATTATTACAGCCTACTACTCTTAAATCCTGAGGAGAAAACTCAGGCACAAATGTATTGAGTGTTTCGTCATAACGAAGTTTTCCTCTTGATTGACTGAGTAATTGGACAGCTGGATTCCAGCCTCCAGACATAATCAAGCAATCAGTAGATATTTTAATTGCCTCTCCACTTAATTCATTTTTGGTAATATCAACTTTTTGAATTTCAATTTCATTTATTTTTTTTGAACCTTTTGTTGATATAACTGAATATGATTTGAAAACTTGAATACTGTTTTTTCTGCATCTGTCTTCTAACGCAAGAGATAGTTTGTCTCTTGTATCAATTATTTTGACCTTAGCTCCTTTATTATTGAATTCGAATGCTGTTGAATAAGCGTGATCATTGTTTGTAAAAAGTGTGATAGACTTGCCTGGTAAAACTCCATAACTATTTAGGTACTTTCTAGCAGCTGATACCATCATAATTCCAGGTCTATCGTTATCTGAAAATACCAGTGGTCTTTCAAAAGCACCCTGTGCTAAAATAACTTTCTTGGCTCTTATTCTCCAAAAACGTTCTCTCGGCACAGATTTTGATAACTCTTTCCAATGATTTGTAACTTTTTGAAGAGCTGTAAGATAATTATAATCATAGTAACCAGTCGCAGTTGTTCTAGTTAAAACAGTTACATTATTCATTGATTGCAATTCATCAATTATTGACTTGATGTATTTATTACAACTTTTGCCATTAATCGTGCTATTTGTATCAAGGATATAGCCACCTAAAACTGGATTTTCATCAACTATCAGAATTTCACACTTCGCTCGTGCGAGTGCTAGGGCTGAAACTAAACCTGTAATCCCTCCTCCAACAACTAATGCATCACAATGATGAAATTTTTGTTCGTATCGATCAGGATTTTTTGTGATTGGAGATTTACCTAGTCCTGCTGCCTTACGTATGAAATGTTCATAAAGTAACCATAAGCTTGGCGGCCACTTAAAAGTCTTATAATAAAAACCTGCTGGAAATAATCGGGATAGGATGTTGTTCAGACCACCAATATCGAAATTAACTGAAGGCCAACAATTCTGACTTGCCGCTTCAAGTCCATCGTATAATTCTATTTCAGTTGCACGAATATTTGGCTCTGTTCTGGCACCAACACCTAACTGTACAATAGCATTTGGCTCTTCTGATCCGGCAGTAAGTATTCCTCTAGCTCTGTGATATTTAAAACTTCTACCGATTAAATGAACATCATTAGCTAACAATGCTGATGCTAATGTATCTCCTTTAAAACCTTTATATTTTTTACCATTAAATACAAAATTAATGGTCTTACTACGATCAACTCTACCACCATACATTGTTCTGTTTTGATTACTCATTAACTTCTGGTCTGCTTTCGCCCATCTTATAGGTTTTTAGAATTTTATCGGAAACTGTATTCCTCATTACATTGAACCATCTTCGACAACCATGGTCGTGTGTCCATCTTTCAAAATGAATCCCTTTTGGATTAGTCCTAAAAAAAAGATATCGTCCCCATTCTTCATCAGAAACTTCACTTGGATGCGTTGGCCTTGCTATGTGCGCTTCGCCATGGCACGTAAACTCAGTTTGATCTCTTTCACCGCAGTATGGACAATTAATTATAAACATAAAGTTAGTGTGCTACGGCTGCTGCTGCTGCTTCATCTACTAAGGCGCCTGAAAAGTGACGTTCAAGTGAAAATGGACCTGATATGTCTGTTGGCTCTCCTCTAAAAACTGTCTCAGCGAATACATGAGCTGAACCTGGGGTAGCTTTAAATCCACCAGTACCCCATCCACAGTTTATGAACAAGTCTTTGACAGGTGTCTTGCCGATTATTGGACTCCTGTCTGGAGTAACATCTACAATTCCACCCCATGACCTTAACATTTTGAGACGAGAGAATATTGGAAATAACTCAACCAGAGGAGCCATCATGTGTTCAATCATATCAAAAGAGCCTCTTTGTGAATATGAATTATAAGAGTCCGAACCAGCTCCTACAACTAATTCTCCTTTATCAGATTGACTGACATAAACGTGAACAGAGTTAGACATAATAACGCAATCTAATATTGGCTTTATCGGTTCGCTAACCAATGCTTGAAGTGGAACTGAGTTAATAGGTAGATTGAAACCAGCCATATTAGCTAGAACTGATGAATGACCTGCGGGGACAAGTCCGACTTTATCTACTTTAACAGATCCTTTTGATGTTTCGAGACCTACAACTTTTCCATTGGATACATTAATACCCTTAACTTCACAATTTTGAATTATATCTACTCCAAGACTTTCTGCGGCTCTTGCGTAACCCCAGGCAACAGCATCATGTCTTGCAGTGCCTGCTCTGCGTTGCAACAGTGCTCCATGAACAGGATATCTACCATTAACATTTAAATGAGGAATTTGCTTAGCTACCTGATCTTGGTTCAAAATTTCTGTATCTATTCCATTTAAGTAATTTGAATAACCCCTTCTTGTGATTTCTTGCATATCATGAATTGAATGTGCAAGGTGATAAAGACCTCTTTGTGAGAACATTACATTAAAATTAAGCTCACTTGATAAACCTTCCCATAAATTAACTGCATGATTATAAAGAGCAGCACTTTCATCCCATAAATAATTAGATCTTATTATTGTTGTATTTCTTCCAGTATTCCCACCACCGATCCAACCTTTTTCTAAAACTGCTATATTTTTTACTCCAAACTCTTTTGCAAGATAATATGCTGTACCTAATCCATGGCCGCCACCACCAACAATTACAACGTCATATTCAGATTTAAGATCAGGGCTGTTCCAAGCCTTATCCCAGTTTTGGTGATAGGAAAGTGAATTTTTCACTAAATTGAATATCGAATATTTCATAATTACTTATCAAATCTTTTTATCGAAAATGGTAATAAATCCAGATCGGTTTTATTTGTACTCATTTTTTGAGCTATTAATTTCCCAGATATACCACCGAGTGTCCAACCAACATGCTGATGACCGAAACAGTAGTAAATATAAGGGTTTTTTTCTGATTGTCCAATAACAGGTACAGAGTCTGGTGTTGAAGGTCTATAACCTAACCAGCTCTCTGAGGGGCTTTTCGCATTCTTAAAAACAGATCTTGTAGATCTGTCTAGAAAATTTATAACTCTCTGATTTTTTTTTGGAGTTAATCCAGCAAATTCAACAGTTCCAGCTGTTCTTAGTCCATTTGACATGGGTGTAAAGTACAAGCCTCGCTCCTGCCAAGAAATAGGTCTTTTAATTGTGTGAATTAATTCAGGATACATCAAATGGTACCCTCGCTCTGCTTCTAGGGGCACATTCTCTTCAATTTTAGATGTAATATTTTTGGACCATATTCCTGCACATATGACTATCTTATCAAATTGCTCTGTTGATTCGTTGGTCTTAACTGATATTTGATTACCGTCTTGTATGATGTCTAAAACTTCTTCTTTTTTAAACAGTCCACCTTTAGATAAAAAAAGATTAAATAAACTTTCACTTACTTTTTTTGGATTATTAGCAAAATAACTTCCCTCAAATAACGCTCCTCCACAAAAAATATTATTGATATTCGGTTCAAGATCAGATATTTGATCTTTATTTAAAATTCTTATTTCTGAACCAGTTTCTGCTCTTTTAACAAAATCTTTTTTAGCAGCGTTATAAAAAAATTTATTTGACCACACATATAAAATAGCTTCTCGAGTCAGATAATCAGAACATTTAGCATCTTTAAATAAGTCCGCATAACCCTCTTCAATCAATCTTAATAATGAAGTAAGTTTATTGCTCGTATCATTTACTCTGTCACGTTTACTGTTCTTAAGAAATTGAAATAACCAAGGTATTAATTTTGGAATATATGAAGTTTGTATAAAAAGTGGACTATTTCTATTTAAGAGTAGATATGGAAATAAATATAAAAATGAAGGAGAGTTTGTAGGTATATTTGCGTATTGAGCATATGTTCCTGCGTTTCCAAAACTAGTTTGACTTCCAGGTTCACGCATATCGAACAAGACAGTTTCTTGTCCATAATTCTTTAACCAGTTTGCAGTAGACAAGCCTACAATGCCCGCTCCAATAACAGCTATCTTCATTAGACTTTAAATTTTGATTTCATTTCAATTAACCTGCTTTTTGTTCGCTTAAATTTTTCGTTCAATTTTGTTGAACTTTTCATTTTCTCAACAGAAGACATTGAACTCATAAGAAGATTAATTTCTCTGTCATATAGTACATCTATTAAATTAATGAACCTTTCTTGTTCGTTAATATTGTCATTTCCAAAATCTGGAATACCCTCAATAATTATTGTGTCTATATGACTGACAAGGTTTATAAAATCTTCTGGGCTAGTTGAAGAACCACATAAATCATTGAATGTAAAACGAGCCACTCTATTAGCCAATCGTTTAATTACAAAAGTTCTTTTTTTAAACTCAACTTTTTTGTCATTTACAGGCTCAGAACCAATAAGATGATTGTAAATATCATCAATCTTTAATTTTGTGACATTCTCATTTGAGGGATAAAATGCTTGAGAGTTACTTATATTTTTCTTACGAAAGTCTTGTTCAATATCAATATCTATTACTACTGATTTAGATTTAATCATTTCAATGAAAGGTATAAATAATTCTCGTTGAAGCCCTTCTTTATATAGATGATCCGGATGACTATTAGTAGTAAGAATAATAAATACATTATTTTCAAACAACTGCTCAAATAAATGTCCAAGTATCATTGCATCAGCAATGTTGGTAACTTGAAATTCATCAAAGAATAAAAAATCTATATCGTGTGATAAATCTTTAGCTAATTTTGATATTAATTTATCTTTATTAGAATTTTCTTTTCTTAATTGATGTAATTTATCGTGTATATCAATCATAAAATCATGAAAGTGGATTTTTTTCTTAGCCTTTTTGGATATTGAGTCATACGCAAGGTTTATAATAAATGTTTTTCCTACTCCTACTTTACCATGTAGATAAAAACAGTTCTTTGCGACTTTTCTTTTGAATATATTTTTTATGTATTTTCTAAATTTGCCTGTGTTATCTTCTAAAAACTCTGAGAGATAAAGTATTGTTTGATGTTGATTTTGTACAAATTCTATTTGATCACCAGTAAGAAGTTCTTGATAAATAGATTGAAGTCTTCTCACTTACCGAAAACAGTTATGCTTTCAGTCTTTGATTTTCAGGATCATATGGACTTTCAGGTATAACAGTTACATCATGCATAGTTCCTAAAATATCCATTTGCAATTTAGTCCCAGATTCTGAATACTCAGGCCCAACCATACCTAATGCAAGAGATTTCTGAACCCTAAAGCCATAATTTCCACCAGTTGCACGCCCAACAACTTTTCCATTCGAATATATTGGATTATTCCCAAGTGCATCAGCATCTTTTACACCGTGTACTTCCATGGTTACAAAAGTATTCTTAAACCCTTTTTCTCTCCACTCAACGAGTGAGTCTCTTCCTATAAATGTACCTTTATTGGGATGTATGAATCGTCCTATTCCAGACTCATATCCTGCATACTCAATTGATAGTTCAGTCCCTATTAATTTATATGATTTTTCTATTCTGAGTGAATCCAATGCTCTTATTCCAAAAGGTTTAAGATTTAAATCTCCACCTGCTTCCATCAAAGCATCAAAAATATGATTTTGTACTTCAATCGGAGAGTGAAGTTCCCATCCTAACTCACCCACAAAATTAACTCGTATTGCCAATGTTCCCGCACAACCAATTTTTATTTGTTTTCCTGAAAGCCATGGAAATGCCTCATTACTAAAGTCATCATCAGATACTCGTTCCAGAAGCTCTCTT
Organism: uncultured Pelagibacteraceae bacterium; assembly: GCA_902527075.1. Next base: position 16,252 of record CABZNM010000006.1, read on the forward strand.
GATTTAGGGCCGGCAACCACCAAAACACCTATTTGATTAGTTATATTCTCAAACTGGACCGTTCCATCTGAAGGCATGTGTTTTTTGATCCAGTCATGATCAAGTCTTTGCCACGCACCTGCTGATACACAATAAAAACTATCACTTTTTTCTCTCATAATAGTAAATTCAGAATGCACACCACCTTTTGAATTCAACGCATGACATAAATTGGTTCTGCCAACTTTTTTTGGTAATTTGTTTGCAACTAAATTATCAAGAAATTCTTCTGCTCCAGGTCCAGATATTTTACACTTTGCAAAAGCCGTCATATCAAGCAAACCAACATTTTCTGTTACATTTTTACATTCATTTCCAATGTGCTCAAACCAATTTGATCTTCTAAAAGACCAGTGATCTTCTTGTTTAGTGCCCTCGGGCGCAAACCAATTAGCACGTTCCCAACCAAATTTCTGACCAAATACAGCACCAAGATTTTTTAATCTATCATAGCATGGTGCTTGTCTCAAAGGTCTACCGGCTTCTCTCTCTTCATCAGGATAATGAATAGTAAATACGTTCGCGTAAGCTTCTTCGTTCTTTTTTATTAAGTAAGCTTTTGAGGCATAATCACCAAATCTTCGGGGCTCAACACCAAGCATATCAATTGTTGGTTCGCCATTAATAATCCATTCAGCTAGTTGCCAGCCAGCGCCTCCAGCTGCAGTTATTCCAAATGAATGTCCATCATTTAAATAGAGATTTTTCCTATCCCAGGCAGGTCCAATAATTGGACTTCCATCAGGAGTATAACAAATTGCTCCATTATATACTTTCTTAATTCCAACTTCCCCAAATATTGGTACTCTTTTTATAGCATGTTCTATATGAGGACCCAAGCGATCTAAATCTTCTTGGAACAATTCATACTCACAATCTTTGCTAGGTCCATTAACATAACAACAGGGAGCACCTTTCTCATAGGGTCCTAAAATTAAACCACCCGCTTCTTCTCTCATATACCAACCACCATCAGAGCCTCTAAGAACACCCATTTCAGGAAGACCTTCCTTTTGTCTCTCAAGAATCTTTGGGTGAGTCTCTGTTACAATGTATTGGTGCTCTACTGGAATTACAGGTATGTCAAGACCGACCATCTCCCCTGTTTGTCTTACAAAATTACCTGAACAGGAAACAACAACATCGCATTTGATTTCACCTTTGTCAGTTGTAACAACCCAACTATCGTCTGGAAGCTGTTCCAATGCAGTTACAGCTGTCTGTCTATAAATTTCTGCTCCTAACGCTCTCGCTCCTTTTGCTAAAGCTTGTGTAAGGTCATTAGGTTGAATGTATCCGTCTTCAGGATGTTGAATTGCTCCAATTAATCCATCAGTTGAACATAAAGGCCATATTTTCTTTATCTCGTCTGGATTTAAGAAATTTACTTTAACACCTATTGTTTCAGCAACTCCCGCGTATTGCTTGTATTCATCCATTCTGTCCTGAGTTTCAGCTAATCGAATATTGCTTACTTCTCTAAATCCAACATCTTGACCTGTTTCTTTTTCAAGCTCCTGATAAAATTTCACAGAATATTTATGAATTTGGCCAACTGAGTAACTCATATTAAACAGTGGCATAAGACCTGCTGCATGCCATGTAGAACCAGAAGTTAATTCTTTACGTTCACATAAAACAACATCAGACCAACCTTTTTTAGCTAGATGATAAAGCGTACTTACGCCAACAACGCCACCACCAATGACAACTACTTTTGCATTATTCTTCATATTAATTATGGTCCGGCCCAATCAACTGCACAATATTCGGCACTTCCTCCAGTGAAATCCCAATTACGGCCGTGATCTCTGATCCTACTTCTTTTTGATCCTTTACAAACAATTATTTCTGGCGCAACCCAATATTTTAAGTTTGATACTTTTACTACTTCGCCCCTATCTTTCCCTGGCTCATGTTCAATTCGACCATCTAAAATTTCAGGAATAGTGAATGACCATCCATCGTTAGTTTCTTTATATGATATAGAACATCTTTTTACACCAAGGAAGTTCGCAATCATATGCCTGAACCAACCTGTTTGCCCACCTGCTTGTCCAGAAAAAATAACTGCAAGTGCGTCAGCTGTATCATCAGATGCTTTTTCATCTATGTATAAACCTGCTGTCCAACCGCCTGAACCTAGAGGACCAGGAACTTCTAAAAGTATAGCAACATTTAAACCGCCCAAGTCCATAATGCCTTTTGACTCTCTTTTGATAGGGTTAAATCCAGACCACTTCTCTTCAGCGTAACCTTCTTCAATATTAATTCCCCACCATGAAAAACATTTTCCATTTGGTGAGTTTGGAACTGCTCTACCAAGAGACATAGGGCAATTACAAAAAACATCACAGTTACAGTTTAGTAAGAAATTTCCCTTAATTTCCCAATGCAAGTTTAATGGATTAACAGTCATAAAGTTAAATTAATATTATGTATGCTCCCCAACCTACTAGAAGAATGCCTAGAAATCTAGAACTAAGTTTCTCATAAGGTAGCATTTTTTCAGCAAGTACAATTACTGTTATTACTACTACCCAAAGTAGATTCATAACTCCATTTACAAAAAGTAGAAGCATAAGTACCCAACAACAACCTAAACAAAATAAACCATGCTTCAAACCCACGTAGGCAACACTTCTGTAACCGTTAATAGGCCCTGACATTAAGAATGATAGAGGGTTTCTGCATTTTTCAAGACATGCATTCTTTAAATGAGTAAACTGAAAAATACCTGCGCCTACAAGAAACAAACCAGCAAGTATATTATTTTGCAAAGTCCCCATCATATCTACAATCCCATTATTATGCAGACCATATTGAAGTGTACACGCTAAAAGAGAAAAAATAGCCCAAATTAAAATATAAGTGAATGAAATCACAATCATTTCAATAATAATATTTGACGAGGTATGCATATTTGATCTCATCATTCTAAATATATTCAAGAAGATAAATGTTGATGGAAGCATCATTGCAAACATCATGACAGTCCACATTACAAACATCACAATAAAATCATTCATTGTCCATTCTCCTGTCATCGGCATCATCAAAAAATTTATTGATGAATTATTCTCACTCATATTCATTGTGTCCATGGGCATTTCCATATCAGGCATGGACTCCATTGGCATTTCATTTTCTGACATAGACTCCGTTGACATTGTCATAGGATTTTTGTTTTGCAACATAGAGTCCATGGGATTAGATGCCATGAGATATAAATAGTACCAAGCTAAAGCAACTAGCAATGATAGAAAAAACAGTGTGGTGATATATTCAATTTTAAATGTCTTCATTAATGTTCAGTATGATCGTCTATACTTGTTTGATTTTCGACCTCAAAAAGTACTTTAATTTCTCCTAATTTCTCAAATACCAAATATCCTTCTAAGCTTATTCCCTCTTTTAATTCAATACTAAAATTTGAAAACATTATATGATGTGTGCCAGGCTTGAGAGATTTGGCTTTTTGAGGTGCAATTTCTATATAATCTAATTCTTTCATGGTAACTATTCCATCATCCACTTTTGAATAATGTAACTCAGCATCTGCAAAATCGGTAACTACTTTTAGTAAGCGATCTGTATCAAAACCCATATTGACTATTTTCATATATCCAGCTGCAGAGCCTGATGATATTGTATACTTAATGTGTGGGTGATTAATATTAATATGATCTTTTTGAAATTGGTGAGCTAATGCTGTTTTTACAAAAAAAAACATTAAAAATATTATTAAACCTCTATACAACACTTAATCTCTTTCTGTTGAAAACATACAAACATCATTAACACAGGTTAAAACACATAATAGTTTTTTATCTTTATTGTGATACGAAGCCCACAATTCTGTTTTCTCATGCGTTAATAGAAGCTCAATATTCGGGTCACAATTTTTTTTAGATGCCAGTTCAGAGGCCATTTCTTTATATTTACTTCTTTCTACTATCTCAGAACAAGACAATAAGACAAAAAAAATAATTACAAAAAATTTATACATTGTTAGATTTTTTTTAGATCCTCAACCATTTGTTCAATGCTTGAGCCAAACGGAAGTATACTTTGTAAAATATTATCATTATCGAAAATATAATAAAATGCTGTATGCTGAACCATGTAATTGCTATCTTTAAGGCTCATTTTATCAGATTGTTGAGTGACACCTAAATGATTTTGATGTTCAGAATTTATTGCTGGTTCTACATGCACGAAAAAGTTTTTCCACATAGGCATTAGATTTTCATGTGTCCCCGTCAAACCGACTAAATTAGAACTAAAGTTGCTGAGGAATTGTTTTAATCGCTCAGGATTATCTCGTGCAGGATCAACTGTAACAAAGAAAAATTTTATATTTTTTATTGAATGGTTTTCTCTATTTAATTGATCGATTGCATTACTCATAAGATTTGCACTAATTGGACAAATATCTGGACAATGTGTAAATCCAAAAAAGAATACTTTACTGTATCCATTATAAGTTCTTTCACTTACATTTTCTCCAAAGTGGTCAACTGCTGTAAATTTTAAATCAATATTGTTTGATGGCTCTGAAGTATTATCTTTTAATAGTTCTGAAACCGCCCAACCTGCGACAACTGCCAATATGGTCATTGAAAGAAATAAAAATTGGTTAGCTCTATTTTTTGAAAACATTATTCCATTTTTTCAAGTCTAGAACTAAATGGTAATGGGACAACTTCAACTTCTCGTTTCTCACCATCATGATCAATTTGATATATTTCTTCTGAATTAATTAAATTAATTTCAATAAATCCTAAAGCAATGTTACATCCAAAGTTAGGGCTATAAATACAACTGGTTACAAATCCTATTTTCTCATTATTTTTATCATGCAGTGGAATTCTTGCCATGTTATATCCAATTTTCTTTCCTGAAATTTTGAAACCGGTGAATTGTTTTTTAATACCTTCTTCTCTTATTTTTAATAAAGCTTCTTTTCCAACAAATTCTGCTTCTTGATCAAGATCATAAAATTTAGGCAAATTAAGCTCAAGTGGATTTTCAGCCAATGAAGTATCCCCTTGGTGAGATATCATGCCAGCTTCAATTCTATCTATTTGGTTTGGACAACTAGGAACAATTTTGAATTCTTTTCCAACTTCCATTAGAGCATTCCACAAGGCTGGGCCATCCACTTCTTTTGTGATATAAATTTCATAACCAAACTGATTACTCCAACCACTACGTGCAATAACAATATCTAATCCAAACAAATTGGTTTCAATAAATTGATAATATTTTAGTCCCATGATCGCTGGATCGTCATTTGTCGCTTTTCTAATAAGCTCCTTAGAACGTGGGCCCTGAAGTGATAGTGGGCAGGCTTCAGGCTCTGAAATTCTTACATTAAATTTTCCTGATAATGCTACACCTTTACACCACAGTATTGCATCTGAGTCTGCAATACTCAGCCAAAACCTATTTTCACTAAATTTTAATATTAATGGATCATTTATTATTCCCCCATTTTCATCTGTCATGAATGCGTAGCGACAGAAACCATCTTTAAATGTAGATAAATTTCTTGGTGTCATGTATTGAACAAACTTAGCAGCGTCTTCACCAATAATTTCAATTTGTCGTTCTGCTGCAACATCCCATAATGTGACGTCATTTATTAATGATTGATACTCCTGTTCTGGAGTAGTATAGCCAACAGGCATTGTCATACGATTATAAGTTGTGAAATTAGTTGCCCCGTATTTTATTGTCTCCTCAAAGAAAGGTGACTTTCTTATTCTTGGTGTGTATATTATACCTTTTGACATTTTATTCTCCTAAATGATCAAACTTTATAGACTAAAAAGTAATATAAAGTAAATCCTTTTAATAAGTTTCTACTTACTAATATGAATATTAAATGCTAAAGAATATTTATGAGTGATCGCTATAAAAATTTAATGAGACGAATTAAAGGTGGAGAAAATATTGTTCTTGATGGAGCTACTGGATCTGAGCTTGAAAACCGAGGAGTTAAAATGGATGCTTCTTGGTGTGCTACTGCCTCCCTTGAAAGCGAAACATTAAAACAAATACATAAGGATTATATCAAAGCTGGGGCGGATATTATAACTACAAATACTTATGCATCTAATAGGATGATTTTGGAAGTTGCAGGTGTTGATGATCAATTTAAAGAAATAAATTTAGCCGCAATTAACGCTGCTTTAAAAGCTAGAGAAGAGTGCGGAAGAGACGATGTTCTAGTAGCAGGATCTTTATCTCACCAAATACCATATGAGGATGCTTTTAGATCACAAGAAGAAAAAGATAAATATATTAAGAAACTTACTCCTGAATATTTTAAGAAATCTTTTGATGAGCTTGCATTTTTTCTAGCCGAAAATGGTTGTGATTTTATTTTATTAGAGCTTATGTATCGACCAGATAGAATTGATATAATTTTTGACTCAGCAAGTAAAGTAGGCCTGCCTGTGTGGGCTGGATTCTCTTCTAGAAATAAAGATGGCTTAATAGCCCTTACTACCGACTATGAATATAGTTTTAAAAAAATGATAAGCAATGTGAAGCATCATAAACTAGACGCAGTTGGTATTATGCATTGTGATATTGAAGTAATAGAAAATAGTATTAGTGAGCTTAAAGAAGTATATGATCTTCCAATAATGGCTTACCCTGAAGTAGCTGTGTTTAATTTTCCAAACTACGATATGAGTAATGTAATTTCTCCTGACGATTACTTAAAAGAAGCAAGAAAATGGAGAGATGCGGGCGCTCAAATTATAGGCGGATGCTGTGGTACGACAGTTGAACATATAAAAATACTTAATAATTTATAATTAAGTATTTATAGGTTTAGAAATTTTTGCAAAGATAATCTCTGTTAACCCAGCAAGTATAATAAATGAACTTCCGAGTGCTTCACGCCAACCAAAAATCTCGTCAGTTAATAACGCAGCACTAAATGAGCCAACAACTAGTTCGAAAAGTATGATTATTGAAAATAGGCTTGCTCCTATCCTGCTTGGTGCACCTAATATGACAATATTGGTAGGAATATGAAATAAAAGTGTAATTAAAATTAGCCACGGCATCATAGAAACCCATGAGTCAAGAGATGGAGCATGACCAAGATAATCTCTCATGAAAAATGATTGGATCAGGGTAAATAGACTTCCATAAAAGAAGAATGAAAATAAAATAGGAAATATTCCATCTGGTTTCTTAACTTCCATTCTTACAGCTGAAGCGGCAATAAAGATACCGCCGAGGAGAGCAATCCAGTCTCCTGCATTGTGAGGAATTGGAATTACTGCGTCTTGTCCAAATACAATCCATACACCAGAAAGAGCGAGTACCAAAGTTAAGTATCTATAGTAACGCGGCATATGTCTAAGAAAAATAACTTCAAAAAGTGTTGTCCATACTGGTGTAATGTAAAAAAGTATCAGAGCTCTAACGACATCAGTAAGTAAAAAGCTATTTGCATAACATGCAATACCAGCACCAAAAAGTAGTCCTATAATTGGATATTCTAGGCCGAATGATTGCCCTTTATATTTTCGCCACAATGAAACAGGTAATAATATTAAAAATGGAATGAACATCTGAGATATTGTAGCCCATCCACCGGTTAGTCCGCCTGACTCTAATGCTCTTTGAGGGATCCAAAATAATCCCCACATTCCAGCTGCAATCAGAAGTGCGAAACTAATGGAGTAATGATATTGATGTCTCATTTAATAAAAAACTTAAAAAAAAGACCCTGCTAAAATGTAACAGGGTCTTTTTTTTACTTTAGATAATCAGACAGATTATGGAAGCCATGTGCTCCATTTATCTTCATTGTTATCTTTCCATTCTTGAACAACTTCAACGATATCTCTACCGTTTTTATCAATTTCATTGATCATTGCAGCTTGATCAGCATTATCTAAGTTCATTTTCTTAAAAAAGCCTTTTGCTGATGCCATTTCAGGCTTAGCAAAAACTGCTGGATTCATGTAATTGATAGTATAGTCCTTAGCCCAACCAGTTGCTGGCCATTTGTCAGATCCACAAACAGTAAAGTTATTTGCTTCATTGAATGTCTCACAAGGTACATTTGGTGGAAGATTCACTGGAACCATTTCGTAAGCTCCCTGGAACCAATGCGGCGTGAAGAAGTAAAGCAAAAATGCTTCGCCTCTCTCATAAGCAGCTGACGCCTCTGCCAGAGCAGCGACTTCAGTACCTAGCTCATCTGCAACAAAGTCAATTCCTAGTAAATCTAATCTTTTTTGGTCATGACAGTTCCAACCTGGTACAGGACAACCTATTAATCTACCTTTATCTCCAGTTTCAGCAGTTGCAAATTGATCTTTATAGTCATTAAGATCTTCCCAGCCTTTAAATCCTGGGTTTGCATCTACAAAATATTTCGGGACAAAATAGTCAGATGATCCAATAATTCCAGTAGTATAAACCTCAACTGATCCATCTCCATTATAGTCATCTTTGACAACTTCTCCGTTATAAATAAGTTTTTGGTTTACCATGACTTCGTCAGCTTCTGCGTAACTTGGCCAACTTTCACATGCGAATTGGATGTCACTACCATCTGCAACTGCTTCCCATAATCCTGTTCCTGATGGAAATACAATTGATTCAATCTTGTAACCTAATTCTTGTTCTAAAATTTGTTCTGCAACTTCACATGTTACCATTCCACCTGTCCAGTCTGCAACAGCTCGTGTTAGTCTGTCGGCGCTAGCCTGACTAAAACTCACTATGACCATAAAAAATGAAAGAAGCGAAGCTACAAAAGCGTTCTTAATAAATTTCATTTAATTCCCCTTTAGTATGTTTCTTTATTTATAAGTTTGATAGTATTTTAGGCAGAAAAAGTTGTGTTAGTAAACAGGTTTATGCGTATATCTTAAATAAAATAATTAGTAAAAATAACTAATTATTATCAGGATAAACCCAGTGCATCTCTTTGTTTTTTAGTCCAGGCTAGACTTATTCGATCCAAAATCATTGCCAAAAGACATATTGCAATTCCTGCAGCTAATGCTCTACCAGTATCGGATCTAGCAAGTCCATTAAATACTTCCCTTCCAAGTCCCTTGCCTCCTATGAGAGGTGTTACAATTTGCATTGCAAATGCCATCATTACGGTCTGATTAAAGCCCATTACAAGACTTGGGGTAGCCAATGGAAACTTAATTTTATTAAGTGTTTGAAATGTACTTCCTCCAAATGATTTAGAAACCTCAGAGTAAGTAGAAGAGACTTGCGACAAGCCTAGAACAGTTAGCCTAATTATGGGGGGGATTGAGTATACTATTGTAGCAATTAATGCAGCAAAAGCGCCGCCGCCGAAGAACATTAAGACAGGTATAAGATAACAAAAGTATGGCAGCGTTTGCATGGCATCCAATATAACTTCATTGATACTTTGAAACCTTTTGTTATAAGACGCTAAAACACCAATAGGAACTCCAATTACAAAGCAAAGAAGAACTGAAATTAACACTGACGACAATGTTATCATTGCCTCAGTCCAAATGTTACAAGCTCCAATAAAAAACAATAGTAGTGCTGTAATTATTGCAAATCGCAAACCAACAGAAATCCAGCTCAGTATTACCAATGCCAACGTGGTGTACCACCATGGCAAAAATGTTAAATATAAATCTAGAGGTTTTAAAAGATAAATAACAACAAAGGCCTTTATACCTTTTGTTATTGATATGAAAGTTGGATTTACTGTAAGGCTATTAACACCGTTCGAAATTGGCTCTCTGAGTGAAACATGCCAGCTTTCGGGAAATGCCCCAATACTTGCAACAGAACTATCGTAAGTGCTTATTCCATATAAAATTAGTATGCCGGTAAAGAAAAAATAGTTATTTAAGATAAATCGACCTGCTAATTCTCCCATATCCTTACTAAAAATTGAAATAAATAAGTTTATAAATGAAGCTACAGCCCTAAAAAAACTAGAAAAGATTAACACAAAGCAAAAATGAATATATCCAAGAGGCCTCTCAATTATTCTTGCGATAGGATAAATTTCCCAATTTTGAGGTAATAAATAAAACCTTTGAGAGTCAGCGGGCAATGTTGCTTTTTCCTTGCTTAAAGCTTTGCCAAAACGATCGAACATAATGGCCATAAGCAATACACATAAGCCTCCTTCCATCGCCCATCCTACATCTAACTTTCTTATCGCTACCCATATCTCTGAGCCTAGTCCCTGTGCGCCTATGAAAGTTGCTAAAACAACTAAAGCTAAGGCCATCATTATTGTTTGGTTTACTCCCATCATAATACTTGGCAGCGCTAATGGAACTTGTACTTTGAATAATGTTTGTAATTTATTAGATCCAAATGCTGTTGCAGTTTCAATAGTTTCATTGGGAACTTGACGAATTCCAAGGTTTGTTAAACGAATAATTGGTGGCATTGAATATATCATCGTTGCCAATATTGCCGGGGCTCCACCAATTCCAAAAAAGAACATTGCCGGTATAAGATATACAAATGCAGGCATTACTTGCATGGTATCAAGTACTGGCTTCATCCCTCTTTCAAATCGATCGCTTAAACCACAGAATACTCCTAAAATCACTCCAACAATTACTGATAAAAATACTGATAAACCCATTAATGCTAGAGTTTCCATTGAGGAGTCCCACAAATCAACTGCACCCCAAAATAAAACTCCAAACAATACTAATAATGCGAGTCTTAAACCTCCAAACGCAACAGATGGAATTACAAGTAAAGCTACTATAAATAACCATGAAGAATCTAAAAGAAAATCTTCAAGTGCGTAATAGCTAGCCTTAATATAACTTGCAATTAATTTTGTAATCCAGCGATAGTGTTCTTTCAAGTAGTCTTCACCGTGATTAACCCAGGCAGTGAAAGTAAAAGAGTCTGTAATAAATACTGGAAACTTAGTTACACTATCTCCACTGAAAACAAAAATAAATGAAATAACCAGTGCAACGAAAATTGATATACGAGTGAAAAGTTTGTTTTCGCTTAAAATGTAGTTGGAATTGCTGATATTGCTAAAAAATGCCAAAATATTTACCCTTAATAATTCGTAAGTATCTAAAAACTATTAAATTGTTGAAACATAGTCATCATGTATTATCCTCAAATCATGGAAAATAACCAGAAAATAGTTTGCTCTAACATTTGGAAGGTATTCGGACCAAATGAAAAAAAGGTTCTGCAAAATCTGGATACTTCCCTATCTAGAGCAGAGGTTCAAGAAAAAACTGGGCATGTTGTAGCTGTGAAAGATGTAAGTTTTTCTGTTCAAAAAGGTGAGACATTTGTTGTTATGGGTCTATCTGGCAGTGGAAAATCAACTCTTGTCAGATGTTTATCAAGACTAATTGAGCCAACGTCAGGTGAAGTGAAAATTGATAATGAAGATGTTATTAGCATGAGCAATAAAGACCTAACCGATCTTAGAAGAAACCGAATGAGCATGGTATTTCAACATTTTGGTCTTTTCCCTCATCGAAGGGTGATAGAAAATATTGGCTATGGTCTTGAAATTAGAGGAGTTGGCAGTAAAGAAAAATTAGACAAATCTATGGAGTCACTAAAGCTAGTAGGTTTAGATGGCTGGGACCAACATTATCCAAGAGAGTTATCTGGTGGTATGCAACAAAGAGTGGGGCTTGCCCGAGCGCTTGCAGTTGATCCGGAAATATTAATATTCGATGAACCCTTTTCAGCTTTAGATCCATTAATTAGAAGAGAAATGCAAGATGAGTTACTAAGTATTCAAAAGATGGTTCAGAAAACCATGGTTTTTATAACTCATGATTTCTTAGAAGCAATAAAGATGGGTGATCATATCGCGATTATGAAGGACGGGGAGATTTCGCAAGTAGGAACTCCTGAAGAAATTGTTGCAAATCCAATTGATCAATATGTCAAAGATTTTACTGAAGATGTTCCAAAATATAAAGTACTCAGCGCAGGCAAGTGCGCAAGGAAAGTCTGCTCTGATGAATCGAAGAGTTTATTTTCTAAAGGAGATCAGTGTATAAAAAGTGATGTCAAAATAGATACGTTAATTAAACAAATTGCTGACACTGATAAAAAATATCCTGTGATTGATGCTATATCGGGAGAGCTAGTTGGTGAGATCGACCGGTCAATTGTTTTAAAGTCGATGACATCAAATTAGATAATTTTTTTCACACTCTCTAATTCACTAGAACGTTTTCTGTCCCTCCATATTACTATAAAACCCGCTATAACTATTCCAATAACTCCAGGAAATAATTGATCAAGGGGCGCTTCACTAAAAAAGATCCATCCTAAGATAAATGAAGATGGTATTCCTAAGTACTCGAATGCGGCTAATTTACTCGGCTGAACCATTCTATACGCGTATATGAAAAGAACAGTTGCAGTTCCTCCAAAAATTCCAATCATTATCATTAATGTCCAGTGATAAGTGCTTTGTATGGCGACATAATCTGTAACAAAAATCATAAGCAGCCCTGATCCAACTAAAGAAGATATAAGAGTATAAAATTCAATTTTCGCAGGCGGATGTTGAACGGGAATAAATCTTAAAATAATCATGTAAAATGCCCAGATTAAAGCAGTCAGTATCGGGTAAATTGAATAATAAGAAAATATTTCATTTGTTGGTCTCATAATCATAACAACTCCTATAAATCCTATAATTACAGCCGACCATCTATAGATACCTATCTTTTGTTTTAACAACAAAATTGATAAAATGATTATAAAGAATGGCGAAGAAAACGTTAATGTTGAAGCAGTAGCAAAATCCATATTTATTATGGCTATATAATAAGTAATGTTCAAAAATAAAAATGAGATCCCTCTTATAAAGCATAAAAATAAAAATTTGATGTTTAAATCTTTAAATGCAGTTTGATGTCCTTGACTAAGGAAAAAAAATAATACTATTGGTATAACTGCAAAAAAATTTCTAAAAACAGTTAACTGAGGGGTTGAATATAAAGTTCCCAGAGATTTAATAATAACTCCGTATAGGTCTACAAAAATTATTCCAAGTAACATTATAATTATTGCTAAATAAAGTTTATTACTTATCAATTTTGAAATTTTATGTTGCATATAGATCTTTCATATAAGTTTATCTTAACAACTTGAATATAAATGCTAACATAAAATCTATTTTTAAATCTCATTATTTATAATGTTTAATTTTGATATTGATGAAATTTTAGCTCCTCAGGACTGGGGTTTTCCTGTACCAATTAGTTACGGGCCAGGTAGGCTGCCTGAGATTTCAAAATTTTGTAAAAATAAAAATATTATAAATCCTTTAATTGTTACAGATAGTGGAAGTATTGAATTGCCTTTTATGCATAAGCTAAAAGAAATACTTTCAGACTCGAGCATAAAATTTCAGATTTATTCTCAAATTTCACCTAATCCAAAAGACACTGAAATTGATGGTGGTTGCCAAATGTATAAAAATGGTGATCACGACTCAATTATTGCAATAGGAGGCGGAAGTGCGATGGACGGTGGTAAGGCAATATGCTTGACTGTAAATAATGATTATGACCTCTGGGATTTTGAGTGGGAAAAGACACCTCCATCAATAACTAATGAAAATCAATTTCCTATTCTTGTAACAATTCCAACAACTGCAGGAACTGGGGCTGAAACAGAGAGTACAGCCATGGTTACGGATACCAAAGAAGGAGTAAAATGGTGCATATGCCACCCTGGATTAAAACCATCAATTGCAATTCTTGATCCAGAACTCACACTTGGTCTTCCATCAAATTTAACCGCATGGACAGGTATTGATGCGATGGTCCATTCTGTAGAGGGTTACTGTGTTCCGGGATCACATCCACTATGTGATGGGGCAGCACTTGAAAGTCTGAACTTAATTTCCAAATCTCTTATTACAGCAGTTGAAGAACCATCCAATTTAGCTGCGAGAGGCGCAATGCTTGTTGCTTCATGTCTGGGAGGAATCGCATTTATCAAAGGTCTTGGCTTAGTTCATGCCATATCTCATATGGTAGGGGCTGAATTCAATACTCAACACGGTTTAACTAACGCAATAGTATTGCCTGCCGTATTAAGATTCAACCTGCCTGGGATGGATGAAAAAGTAATCAGAATGTCACAGGCTTTACAGTATGAGAAAAATTCTACTGACAATTTCATAGGCGAAATGGAAAAAATATTAGATCGTTGTAAAATCCCTAAAGGTCTATCAGAAATTGATGTTCCAACAGACTGCATTGACCGCATATCAAAAAAAACAATGATTGATACTGCATTTGGTACAAATCCCAAAAAAGCTGATTTAGATGATGTCAAAAAACTTGTTACAATAAGCATTAACGGGGCTCGATAATATCAGATCAATGATTGAGTGCTTGTCATTAGAAGATCAAGTTAAATTAATAAAAAAAAAACAAATTAAAATAATTGAAATAATCGATTTTTATTTAGATAGAATCGAAAGATTTAATAACTCTCTCAATGCGATCGTAAATCTAAAAGACTTTGATGAAATCAGAGAAATCTCAAGAGTAAAAGATGAAAGCCTAGATAGTGATTTGCCTTTAAATGGTATTCCTTTTGCGATCAAAGATATTTTCAACGTTGTAGGCTTTCCTACAACTGAAGGTTTAAATATTAATAGGGATAGTTTACCAACGAGTAACTCAATTTTTGTAAATCGATTACAGGAAAAAGGTGGGATTATAATTGGAAAAACAAACACTTCTGAACTTGCAATCGGATCACACACTGTAAATAAAATTTTTGGCCCTACTGCTAATCCATACAATTATTCTTTGAGTGCTGGAGGATCAAGTGGTGGGGCTGCCGCAGCTGTATCAATGAATTTAGTACCGTGTGCTGATGGTAGTGATATGATGGGTTCATGCAGGAATCCAGCAGCATTTACTAATCTATATGGTTACAGACCCACACCTGGGGTTATTCCAGAACTAAGAGATAACAGTATTGATCGAAAGATGCCGATTATAAGTACAACAGGAGTAATTTCTAGAAGACCTGACGACCTTTGTTATTACATGAATTGTATTGCTGGTAAAGATCAAAAAGATGGGAGTTCAATTGATATTAAATATCCATTTCTCAAAATTGAAACTTTTAAACCAACAGGCATATTTAAAATAGGATGGTTAAATAATTTTTGTGAGAAATATTACTTTGAAAACGAAATTTTAAGTATGTGTCAACAGGCATTAAATGAAGTTTCAAAGAACGAAAAAAAAATACAAGTTGATATAAATAACGATGACCTGAGCACAGATTTGTTGTGGAAGAGTTGGACAACAATAAGATCAAAAATTATATCTGACAATTTAACTGAGATATTTATGGGAAAAATAGATCAATTATCTGAGCCTGCTCAATGGGAATATAAAAATGGCATAAACATTACTGATGATATGTTAGCGGGATCTTTACAATGGCTTGAAAGTGCAAAATCTATAACGTCAAAATTATTTAATCAATATGACCTATTGGCAGCTCCCTCTGCACAAGTATTCCCATTTGATAAAAATCTAGTTTCCCCCAAGTCTATATCAGGCAATCAATTAGATACATATCACAGATGGATGGAAATAACAGTGTTCGCAAGTCTATTTCAACTTCCATCAATTTCTATTCCTGTAGGATTTAATAAAAATAATCTCCCAATGGGATTACAGTTAATTGCACCATACAATGAAGACGCTAAACTTTTATCTTTTGCTATGCTATACGAAAGTATGTTTAATCATTGTCAAAATAAGCCAAAAAAATTTTAAATTATTTTAATCATGACAGACAACTTAATTTACAGTGAACCGAACAAAACACTAGTTACGCAAGAAGATAACAAAGCGTTATGGAATCTTCCAAAGTATAGAAGAACTGGTTACCGCGACCTTTACAAAATTAATAGATATGGATTAATTTTGAGGTCTGACTATGTTTTAAAGCTAAATAAAACTGAAAATAGTAATATTGAAAATATAGATTTAGTAAAAGATATGACTAACCAATCATCTTTTTGTTCATTAATTGTAGGACAAGATCAGAGAATTTTATATGAAAAATTTGCACCAGATTTTCATCTTTCTCAACCTCAAACGATAATGTCAATTACTAAAATGTTTATTAATTTGTTAGTTGGTGAACTTGTTGAACAGAATGTGATTGATCTTAATCAAACTGTATCCAAATACTTACCAAACATTGGGAGTGGATACGCTGATGCTACAATTCAGAATGTTTTGAACATGAATGTTAAGAATAATTTCACTGAAGATTATACTGATCCCTTTTCTTCCTCATTTCTTCAGGAAAAAGCTGGTGGATGGCGCATACCAGATGAGGATGAAGAAAATATTTCTCAAGAAAAGTTTTTAAATTCTATTAAGGCAGTTCCAGGGGAAACTCTAGAGAATAATTTAGATCAGGCACTTTACAAGTCAGCAAATACAGATGTGATAGCCATGATCGTAGAAAATATTACTAAGGTAAGCTTAAGAGATCACCTGATAAGAATTGTAGAGGCCGCTGGTTTTGAGGATGCATTATATATGGCAACAGATAGAGATGGAATGCCATGGTTGTCAGGGGGTGGATGTTTAACAACTAGAGATTTTCTTCGAATGGGACTTTTATTTTCTAGAAGGGGCGAAGGCATCAAAAATAGATATGTAGGATCAAAGAAATTTATAGAGTCCACCCTTGAAGCTGATGGCCCGAAATATATGAGGCTTCTTGATAAACATTTTGTTTTTTATGCAAACCAGACTATGAAGTCAAATAATTGGATTGGACATTCAGGATATGGTGGACAATTTCTAATGATCAATTTAGAAACAAATGTTGTGGCTGCTTTTTTTTCAGTACTTGAAACAAAATCTGCAACCGATGAAACTTATAAATCTAAAATGATACTTATGTTAGAAGAGATTACTTCAAAAACTAATTTATAAAGGGAGTGTAAAATGAAAGGTTTTGTAATGCTTGGCACTAATGATCTTATAAAAAGTAAAGCTTTTTATGATGAACTTTTATCTATAATTGGCCTAAGTAGCTTTTATGAAGATGATAAATGCGTTGGTTATGCGAGAAGTAAAAGCACCCCTATTGAATTTTATATTACCCTCCCACAAAATGGTGAAGGCGCTACATTTGGGAATGGAACTCAGGTTTCCTTTCTTGCTGAAAATAAGAAACAAGTTGAGGAATTTCATGCCACTGCACTAAAGTTAGGTGCATCAAATGAGGGTGACCCAGGATTTAGATATCCTGGAGAATTTTATGCATACATGAGGGATCATAATAATAATAAATTATGTGCATATCACTTATCCGATGAATAGAACAAATAGGATTAGGCTATTTAGATTTTTACTGATTACATCAATAATTTTAGTATTTCCGATATTATTTATAATCCTTATTACGCTTCCCTATATTTTTAATAAGATAAATATTGCTTTTCCAAATATTAATATTTCAGGTGATGTTCAAGAATATCTTGATATGCAAGAAAACAAATTTCCGGAACTTCATATGGATGCAAAGAAAAAAATAATATGGAGAAATAAAGATAAAAAGAATAAATCTGAATATTCGATTGTATTTTTACATGGCGGTTTCGCTACAGGTCGTCAACAAGAAGAAACACTCATTAAAATTGCTGATAAGTTGAATGCAAACTTATTTATATCACGTCTTGCTGGACATGGTTCAGGATATCTTTCAACAAAAGAACTTAAAGCCGAAGATTATCTATACGATATCGCAGAGTCTGTAAAAATTGGAAAAATGATAGGGGAAAAAGTCATTCTAATGGGTTTTTCTGCTGGTGGTACATTTTCTCTTATGGCAGCAAAAGACGAACAGCTTTCAAAAAATATCGATTATCTAATCTTAGTCGCGCCTTATACACCAAAATTATCACCTATTTACTTTGTGGCTGCAACGGGATTATTTTTCAAAAAAACATATAAATTTGATTTCCCTAGTCTATTCAATTTATCTACTGATGAGTGGTCTCCATTCTGGGTTAATAAATTTGACAGAAATTTCCCTAAAGAATTTTGGAAAGCTATGTATTCTGGTAATAATCTCAAGTTCAAAGAAACAAATTTACCATTATTAATTTTTTACGAAGAAAAAGACAAAGTAGTTAAAGCTGATGGTGTAAAGAAAATATTTAATAATTGGACAGGTCCAAAAAAAATCCAAAATTTAAATACTAATCAGGGAGGATTTAATTATCATGATATAATTGGAATATTAGATAAGAAGCAAGATAATACCTATATCAATGAAATACATAACTGGATTTCAGTTAATTAGATAATCTTTATATTCTTCTCTTAATTTATTCTTTTGCACTTTACCCATAGAGTTTCTTGGTAAATGATCCAGGAAAAATATTTTTTTAGGTTGTTTAAATTTTGCAAGTTTATCATATAGCATTTTTAATATACTTTCTTCACTGAGAGTTTCAGAAATATCATTAAAAACCACTGCAGCTGCAACTGCTTCACCAAAATCCTTATGGTTAATTCCAAAAACAGCAGACTCATTCACTTGAGATATATCATTAAGTATTATTTCAATCTCCTTAGGATAAACATTTAAACCTCCAGTAATAATCATATCTTTGTCTCTACCAACAATTGTAAAGTAACCATCATCATCTCTAGTTGCTAAGTCTCCAGTTATGAAATATCCATCCTTACTGAACGACTCTTTGGTTTTTTTTTCTAGTTTCCAATATCCCTTAAAAACATTATCTCCTTTAAGTTGTATTACTCCAACGTTCTTGCCTGTAATTGGATTACCATTTTCATCTGCTATTCTAATTTCGATACCTGGAAGTGGTTTTCCGACTGTTCCAGGTTTTCGCTCTCCCTCATAGGGATTTGAAATATTCATATTAGTTTCAGTCATTCCATAACGTTCGAGTATTTTTTTATTAGTACGTTTTTCAAATTCTTCATGGGTTTCTTCCAGAAGTGGGGCTGAACCTGAAATAAATAATCTCACATTTTTAGTTATTTCATAATTCAACCCATCATTTTCTAATAGTCTTGTGTAAAAAGTTGGAACTCCCATCATAGTAGTCACTTTTGGTATCCATTTTATTGCTTCATTAGCATCAAATTTTTCCAGAAAAATCATCGATCCCCCTACTAAAGATAAAAGATTACAAGCAACAAATAGCCCATGAGTGTGATAAATTGGTAGCATATGGAGAAGTACGTCATCTGCACTAAATTTCCATACATCGTTTAAAACTTGAGCATTAGAAGCTAAATTAATATGAGTAAGCATTGCTCCCTTGGACTTCCCTGTAGTTCCTGAAGTATATAAAATTGCAGCTAAGTCATCTTTATCTCTATTAATTGGAGTAAACTTCTTTGATAGACCGATTATATTTTCTCTTAGTGTTCCACTTTCATCTTGATTAAGAGTGTAAATGACCGTTTGTTTTCCAGAGGAAATTGTCTTAATGCTCTCTTTTTTACTATTATCAACAATGATTATTTTAGGCTCTGCATCATCTATAAAGTATTGAAGTTCTGATGCAGTATAACCAGTATTAAGAGGCAAATAAACACCGCCAGCCTTCACTGTTGCTACATATAAAGCCAGCTGTAAGTTATTTTTGTCTGCTTGGACTGCTACTCTATCACCTGGCAATAGACCGTTTTTAGTAAATAAATTAGAAATACAATTAACAATTTCATGAAAATTTTTAAATGAGACTTCTTGCTGACTGTTAATTAGAAAAGGTTTTTCATTTAATTCATTTTCTTTAAACAATATATTATAGAGATAATTCTCACCCATTTAATTGTGCCTCAAATATACAATCACTTAAATCAGACAAATTTTTTTCATCTATTTTAATACCTAAACCAGGAGAATTATTTAATAGTAATTTATCATTTTCAATTGTGAATGCAGATTCGCAATAATCTTTTGAATGCTCAAGGTGTTCTATAAATATTTCAGCCATCTCTGAATTAGGCATTACAGAGCAAACATGTATCATAGCTGCAGCAGAAACTGACATTGAATTCCAGCAATGAGGTGAAATAAAAATATTTTTGGTCTTAGCATTTTTTGATATTTCAAGCATTTCAACTAAACCTCCTATACAAGAAATGTCTGGATTAAGTATATCCGCAGCATTTCTTAAAATTAATTCATTGAAATGATTTACACCACATTGCTTTTCACCTGTTACAATTTTTGACTTACAATGATCCTTTACTTCAACTAACTTACTAATATCCTCTCCATTTACAGGTTCCTCAATCCAGTAAGGATTAAAAGGAGATATTTCATCAATAAATTTTTTGGTCTCTTTAAAATTGTTTGGAACAGCAAGATCAAGCAGTAGTCTAGCCCTTGAACCTAGAAGATCACTTACTTTTGTAACAAACTTTATTGAGTCATCTAAATTTCTATTTTGAAAAGGATATATTTTAACTGCTTTACTTCCATGCTCTAACAGCTCACTAATTCTATTCATTATAATTTCATCTGCATGTGACATGCTGCTCCAACAAGTTGTATAATGATTAACTGGTGTAATAAGCTCTTCGCTTAAGATTGAGTGAACGGGAAGAGCTTTTATTTTCCCAGATATATCCCATAAGGCTATTTCAATCGCACTTGTTGCCGCGCAAAAGTCTAAGCCTTTATGATTATCAGCAATTTCAGCCACTCTATGCCTAAATTTATGTATTGTAAGATTTTCAATATTGGAAATATCTTCTAGTAACCTCTCAATTATGGATGTTATAGCGTTTTCTCTATATTTTATAGAGAACGCCTCACCCCATCCTTCTAAGCCGTCTGATGAGTAAAGTTTCATTAGAATAAATGGCTTTATTATTGTCCAACCATCCTTGCTCTCGGTACTTTTAGTTATAAATATTTTAAAATTAGAAATTCGTCCAATATTTATATTTAAATCCATAAACCGTATTCTTACTTAATTCTAAAATTTGGACTTTAACATATATAAAAAAACTTTTATGTTAAATTATGAATTCAAAATTAGTGGTTGGTGCTGGGTGCTTTTGGGGCGTTGAAGCGCTATTTGAAGAAATGGAAGGAGTGCTCAAAGTTATATCTGGTTATTCTGGTGGTCATACTGATAATCCTACATATGAAACTATATGTACTGGAACCACTGGCCATATTGAAGTAGTGGAAATTGAGTATGACAATTCTGTAGTTAATTTTACTGATTTACTTGATAAATTTTTCTTTATTCATGATCCGACTCAACATAATCGTCAAGGACCTGATATAGGTGAACAATATAAATCTGTCATTTTTTATAATTCTGAAGAAGAAAAAGTTTTAGCTGAAAACAAAATAAAAGAAATAGATATGTCTGGTGAACATCAAAACAAAGTAGTTACAGAAATAAGAGAGTCAGTAAAGTTTTATCCTGCAGAGGAATACCACCAAGAATTCATAAAAAAAAATGGCAAAGTATGTTTTCACCAGCTCTACGTTGCTCAAAAATCGTAATAAATAATTAAAGGAATTTGAATAATAATACGATCTAGCGCCTTAATTAATAAGGCACTAGAAATATTATTTAGCCTTTTACAACTTCTCTTGTATTGGCATTGTGAGATTCAGTAAATGGTACTTCTACTGTTACAGCGTCTACAGGCTCTCCTGGATTATCAGCATAAATATCAGGCAAATGAACCTTAAATTTTTTACCGATTTCCCATTTCGGAAAGCCATTAGCATTTAATGTGCCGTCAAATGGTATGTATCCCATTGCAATATTTTTACCTTTTTCAGGGTGAAACCAAGGTGAGGTAATAAAACCACATGGATCTCCACCATCCTCAGGTGAAACAAGCCAAAAATCAGGTGCATATTCGTCAATAGGTTTGCCACCTAATTCAAATCCAACCAATTGAAGTTTATATGGTTTTTTTCCATCCGCTAATTCTGCTTTCATTTTTTCTAAAGCTTCTTTACCAACATAATCTGCTTTTTTCTCCCACTCACCTTTTCCAGAAAGTGAAACTTGATAACCTAAATTACATTGAAAGGGATTATGCTCATGGTCGAGGTCTTGTCCCCAAGAGAGAATGCCTGCTTGTATTCTTCTATGGTGAGCAGGTGCTATAACCATCAAGTTATGTTTTTTACCCGCCTCAAGAACTGCATCCCACATATCGTCAGCATATAGAGTTGCGTCTCTTAGGTAGATTTCAAATCCAGCTTCTCCAGAAAATCCAGTCTGAGATATTACACAACTTCTTCCTCCGACTGTTACTTCTGCTAGACCATAGAACGGCATGTTTGCAACATCCACTTGATCACCAATTAAATCTAGCATAAGTGCGAGTGACTTTGGACCTTGAATCTGAACTGGACATGCGTCAATTTCATCTATCTCAACGTTAAATCTTTTATCAGCATTAACGCCTTGTAAATATAATCCAATATCAGAATCAGATAAACTAAACCAAAATTCGTCCTCTGATATTCTCAGCAAAATTGGGTCATTCAATACACCGCCTTTGTAATTACATAAAATTACGTATCTAGCTCTCATTGGAGATATTTTTGTCGCATCTCTTGTAATTACATAATCTGTAAATTTTTCAGCATCTGGTCCTTTAACACGGATTTGTCTTTCAACCGCGACGTTCCACATAGTTACGTGGTTTTTGATTGCCTCATATTCGACCATTGCTCCACCATCTTCTGGCTTTACATAACCTCTTGGGTGGTAAATTCTGTTGTAAACAGTGGCTCTCCAACATCCGGCTTCCATAGATTTATGCCAATAAGGTGATTTTCTTACCCTAGTTGAAATTAACATTTCAACTTTTGTGGGTCCACTCTGACGTAAATTGTATGGAACATGTCTATCGCTTTGGTCGACAGTAGTATTATGTTCGATTTTTTTAGACATAGTAGTTCTCCTTTTGTAACCATTCGTTTGTTTTTTTTATTCCACCAAATGCATAAATGTGAAAATGATCAACTTTATTTCTGAGTTCTTGAATTACTTCATCAGGAGTCTGAACAGTTAATAAATCAAAGATCTTAGATGCATTTTTTTTTGCAAAATTTAGTGAGCCTTTTAAACCTACAAAACTTGCAAACTTGACTAGTGTTTTAATTGAAGCTGGGCCTGCTACACCTACATGAACGGGTAGCGGTGAATTGGTAACAAATCTTGAAAGTGAGTCTACATCTTGAGTCCATTGCGTTACAATATAATCAGCAAATGGTGCTTTAGATTTCATCGCTTCATCGATAGCTTCATCAGTCATATTTGGAGACCCTTCTGGATGACCTGCGATACCAATTTTGAGTCCGTCAAATAATCCAGTTTCAATTAATTGTAGTGAACAATGATAATCACCAAGAATATCTCTATCACCACCGATAATTAAAACTTGTTTGACACCTGCTCCTCTAACTTTTTCTATGTAGTCTTTTAACATATCTAAATCAGTAATAGATCTTGCAGGAAAATGGGGTATCGGATTAAAACCAGATTCCGACAGCGCTCTAGTTTGTTTTACAACATCTTCATAACTAGTTCCTGGTAAGAAAGTAACATAGATATCTTTAAGATTGGGCAAATCAGACAAATTCGACTGCGTGGTTACTTCCAATGAAAAATTCACATTTCCCATAAATTTTCACTAAGATATACGCTTAAGCCACGCGATTAATCAGTATCATTGCTTGGCTTAATTTTGCAATGATCTGAGTCTCCTATTAATGAAATTTATGTAAATTTTATTAGTCTGACAATACATTTTTCTAGACTCCATCTATATAAATTCTTAAGTTGTCTACGTTTATTTGAAAAGCCTAAGGCCAACATGGAAGTTTTAAGTGATATAGAAATAGCCAGACGTAATGAAATGGCTCCAATTGAGGATATAGCCCAAAAAATTA
Source organism: uncultured Pelagibacteraceae bacterium (assembly GCA_902527075.1). The sequence continues at coordinate 40,285 of CABZNM010000006.1, forward strand.
AGCTTAACCCTGAAGGATTAATCAAGTTTGGTAATGCAATAGCTAAAATTGATACTGATAAGGCCGTTAAAGACTCTGGGAAGGTTGGTAAACTTATACTTGTTACAGCAATTTCGCCAACCCCTGCGGGCGAAGGCAAGACAACGACCTCTGTGGGACTTAATGATGCTTTAAATAAAATAGGTGAGCAATCTCTAGTTTGTCTTAGAGAACCAAGTCTTGGACCATGCTTTGGTGTAAAAGGAGGTGCGGCTGGTGGTGGTTACGCACAAGTTGTACCAATGGATAAAATAAATCTTCATTTTACAGGTGATTTTCATGCTATTACCTCAGCTCATAACTTGCTGTCTTCAATGATAGACAACCATATCTACTGGGGTAATGAATTGGGGATTGATATTAGAAGAGTAGTTTGGGGAAGAGTTGTTGATTTAAACGATAGAGCATTGAGAAATGTAAATGTTAATTTGGGGGGCATAGCTAATGGTTATCCTCGTGAAGATAAATTTGACATAACAGTTGCATCTGAAGTTATGGCTATCTTTTGTCTCTCGACAGATCTTAAAGACTTACAAGATAGACTTGGAAATATCATAATTGGCTACACAAAAGATAGAAGTGAAGTTAGAGCAAGAGATATTAATGCGGACGGAGCAATGACAACGCTTCTTAAGGATGCTTTTCTTCCAAATCTCGTTCAGACGCTTGAAAAAAATCCAGCAATTATTCATGGTGGGCCTTTTGCAAATATTGCTCACGGTTGTAATTCTCTAGTTGCAACTCAAACAGCACTTAAGCTCAGTGATTATGTAGTTACAGAAGCTGGTTTTGGAGCCGACTTAGGGGCTGAAAAATTCTTGGATATTAAATGTCGAAAAGGAAAACTTAGCCCTTCAGCTATAACAATAGTCGCCACGGTTAGAGCCTTAAAAATGCATGGTGGAATGGACAAGAAAGATCTTAAAAATGAAAATATTGAAGCACTAAAAAATGGCCTTACAAATTTAGAGCAACACATAAAAAATATGCAGAAGTATGGTGTACCTGTAACTGTTGCAATTAATCAATTTATTACAGACACAAATGATGAACTGGCAATAATAACAGAGTGTTGTGAAAAATTATCAGTAAAATCATTTAATTGCTCTCATTGGAGTAATGGGGGTGCAGGAGCAGAAGAATTAGCAAAATACATCGTTGAGATTACTAAAGAAAGTTCTGAACAAATTAAGCAACTATATCCAGATGAAATGTCACTCTGGGAAAAAATGAAAACTATTGCAACAGAAATTTATGGGGCGAGTGACATTATAGCTGATCAAAAAGTGAAGAAACAATTTGATGAATTACAAGAAAAATACGGTCATTATCCTATTTGCGTTGCAAAAACTCAGTATAGTTTCTCGACTGATCCTAATTTAAAAGGTGCTCCTAAGGGGCATGTCGTTCCAATTAGAGAAGTAAGATTAGCAGCAGGAGCTGAATTTTTAGTTGTAGTTTGTGATAAAATAATGACTATGCCTGGCCTTCCAAAAGTACCAGCTGCAAATGCAATACATCTGAATGATCAAGGTGACATTGAAGGATTATTTTAATGAGCGATATGTATGAAACAAATTTAGACAAAAACCAGGCAAACTTTACTCCGCTTTCACCTTTAAGTTTTTTGAAAAGATCAGCTGAAGTATATCCGGACCGAAAATCAATCGTTCATGGAGACAGAGTTTACACATGGCGTGAAACATATGAAAGAAGCATTCAACTTGCCAGTGCATTAAATAAACATGGCATTAAAAAAGGTGATACAGTTTCCCTCCTGTGCTTCAACACTCCGGAAATATATGAGGCTCATTTTGGAGTACCAATGATTGGTGCAGTTCTTAATACAATAAATATTAGGTTAGATATTGATACTATTAGCTATATTTTAGAACACGGTGAGTCAAAGGCCCTAATTACAGATAATGAACTTTCACCAGTCGTTAAAAAAGCTCTTGAAAAATTAGATAAGAAAATTCTTGTCATAGACGTTGATGATAAATTAGCTAATCATGCTAATGGCTCGGGTGAAAATCTAGGTCAATTTAATTATGAAAATTTTATTCAAGAAGGTGACAAAAACTTTGAATGGGATTTGCCAAATGATGAATGGCAATCGCTCGCTCTAAATTATACTTCTGGTACAACAGGGCTTCCAAAAGGCGTAGTCTATCACCATCGTGGCTCATATCTTATGGCATTAGGGTCTGTGACAGCTTTCAGTATGCCAATGCATCCAACTTACATGTGGGTGGTTCCCATGTTTCATTGTAATGGATGGGGGAATCCTTACACACTTACTGCCTTAGCTGGTACGAGCATATGTTTACGATATGTATCTGCAAAAAATCTTTTTGATGCAATCGCAGATCATGAGGTTTCTCACTTTGGAGGTGCACCAATCGTACTTAATTTTATTGCACAAGCTACGGATGAAGAGAAAAGAGACTATTCTCATAAAGTAAATGTTGTAACTGCTGGGGCTCCACCCCCTGCGGCGACTTTAGAAGCAGTTCAAAAAATGGGTTTTGATGTCACTCATGTGTACGGTCTGACAGAAACATACGGTCATATATCACTTTGTGCTTGGCAAGAAGAATGGAACGTACTTTCTGTTGAGGAACAATCTAAATTGCGATCAATGCAAGGAGTTAAATTTCCAATGATGGATGGTTTATCAGTGATGAACCCTGAAACCATGCAACAAGTTAAAAATGATGGTGAAGAAATTGGAGAAATAATGATACGTGGTAATTGTGTTATGAAGGGTTATTTAAAAAATAAAGAAGAAACAGAAAAAGCAATGTCTGGTGGATGGTTTCATTCTGGTGATTTAGCGGTGATGCATCCAAATGGTTACATCCAAATTAAAGATAGAAGTAAAGATATTATTATATCTGGTGGAGAAAATGTTTCTTCAGTTGAAATTGAAAATACTCTATATAAGCATCCGTCAGTATTATTTGCTGCTGTAGTGGCCAAACCAGATGAAAAATGGGGAGAAACTCCATGTGCGTTTATTGAACTTAAAGATAGTAACGATAAAGTTTCTGAAAAAGATATTATATCATTTTGTAAAGAAACTTTGGCTGGATTCAAGTGTCCGAAAAAAGTAGTCTTCACTGAGCTACCAAAAACTTCCACTGGTAAAATATTAAAATACGAATTACGAGAGTCAGCCAAAAATCTTGCTTAATTATCTTTTTGCAAATTGCATGGAGTCATCATGCAACCTTCCATATTTAATTCCAAGAAAGTCTTTCACGTAATTTTGTGTATTGATCCATGGTGATCTATTTCCTTGTTTTGGGAATAAATGTATTGCTCTATGTATATATCCAGATGAAAATTCTGTTGCTAACCAATCATCTTCTGCCTTCACGTCAGATGGAATAGTTGGAACACAGTGCTTATAATTATTTTTATCCATGTAATTTATTAGTCGACATGCAAATTCACAAGTGAGATCGGCCTTGAGTGTCCATGATGCGTTAATGTAACCGAATGAATTAACAAAATTTGGAATTCCACTAAACATCATGCTCTTATAGGTCATTGTATCTGCTGGATTGATTTGCTCATCGTCAATAGATAATTGAATTCCGCCAAATTGCTGAAGATTTAGGCCTGTTGCAGTTACTATAATATCAGCATTTAATTCTGTTCCAGATTTAAGCTTTATGCCATTTTGTGTAAATTCATCAATATGATCAGTTACAATTGTTGCCCTATTTTCTCTCAGAGACTCAAAAAGATCGCCATTGGGTATCAGACACATTCGTTGCTCCCAGGGATTATATGAAGGAGTAAAATGTTTTTGAATATCAAAATTTGGAAGCATTTCTCTTACATTGTCAATCAGCTTTCTTTTTACAAAGTTTGGAAAGCGTCTGCACACCCTATAAAGAAGCTGCTGAAAAAGAACATTTCTTAGTCTAATGAAACTATATGAAAATTTCGTCGGTAGTATATTTTTTAAAAAATTAGCAAACCTATCTTCATCTAAAGAAGGAAAATAATAAGTTGGTGATCGTTGTAGCATAGTAACATGTTTAGATTTTTTTGATATCTCTGGAACGATTGTTGCCGCCGTGGCGCCACTTCCTATAACAATAACTTTTTTATCTGCATAATTAAGATCTTTTGGCCACTTTTGTGGATGAATAATCTGCCCTTTAAATTTGTCTAATGATTGGAACTCTGGAGTATAGCCACTATCATAATTATAATATCCTGTTCCTGTAAATAAAAAATTACACGTTACATAAGCTATCTCTTCATTAGTATTATTAGTTACTTCAAGAATCCATTCGGACTTAGAGCTATTCCAGTTAGCTGATCTTACTTTATGAGAGAAAATAATTTTCTTTTCTAAATTATTTTCTTTAACTGTTTCTTTTAAATAATTTAAGATTGATGGTCCATCTGCAATAGATTTTCTATCAGTCCATGGTTTAAAAGCATATCCCAATGTGAACATATCAGAGTCTGATCTAATTCCAGGGTATTGAAAAAGATCCCATGTACCACCAATATTGTCTCTACCCTCGATAATACAAAATGTTTTATTTGGAGATTTAGTTTGAAGATAATACCCAGCTCCGATGCCAGAAATTCCAGCGCCTACTACTACAACATCAAAGTGCTTACTTTCCATTATTCGTCTTGCCTATAAATAGATATTTCAACTGCATCATATATATTATCTCTATACTCTAATTTCGAGGTTACATTTGAAGATTGATAAAGCATTGAATTTCTTACATGATTCAGATAATTTTCCAAGTCTGTCTCAAAAATGCCAACATTATCAGCAAAAACTACAGCGTTTTGATTTAATAATGAGTGCTCCTCAAGTGATAATAAGTCGTTTAAATAACTCTTTTTTCCGTGATCAATAAATACAAAGTCAAAACCTTCTTCTAAAGTTGGTATAACTTGTGAGGCTGAACCTTCAATGAATTGTATTTTATTGTCTAATCCTGCAAAGCTAACCATCTTCTTTGATATCTCAATTGATTTTGAGTCAATATCAACTGAAATCAACTTTGATTCATTATCAATACTTGACGCCATAAGAATAGCAGAATAACCAATGAAAGATCCTAGCTCTAAAATTCTTGCTGGTTTAGACCGTAAGATCTCTTTTCTAAGGATGTTGCCTTTTTCGGGACCTACATTCATTAAAAACTTACCAGACTGTTTTACATAATCATCAATGCATTGCGTTACAGCTTTCGGATCATTGGAGATTGAATTCTTCAAAACATAATCAAGTGTCTCTTGCATAGATTAAGTCAGATTAAATATGTTTTGCAATTCCCCAATAATGATAAGATGCAAATTTTGGTCCAGGTACATAATTTTGATTAAGTTCAGGTATACTAAAATTATTAGATTGGATTAAATTTGGAATATCAACATCCAAATGACAACCCCCAGCAATGCGAGACCAATAAGGATTTAATTTTACTTGTAAATTATGTGTCTTTTGATTTGGTGCTTTACCATGTTCAGAAAAAATAAACTTTCCATCTTTTTTTAAAACACGCTTTACTTCTTTTAATGCTTGATTAGCATCTTTGATAGAACACAGTGTATAAGTACTTAAAACAGTATCAAAAGTATCATTTTCAAAAGGAAGTGTCTCTACTTTCATATTTTCAAAATTTATTTTTAAATCAAAATCTTTTGATCTTTTTTTTGCTTTATTAAGTAGAATATTATCTGGATCAATAGAAAATATTTCAGTAACAGTTCTTTTGTCATAATATTCAAAGTTGAGACCCGAACCAATTCCAATTTCTAAAACTCGTCCTGTGGCAAACGGAACAACATTTGACCTTTGTCTTGGAAAAGGTTTTCTAGCCATAATAAAATTTAAAAGATGGGGACAAATGTAGCGATCGTATAATTGCTGCAGCATTATTTTACACCTAACTTTTTCTGAATATCTGTTGAAGATGTAGTGTATCGAAATGTTAAAACTTCGTCTGGCCTAGCTCTCCTAAATGCCTCCTGAGCTGCTAACGCCGCTTCATGAAAACCAGATAAAATTAACTTTAATTTTCCTGGATAATATGAAATATCTCCCATAGCAAAAACACCTGGTAAATTTGTCTGGAAATCTTGAGTATTTACTTGAATTTGTTTTTCATGCAGGTTAAGTCCCCAATCGTTTATTGGCCCAAGTTCCATTTTTAAACCATAAAAAATAAGTGCTTCATCACAATCAATCGGTGTTATTTCGCCGTCTGTACTCTTGATGGATACTGATGATAAATGATCGTCATCACCGTTCGCATCTGCAATCTGGTTTTTTGTATATAAAGTGACTTTTCCCTCACTGACAAGCTGTTTCATTTGCTCAACTGTATGGTTAACAGCCTTAAACTCGTCTCTTCTGTGTATTAATGTTATGTGTTTTGCTATTTTTGATAATTCAACAGTCCAATCCAGCGCACTGTCTCCTCCACCAAAGATAACAACATTTTTACTCGAATAATAATTTTTGTCAGGAACCGAATATCTTATTCCCTTGCCTTCATATTTAGTCACGTTCTCAATTGGTGGCTTTCTTGGTTCAAATGAACCAACTCCACCCGCAATAAATATATTAGGTGTAATGAACTCTTTTCCTTGAGTTGTTTTTACGAACCATGAATTTTGATCTTGTCTAATTTCATCAATTCTATCGTTTAAATCAATGCGTGTATTGAATGGCTCTATTTGTTTTTGTAAATTTTCAATGAGAGATTGTCCAGTGCACTCTGGTAATGCAGGAATATCATATATTGGTTTGTCTGGATATAGCTCGGAACATTGACCTCCTATTTTATCTAAATTATCTACGATATGAGCTGAGAGACCTAAAATTCCTAGCTCAAAAACAGCAAATAAACCTACTGGCCCGGCACCTATTATTAAACAATCTGTTTTTATGGGATCTGTCATTTATTTTTAACTAATATATAGTATTAATTAATATTATTATCTAAATATACAATGATTTTGCTTCGTAAGTTTTTTATATACTTTTTTATTACTATTTTAGTTGCTACAGGCCTCACATATGCTTCATTTTTGATATTTGAAGAGGTAGCTTATGTAAAAAATGATATATGGCGAACGTTATCCTCACCCGGTGACAAAGACCGAAATATGTACACTCGGGTTAACGTTTCACAATTTGGAACATTTGCTCTTGCGAAGCCTGAAGCCGCCTATTTTCATGCTTTTGCTGATATCGCTGATGAAGAATTAAATAGTAAGTGTTTGTATAAAGTTGCTGGAGAGGACATTGATGCAAGGTGGTGGGCATTAACAGTTTACGATAAAGATGGATTTTTAATTGAAAATACTGAAAAAAATTATTCGTTTAATAGTGAAAATATAAATTTCAATTTGGATGGTGGTTTTGAAATATATCTCACGAATAACAACCAAGCCATTCAAGATGTAGCAAGTGGCAATTGGTTAAGGTCACCACTAAGTGGAAATTTCTCAGTGAGCTTAAGAATTTATTTGCCAGGTGAAGAATTTTTCTCAAATTTGAGGAGAGTGAATTTACCTATTATAGAAAAGATTGAGTGTTACGAATGAATACATATCTTAATAGAGGTTTGATTGTATTGATAACTGCATTTGTAATGCATTTCATTTTTCTCATTTCTTTTCCTTACGCAAAGTTATGGTACATAAGTAAAAACTGGGAGTCACAGAATATGATAAATAGTGCTTTCTCAAGGGACATTCCAAATTCAAATTCAAGAGAAGTAATCAGACCTAGTGCAGACCTACTTTACAGTGGATGTGGTTTTGACGTAACATACAAACCGTTGATAATCACTTCCTCATTACCTGAAAGTTACTGGTCAATGTCATTTTTCTCATCAAATACTGACAACTTTTCAACGATAAATGAGAATATGCAAAAAAACTCTGAAATAAAAATTTATCTTTTTGGTCCAGAGTCAGAACCTGCAATGGTTGAAGATGGAATTATTGTTGTTTCACCGTCAAATAGAGGTTTGATGCTATTTAGACAATTCATAGGTAATAGTGGTAATTTAGATAATCTTTATAGAAATCAAGAAACACTTGAATGTGGTTTGATTGAAAACTAAAATTGTTTTTCAGGCATTTGAATAACCAAGCCCTCTAATTCATCAGAT
>CABZNM010000007.1 GCA_902527075.1 uncultured Pelagibacteraceae bacterium
AATCAAAGTTATATAAATCTGTATTTAAAGAATTTGATAATATTCTTGGATCAATTGAGTAGAAGTTTTAAACAGTCAATTTTATTTTGAATTTTAGATTTATTTTTTTCGTCAGCTCCTTCGATTTGGCCTAGAAGCTGTTCAATCTTTTCATTCAATAAATCATTATTTACTTCTTCTTTATCAACAATGCCCACTGCAACTACTAGAAGTTCATTTTTGGAAAATTTAATAAAACCTTCCTCGACCAAAAACTTATGATTGTCTGTGGAGTCTATGTTCACAAATCCTGGTCTTATAGAGGTTATAATATTTGAATGATCAGGCAAAATACCAAGATCACCTTCAATACCAGGAAGGACAATCATACTTGCTTCACCTTCTAAATAAGTTTTTTCAGGTGTGACAACTTTAAAATTAAACATAATGCTTTGCCATTTTTGTTAAGCTGCAGCTTCTTCGGCCATCTTTTCAGCTTTTTGAATAGCCTCTTCTATTGTCCCAACCATATAAAACGCTGCTTCAGGTAAGTGGTCGTACTCACCTTTACAAATTGCATCAAACCCTTTGATTGTGTCTTCAAGATCCACATATTTACCTGGAGAACCTGTGAATACCTCTGCAACAAAGAAAGGCTGAGACATAAATCTCTGAATTTTTCTTGCCCTAGCAACGGTAAGTTTATCTTCTTCAGATAATTCATCCATACCAAGTATTGCAATGATATCTTGAAGCGATTTATAAGTTTGAAGGACTGCTTGAACATTCCTTGCAACTTTATAATGCTCCTCTCCAACAACTCTTGGATCAAGAATTCTTGAAGTACTGTCTAGGGGATCAACTGCTGGATAGATACCAAGTTCAGCAATTTGCCTAGATAGCACGGTAGTTGCATCTAAGTGAGCAAAAGATGTTGCCGGTGCCGGGTCAGTTAAATCATCAGCAGGAACATAAATTGCCTGAACAGATGTAATCGATCCTTTATTAGTAGATGTAATTCTCTCTTGCAGGGATCCCATGTCAGTTGCTAGTGTCGGTTGGTAGCCAACTGCTGAAGGTATTCGACCTAAAAGTGCAGACACCTCAGAACCAGCTTGTGTAAATCTGAAGATATTATCCACAAAGAAAAGAACATCTTGACCTTCCATGTCTCTAAAATATTCAGCAACAGTCAAACCAGTAAGTGCAACTCTTGCTCGTGCTCCTGGAGGTTCATTCATTTGTCCATAAACTAAGGCACACTTTGACTCTTTGCCTTCTAAATCAATAACTCCAGACTCAATCATTTCATGATACAAATCATTTCCTTCCCTCGTTCTTTCACCTACGCCAGAAAAAACAGAATATCCACCATGAGCCTTTGCAATATTATTGATTAGTTCCATAATAATGACTGTTTTACCAACTCCGGCGCCTCCAAATAGTCCGATTTTACCACCACGTGAATATGGAGCTAATAAATCAACAACTTTAATTCCAGTTACCAATATTTCGGTTTCAGTAGCTTGATCAACAAACTCAGGGGCATCTCTATGGATTGACCATCTATCAGAGGATTTTATTTCTCCTCTTTCATCTACAGGTTCGCCAACAACATTCATGATTCTACCAAGTGTTTCAGGTCCTACTGGTACCTGAATTTGATTACCTGTATCGAGAACTTCATCACCTCTTGTCATGCCATCAGTGGAGTCCATAGCAATGGTTCTTACTGTTGACTCACCTAAATGCTGTGCAACCTCCAATACAACATTTTTATCACCCACTTTACATTCTAGAGCAGCTAAAATTGGTGGAAGATTGTCTTCGAATCTCACATCAACTACGGCTCCAATTACTTGTGATATAGTTCCTTTATTATTAGTAGTCATATATAGCTCCTTTTTTAAACTGCTTCTGCTCCAGATATAATTTCGATTAGTTCTTTTGTTATAACCGCCTGTCTGGATCTATTATAGAATAATGTTAAATTATCTATCATGTCTGATGCATTCCGTGATGCATTATCCATCGCACTCATCCTTGCGCCTTGCTCGCTAGCGGCACTTTCTAAAAGTGCTTTAAAAATTTGAATTGTAAAGTTTAATGGGAGTAGTTCTTCAAGTATCTCGCTCTCACCAGGTTCAAATTCAAAAAAGTCATCTTTTTGTTCATTTTCAGTTTCATTATTATTATCATTAACAACAGGAATGGCCTGTTGTTCGGTAGGTATTTGAGAAATAACAGATTTAAATTTATTGTAAAATATTGAACACACGTCAAAATCACCATCAAAAAACATTTTAATAATCTTATCAGCAATATGTTTGGCATCAGCATAGCTTACAGACTTTACAGCTCTCATATCTATTACCTCAGTTATTTTTTCTGAAAACTGCCTTTTCAAAATATCGTATCCTTTTTTCCCAACACAAATAATTTTAATATTTTTATTGTTGTTCTCAAGTTCTTTTATTTTATCTTTTAATGCTTTTGTAACAGTTGAGTTGAAACCACCACATAAACCTCTCTCAGAAGTAAAAAGTATTAATAAATGTGTTTGGTCATTCTCATCTCCGGTCAATAAATTTCTATCCGTGGAGGTAGGGGAATAACCTTTGGATATAGACTCAATTAAATCCTTCATGCTGTCAGAGTAAGGCCTGCTAGACTCTGCTGACTCTTGTGCCCTTCTTAGCTTTGCCGCAGCAACCATTTTCATAGCTTTAGTTATTTTTTGAGTAGATTTAACACTACCTATTCTTTTTTTTAAATCGTCTAAACTCGGCATAAGTTTGTTTATCTACTTTTCTTAAAATCTTCTATGATTGAAGTTAATTTAGCAGAAACGTCATCATCTAAATTTCCAGTTGAATTAATAGACTCAATAAGATCAGAATGAGAAGATTTGATTAAATCATATAAATCCCTCTCAAAATCTCTAATTTGACTGACATCTAAATCGTCTAAGTAACCATTAACACCGGTGAAAATAGACACAACTTGTTCAGCAATTGTCATTGGTGAGTACTGATTTTGTTTCAGTAGTTCTGTTAACTTTGATCCACGGTTTAAAAGCTTTTGTGTTGAGGCGTCAAGATCTGATCCAAATTGTGCAAAGGCAGCCATTTCTCTATATTGAGCAAGTTCAAGTTTGATAGATCCTGCGACTTTTTTCATGGCCTTGGTCTGCGCAGCCGAGCCAACTCGTGACACGCTTAAGCCAACGTTAACAGCTGGTCGAATACCCTGGTTAAAAAGCTCTGTTTCTAAAAATATTTGGCCATCAGTAATTGAGATAACGTTGGTTGGAATAAAGGCGCTAACATCATTAGCCTGTGTCTCTATCACAGGTAATGCAGTAAGAGATCCACCCCCATTTTCATCATTCATCTTTGCTGCTCTCTCAAGGAGTCTGCTGTGTAGGTAAAATACATCACCTGGAAAAGCTTCACGTCCCGGAGGTCTTCTAAGTAAAAGAGACATTTGTCTATAAGCTACAGCTTGTTTAGAGAGGTCATCATAAATAATCAATGCGTGCATTCCATTATCTCTGAAATACTCTCCCATAGAACAGCCAGTATAAGGTGCAAGGAATTGTAAAGGTGCGGCATCACTAGCTGTAGCAGCAACAACTGTTGTATATTCCATTGCTCCAGCATCCTCTAATGCCTTTACGGTTTGAGCAATTGATGATCTCTTTTGACCAATACCAACATAGATACAATAGAGTTTTTTTGACTCATCATCAGACTCATTTATTGATTTCTGATTAATAATCGTATCAATGGCAATTGCTGTTTTGCCAGTTTGCCTGTCTCCAATAATCAACTCTCTTTGACCTCTTCCTACAGGAATCAAGCTATCAATTGCTTTCAGTCCAGTCTGCATAGGTTCTGAAACTGACTGCCTCGGTATTATACCAGGAGCCTTAACTTCTATTCGACTTCGATTTTGTGATTCAATATTTCCTTTTCCATCAATAGGATTACCAAGTGCGTCAACTACTCGCCCAAGTAACTCTTTTCCAACTAGAACATCAACAATTGCATTTGTTCTCTTTACAGTATCACCTTCTTTAATATTTGAGTCGCTTCCAAATAAAACAACACCGACATTGTCATTCTCTAAGTTAAGTGCCATACCTTTAGTTCCATCGTCGAACAGTACCATCTCTCCGGCTTGTACATTATCCAATCCGTAAATTCTGGCAATACCATCACCAATTGAAAGGACCTGACCAACTTCTGTGATCTCTGAGTCAGTTCCAAAATTTTTGATTTCTTCTTTTAGTATTTTAGATATTTCCGATGGTTGAATGTCCATTTATGTGACCTCTTTCATTTTTTCTTTAAGTAATTGTAATTGATTTTTAATACTACTGTCGATCATTTGACTACCAATTTGTATTTTTAATCCACCGATTAAATTTGGATCAACATTAACATCTAGATAAAAATCTGTGTCAAACTTTTGATTAAGATTTGTTTTTATTGCCTGTAATTGTTCGTCCGATAATGTTTGTGCAGATGTAATTTTAGCAACCCTATTGCCTTTATGAATTGAGATTAAATTTTCAAAGGATTGTCCAATATTTAACAAATAATTTATTCTATTTTTATTAATTATTACACCTAAAAAATTTTTAGTGAGTTTTGATAATTCGAGTTTTTCAGAAACTATATCAAAAATATTAATTTTATTTTTTTTGCTAACTGATGGATTTTTTATGGCTGAAACAAAATTAGTATCTGTTTCCATCAGGTGTTTTATTTTATTTAGTTCATCCGAAACAGAGTCTAAAACTTTTGCTTCTTTAGCAAGTTGGAATAGGGCATTTGCATACCTTTCGGATGAAGCAATTTGACCTGTGCTAAAATCAGACATTTTGATAGAAATTTTCTTAAAAAGTTACTCTTTCCGTACCATTAACTTATTACTTTTTCAAGTATAGGAATGACGCATTTTGAAGTTTTATACAAAGCTATATGGATCTATATCCACAAATACATTTACACCAGAGACTGGCTTAATAGAAGATAACCAAGAATTCACTATTTTTTGCATATTTCTTGCTTTTTTATCATGAATTAAGAACCTCTGCCTGAACTTTCCTTTCAGTCTAGACAGTGGAGCTGGAGCTGGACCATAAATTTCTAGTGATTCTATGTGGGGCTGTGTCTGGGACAAAAATGAACATTGCTTTCTGACCTTCACTTCATTGTTTCCACTAATAATTAAAGACGCCATTTTACCAATTGGAGGCAAATAATTTTCATTGCGATATGAAATTTCATTTTCATAGAACTGATCACGATCTAAATTTGTGAATGATAAAATTGTTTCGTTAGATGGATTATATGTTTGAATAATAACTTTGCCTTGAGTTTGAGCTCGACCAGCTCGCCCGGCAACTTGGTAAAGCAATTGATAGGTTTTTTCTGAAGCCCTTATATCTCCTCCTCTAAGTGTCATATCTGCATCTATTATTCCAACACAAGCAAGATCAGGGAAATGGTACCCCTTAGTTATGATTTGAGTACCAATGATAATGTCATACTTATTTTTTTGTATTTCATTGACTTTCATTGCCATGTCTTCTTGTGACTTAATGTGGTCACTAGATAAAATGCACACTTTTGATAAAGGAAATAGTTTCGATATCTCAGAAAATACCTTTTCGATACCAACACCGTAGTCAATAAAGTTTTCATTTTTATTATTACAATTGATACATTCTAATTTTGTATTGTTGATATTATGACCACAATGATGACAAAGTAATTTTCTTTTTTTTACATGCTCAACCATATAACTAGAGCAGTTTTTACACACAAATTTATAACCGCAAGATTTGCAGATTATAACTGGTGCATACCCCCGCTTATTTATAAATAGTAGTGATTGTTTTCTTGCTTCTAAAGTATTCTCAATTTCTGCTTTAAGTGAATTAGAAACCCACTGATTCTTCTTTAATTTTTCTTTACTCATATCAATAATTTTGGTTTTTAATTTTAAGTTAGAAAAATACTTTTCTTCTATTGTTACTCGATGATATTTTTTTAAAAGTACATTGTATTTGCTTTCAAGTGAGGGTGTTGCACTAACAAGTATGAGTGGGATTTTTTCAATCGTAGCCCTTACAACAGACATATCTCTTGCATGATATATTCCTTGTTCTTCTTGTTTAAATGAAGTGTCATGTTCCTCATCTATTATTATTAGCCCCAACTTTGGAAACGGTAAAAAAAGAGATGATCTTGCACCAATAACAATTTTTGATTCACCCTTAATAATGCGATCTAAAGACTTTTTTTTCTGTGAAGGAGAAATTTTAGAATGCCATACTTCAGGTTTTAAACCAAACCGCTTTTCTAATCTTATCACAAATTCATTTGAGAGAGATACTTCGGGAAACATTATTAAAACTTGATTATTTTCTTCAATCTTTTCTCTTACAATTTCAAAGTAAATTTCAGTTTTACCTGACCCTGGCACGCCATCTAAAAGAGTTGTTGTGTACTGATTGCTTTTACATATTGTAGATAGTTTTTTTACAACTGTTTCTTGTTTATCACTTAATTTCACAGATTCTTTAACAACAGTATTTACTATATGCTCGTTTTTAATTTGATTTTTTTTAAAGTAATACTTTTCTTGTGAAAGTATCATCTTCAATACAAGTCCTCTTTTTATACAATTATAACTTGATACCCATTCTAAAAATTTAATGATCTTACGATTTAATGGTTTCTCAATTGACTGACTTAAAATATTTTTCATTTTATTCTCACTTATTTCAACTTGTTCTTTTATCGCAACAATAATTCCAATTTTGTGTTTTGACTTTAGAGGGGCCATTATAACTGACCCTATCGTGGGTTTATTTTCAGAGTAGATCTTATATGTCAGATCATTATCAATGTTGTGAGCGAGAAGAACGTCTACAAAATAACATTTTTTTTGCATTATATTTATTTGATTCACTTATCATGATATAAACTATAAGAAATAAAGTATATAAGTTATGGACTTCTTCCTAGACTCAGCTGATGTCAAAACTATCGAAAACATGTATGCCACTGGGCTTGTTGATGGCGTTACCACTAATCCATCTTTAATCGCTAAATCAGGACAAAATTTTTTTACAGTTTTAAAACAAATTAGTAAGACTGTGAAAGGACCTATCAGTGCTGAAGTCACAGCAACTGACACTAAAAATATGATAGCTGAAGGAAAGAAGCTTAGAAAAGTATCCAAAAATATCGTTGTAAAACTTCCTTTAACCCAAGAAGGACTTATTGCCTGTCAGCATCTTACAAAGTTAAAAATTAAGACAAATGTAACTCTTTGTTTTTCATCCACGCAAGCTTTAATTGCTGCAAGATCAGGGGCTACTTATATTTCACCATTTGTTGGAAGATTAGATGATATTAATGAAAATGGTATGGAGCTTATTAAACAGATCAAAACTATTTATACTAATTATCAATTTAAAACTAAAATTCTAGTTGCATCTGTACGAAACATTGATCATGTGAGGCAGTCAGCATTGATTGGTGCTGATGTTGTTACAATTCCTCCTAAGATTTTTGAAATGCTATATGAACATCCATTAACTGAAAAAGGCCTAATGGACTTTTTAAATGATTGGAAAAAAACAAAGCAAAAAATACTTTGATTAAGTGGAAACGTTACTAAATCAGAAAATAAATGACTGGTTAGAAACTCTAAAGAAAATTCGTGGACTTAGCGAAAATACATTAATTAGTTATAAAAATGATTTTGACAAGTTCATATGTTTTTTAAACCAGCATTTGAGTTCTGAGGTTACGTTCCATGAACTTAAAAAATTGTCCAAATCTGATTTTAGGAGTTTTTTAAGTGATCAAAGAAATAATAATATAAATTCTACTTCCATTGCGAGAGTTATTTCTTCCTTAAAATCTTTTTTTAATTTCTTACTTGATGTGGGAGAAATTGAAGACTCCGTCATATTTACTATAAAAACACCAAAATTAAAGAAAAGTTTGCCGAGGCCAATAAATTCTGAATTAGCAATTCAAACTATTAACAATGCTGTTGAAATAGAAAAAATTAAGTGGGTTGGGCTCAGAAACAAATCTATTTTACTACTTCTGTACGGTTGTGGACTAAGAATTTCAGAAGCTTTAAACCTAAATTATTCTGATCTAAGCGATCAAGAATATTTAGTTATTAAAGGTAAAGGTAATAAGGAAAGGATCGTTCCAATAATGAATTATATTAAAAAAAATATTAATTTATATGTTGAGAATTGTCCAAAACAATTTGAACCTAATGATCCATTATTTGTTGGAAAAAGATTTGGACGACTGAGTCCTCGTATCATTCAGTATGCGCTAGAAAAAATCAGACAGAATTTATCTTTACCTGAAACAGCAACACCTCACGCGTTAAGACATAGTTTTGCAACTCATCTATTAGAATCAGGGGGAGACTTAAGGACTATTCAAGAATTATTAGGCCACTCAAGTCTATCGACAACCCAAAAATATACTAAAGTTGAGACTGGCAGACTTTATGAGGCATACACTAAGGCTCATCCTCTTGCTAAGAAGTAAATAAATTATATATTATTACCAATGAATAATCCTATCTCAAAGTGGCACGATGTAGTAAACCTGCGTGATTATAATACTCTTACTGAAATACTTGACGATCAAGTTATTTTCTATTCACCAGTCGTCTACACACCTCAAAGGGGGAAAGATATTACATTAAAATATTTGATGGCTGCATCTGAAGTATTTAATGCTTCAAATTTTAAATATCATAAAGAAGTTATACATAAGCAGCATGCCTGCCTCGAATTTACTCTTACTATTGAAGATACCGATATTAATGGGATTGATCTCATTTCTTGGAATGACTCTGGACTAATCACAGAATTTAAGGTATTTATCAGGCCGCTTCAGGGTGTTAATATAATACATAAAATGATGGGAAGCATGTTGGAAAGTTTTAAAAATGTCAGTTGAGTATTTATTTGACTATAAGCCTCTAGAAATATTTTGGATGCTAATGCCAGTGTTTTGGGCGATAGCAATATTTGAAATACTTGCAATATATTTTTTTAAAATTAGAGCAAAAAATGACTTTAAAGAATTTTTCTTGAACATGACAATGGGAACTCTGAGTTACCCCATAAACGGTTTGTTTGCTTTTATAACACTTGGTGCTCTATTTTGGGCTAAGCAATATCAGATATATACTTTCCCTTTTACTCTAAGTGCGCTTGTTCTGTGTTTTATTCTTGATGATTTAACTTTTTATTTACATCACAGAATATGTCACAGATGGCGATGGGGTTGGGGGCTTCATAGAACACACCACTCATCTGAGAGAATGTCTTTAGATGTTGCAGCACGACAACCATGGACAAAACATTTTACAGGTACCCGATTCCTTAAAATTCCTTTAGTTATTATTGGTTTTGATCCAATAATGATAGTATTTTGTGTCTTTATAAACGGTTATTATCAATTTTTCTGTCATACACAAACTATTGGCAAACTTCCACGCTGGTATGAGTACATTTTCAATACTCCTTCTCATCACAGAGTTCATCATTCAAGAAATCCTAGGTATCTTGATGCAAATTATGCTGGTACACTAATAATTTGGGATAGAATATTTGGAACATTTGTTGCTGAAGACCCAAAAGAACCCTGCGATTATGGTCTTGTAGTACCAATGAGAACACTGAATCCACTAACAATTCTATTTGAAGAATATGCGAATATTTTTAGAGATATTTGCAAACCTGGAATATCTCTTAAAGCAAGATTTATGTATTTGTTTGGACCACCTGGTTGGTCACACGATGGTAGTAGGAAAATGTCTACGGATATCAAAGAAGACTATTATAATACATTAAAGAATAATAGATAATGATACCACCTGCGCATTATGCGTTAAGTGAAATATTCATAGTAATTGCTTCTGTTTATACTGCCAGCCGACTCTCAATAAACAAAAATTATTTTGCTCTAGTTGGTATTCTTTTTCTTGGTCTAACAGCTGGTATCGGTGCCGTTCGATTTGGAATAGTCAATTCAGAATTAATAATTCAAATTAACAAAATACTAGCCTTATATGCTGGTATAACTGCACTATCATTAATTTCAACTCAACTTGTTTATAATTCTTATTCAAAAAATCTTGGGAATTTTATATTTATAACCGCTTTAATTTCTATAATTGGTGCACTTGTATTTCCTAAATTGTTATTACTTAATTTAATTTATCTTTGGTCAATAATTTCTATATTCCTTGCAATTTTTTTGTGTGAGAAAACAGTTGCAAAAAGAATTTTAAATGGAACTTTGATGTCTATTTTAATTTTTGGTTTCTTGTTGCTAAGTAAGAGAGGGTTGTTAGCAGAAAGTCTAGGTGCAGATTTAAGTTTCCATCTTTACCATATTTTTATTGGAGCTTGGGTGCTTTCAATGGGATATGTTCTTAATTTACAGAATAATTAAATATGAATAGAGTTTTTTTCAATATTCAAAGCAGCTTCTTTTATTGACTCTGTCAGAGTTGGATGAGCATGACATGTCCTAGCTAAATCCTCAGCAGATGCTCCAAACTCCATTGCTACAACTAGTTCAGCAATTAAATTACCTGCGTCACTACCAATTATATGTACACCAAGTACTTCATCTGTTTCGTTGTCAGATATTATTTTAACAAAGCCATTAGTATCATTCATAACTTTTGCTTTAGCATTTGCAGAAAATGGGAATTTACCAACTTTAAATTTAATATTCTGCAACTTTAATTCCTCCTCTGTCTTACCCACAGATGCAACTTCAGGTGAGGTATAAATAACTGAAGGTATTGTGTTATAATTAACATGACCGGCCTGACCTGAAATTAATTCAGCTACTGCAGTTCCTTCCTCTGAGGCTTTATGAGCCAACATAGGCCCAGATTTAGCATCTCCAATTGCATAAATATTTTCAATAGAAGATTGATACATATCATTTGTTTCAATTTGTCCTTTATCATTAAGTTTAATTCCTATTTTTTCCAAATCTAAACCGAAAGTGTAAGGTTTTCTTCCAGTAGCGACCAAAACTTTATCACAATCAATATCAATAGATTGACCAGCATTTTCCACTTGAACGGACAATTTGTCTTCTTTCTTAATGATCGTTTTAAAAGATGTGGACAATCTAAATTCAAAGCCTTGTTTAACTAATATTTTTTGAAAAGAATTCGCAATCTCTTTATCCATACCAGGAAGAATGCGGTCTTGGTATTCTATCACAGTAACCTTTGCTCCAAATCTTGACCATACTGATCCGAGCTCTAGTCCAATGTAACCAGCACCAATAACTATTAGATGATCTGGAACAGAACTTAGGCTAAGAGCTCCAGTAGACGATAGAATATCTTTTTCGTCCATTACAATACCTTCAGGTGAAGTTGCAACTGAACCTGTGGCTATAACAATTTTATCAGCTGAGATTATCTCATCACTACTTTCACCTAAAATTTGAATTTGATTAGAATCAATGAATTTAGCAAATCCCTGCTTATAAGCTATTTTGTTTTTTTTAAATAGATATTCTATACCCTTTGTCAATGACTCTACACTTGTGTCTTTTGTTTTCATAATTTGCCTTAAATCAAACGCGAGTCCCGAAAAAGAAATTCCAAGACTCCCTAGATTTGAAGATTGTTTAAACAGATGTGATGTATGTAATAATGATTTTGACGGTATACAGCCAATATTTAAACATGTCCCACCTAATGTCTTACCTTTTTCAATGCAGCAAACAGAGTGTCCAAGCTGTGCAGCTCTTATTGCACAAACGTACCCTGCAGGACCACCTCCAATTATTGCTATATCAAACTTTTCCAATATTAAACACCCAATAAAATTCTATTCGGATCTTCTAAGCTTTCTTTAACTCTTACAAGAAATGTTACAGCACCCTTACCATCTACTAATCTATGATCGTATGATAAAGCTAAATACATCATAGGCCTGATTTTAATTTCGTCTTTAACAACAATTGGTCGGTCTTCAATTTTATGCATTCCCAGAACACCAGATTGTGGCGGATTTAATATCGGAGTAGACATCAAGGAACCATAAACTCCACCATTTGAGATCGTAAAGGTTCCTCTTTGCATATCAGAAATACTTAGCTTACCTTCTCTGGCTTTATTACCTAAATTATAAATTTCTGTCTCTATTTCAATAAGTGATTTACCATCAGCATTATTAACAACTGGAACAACAAGGCCTTGATCAGTTCCAACTGCTACGCCAATATTATAGTAATTCTTGTAAATAACATTTTCATTGTCAATTTCTGCATTTACTTCAGGAACCTCTTTAAGGGCAGTGATGCATGCTTTCACAAAAAAAGACATAAAACCTAATTTAACACCATACTTTTCTTGGAAAGAACTTTTGTGTTCATTTCTTGTTCTTATAATCTCGCTCATGTCAACTTCATTAAATGTTGTTAGGATAGCTGCAGTATTTTGAGCGTCCTTTAAACGTTTTGCAATTGTCTGTCTTAGTCGAGACATTGGAACTCTTTCTTCGTGTCCATTTAAAGCATCACTTATTTGTGAAGAGTGGATAGGATTGGTTTGTTTATTATTTAAATTTTTTTGAATAAAATCAGCTTTTGTAATTCTGCCATCATCTCTAAGAGGAACTAAAGATTCTAAATCAATATTTTTTTCTGTAACCAACTTCCTGACAGATGGGGATAATTTATTATTTGGAATTTTTATTTCCTTAGGTACTTGTGATTGATCTTTAACATCAATTTCTAAATTATTGGTAATAATATCAGCTGACGTGGGCTTGCTAGTAATCTTTTCACCTTCTATTTTTGATAATTCTTTAGCTGTAGCAGATTCAGACTTAGGGTCGTTAACAGACTTAGAGATTTTTATTGTATCATCAATTGAACCTAATACTGCATCTACTTCAACAACATCACCTTCATTGTGCAGTATATTTGTAATTTCTCCCGATGAGGGTGAAGGAACCTCAAGTGTAACCTTATCAGTTTCTAATTCTAATATTGGTTCGTCAACCTCAACTATATCCCCTTTATTTTTGTACCACTTAGCTATTGTTGCTTCTACAACACTCTCACCGAGGGACGGGACCTTTATTTTAATAGCCATAATTATTATTTAACACTTTGTATTATTTATTCAATCGGCAGTTTAAACTTTACAAGGGATACTCCATCCTTGTTTTCATAAATTTCTTTTTTATCAGATTTGATTGCAAGATTAATTATATTTTTCTGATTTTCACTGTGTCTTGAACTGATTCCTGTTGCCGGAGAAGCCGAGGCTTTTCTACCAATAAATAAAAGTTCTTCTTGATATCCTCTTACTGATTTAGCAACCGACTCAATTCGGTGTTTTACAAATCTATAAGCACCCATATTTGAAGGTTCTTCTTGGACCCAAAATATATCTGCTTCTGGATATTGTTCAATTTCCTCTTTGAGTGCCTCATACGGAAAAGGATAAAGCTGGTCTAATCTAAGTATAAGAATATTTTGTAATTTAAATTTGTCTATCTCATCTTGCAATTCAAAAAATATTTTTCCAGAACAAATAATCAATCTATTTATCTGATTTTTTTCGTTGGCTGAAAGTTCTTTTCTTAAAATACGATGAAAAGAAGATCCTTCTGTAAAACTAGATAAAGTTGACACATTTTTTTTGTGTCTCAACGTAGACTTTGGTGTCATTATTATTAATGGTTTCCTAAAATCTCTCAGGAGTTGTCGTCTTAATACATGAAAGTAGTTAGCAGGAGAAGTGCAGTTAACAACTTGCATATTATCCTCAGCACAAAGCTGAAGGAATCTCTCAAGTCTCCCACTTGTATGTTCTGGACCCTGTCCCTCGTGGCCATGAGGAAGAAGAAGAGTAATACCAGACATTCTCAACCACTTCCTCTCTCCAGTGGAAATAAACTGGTCAATAATTGTTTGTGCATTATTAACAAAATCACCAAACTGACCCTCCCATATAACCAATGTTCTTGGATCCACTTGTGAGTAACCATATTCAAATCCAAGAACACCGTATTCAGATAAAAAACTATCAATTATTTCAAAAAATCCTTGTTTTTCTCTAAAATGCCTGAGAGGGACAAATCTGTTTTCATTTATTTGGTCATATAAAACTGCATGTCGCTGACTAAAGGTGCCTCTACCTGAGTCTTGACCTGATAACCTAACACCAAAACCCTCAACAAGTAACGAGGCAAATGCCAACGATTCCGCAGTCGACCAGTCAATAGAGTCATTATGTAATATATTATTAAGTCTATCATCATAAATTTTTTTAATTCTTTTATGTGCATTAAAATTACTTGGTATTTTGTGAATTTCTTTTGCAATACTTTTTAATAATTTTTCAGAAATTGAAGTCGATCCTCTTCTGTCATCAATCGAAGCAGTTGACAAGCCTTTCCAAGTCCCTTCCAGCCAATTCGCTTTGTTCGATTTATACGTCTCAGAAAGTTTTAATTCTTCATTTAATTTTTTACTAAAATTTGATTTTAAATTTAAAACATCCTCTGGACTTATGAAGCCATCCTCAATTAATTTCATTTCATACTTTTTAAGTGTTGTAGTTTGCTGTTTTATTTTTTGATACATTAATGGTTGAGTGAATTCAGGTAGATCCATTTCGTTATGACCAGATCTTCTGTAGCAAAACATATCTACAACAACATCTGTTTTAAATTTATTTCTAAATTCAACCGCTAAGCGGCATACATGCACTACTGCCTCTACATCGTCTCCATTAACGTGAAAAATTGGAGCCTGAATAATTTTTGCTATTTCAGTACAGTACGGTGCTGAACGGCCATAGTGTGGTGTAGTAGTAAATCCGATTTGATTATTTATTACAAAATGAATTGTTCCTCCAGTTCTAAATCCCCTAAGTTGAGACATCGCAAATGTCTCTGCAACTACACCTTGTCCTGCCATCGCTGCATCTCCATGAATCAGTAAACCTATAACTCTGTCATTATTCTTATCTTTCATTAATGTTTGTTGAGCCCTAACTTTCCCTACTACAACTGGGTCTACAGCTTCTAAATGTGAAGGGTTTGGAGTAAGTGACAAATGAATTGTTTTATCGTCAAATTGTCTATCACTTGATACGCCTAAATGATATTTTACATCGCCTGATCCCAAAACTTCGTTTGGATCTTCGCTGCCACCTTGAAATTTAGCAAGAATTGACCTTAAAGGGACTTCCATAACAGAGGAAAGCAATGTGAGTCTGCCTCTATGTGCAGTACCAATATAAAGTTCCTCAATACCAGCCAAACAGCTTTGTTTTATAATTTGTTCAATACCCGGTACAGCAGACTCACTGCCAACTAATCCAAACCTTTTTGTTCCAATGAATTTTTTATCAAGAAATTGCTCAAACATTTCTGCTTCTAGCAATCTATTAAAGATTGCTTTTTTTCCTTTTTGAGTAAATTGAGTCTTATTTCTTACTTCTTCTATTCTTTCCTGTACCCACTGCTTTTGTATTGCATCTTGAATATGGACAAATTCAACTCCTATTGAACCGCAATAAGTTTCTTTTAGTAAAGATATAATTTCTCCTAGTTTTGCAAAATTTAATCCAAGGCTTCCATCAATAAATATTTTTTTTTCTAAATCTTTTTCTTCAAATCCATAGCTCTGGTAATCAAGTTCAGTATAATTTCTTACTTCTTTCAAATTTAAAGGGTCTAGATTAGAAACCAGATGCCCATTTACTCTATATGCCCTAATCAATCTGATGGCCCTAATTGAATCTATTATTTGTTCTTTATAGTTTATTGACTCAGGGCTACTTTTGAATTCACTTTTTGTAAGAGGATCTTTAAATTTATAGTCATCTAAAGTGTTTAAATACTGATCCCCTATCTGAGATGAAGTCTGATCCCAACTTGCTTTTAATGTGCTTTCATTATCCAGTTTTGATTTAATATCCGTAAAAAATTCTCTCCAATCTTTTGGTATATTATTTGGATTAGTTCTGAATTTTTCATACATCTGTTCTATATAAGCAGTATTGGTGCCGTGTAAGAAGGAGGTTTTTTCAAAAGTATCGTTGGATTGTATCTTTGTCATTGACTTTATAAGTACATTAATGTCAATTCTTCAAGACCTCAAGTAAAGTTGAACCTAATGCCGCTGGAGAGTTTGAAATATGAATACCAGCTTTCTTCATAGCCTCTATTTTATTGTCTGCACCACCTTTTCCTCCTGAAACGATTGCTCCAGCGTGACCCATTCGCCTTCCTGGTGGTGCTGATGTTCCTGCAATAAAACCAACCACTGGTTTTTTTATTTTTTGTTGTGATATAAATTCTGCAGCATCTTCTTCAGCAGAACCTCCTATTTCACCAATCATGATTATAGACTCTGTTTCAGGGTCATTTAAGAAAAGTTCTAAACAATCAATAAAATTTGTTCCGTTTATTGGATCCCCACCAATACCGATGCAAGTTGATTGACCCATACCCACAATAGTGGTTTGATAAACAGCCTCATAAGTGAGGGTTCCAGACCTTGAAACAATTCCAACACTTCCCTTTTTATGAATATGCGCAGGCATGATTCCAATTTTACATTCATCCGGGGTAATAATGCCTGGGCAGTTGGGGCCAATTAGTCTTGATTTTGAGCTAGCAAGTTTATCTTTGACTCTCATCATGTCTAAGACAGGAATACCTTCCGTGATGCAAACGATTAATTCTATTTCACTCTCCATGGCTTCAATGATTGCATTAGCTGCATAGGCTGGTGGAACATATATAACGCTTGCATTCGCTCCTGTTTTATCCTTTGCTTCTTGAACAGTATCAAATACAGGAAGATTTAAGTGAGTTGATCCGCCTTTTTTAGGTGTAACACCACCAACCATTTGAGTACCATATTTAATGGCATGTTCAGAATGAAAAGTTCCTTGAGAGCCCGTGAAGCCCTGACATATAACTTTTGTATTCTTATTAACAATAACTGACATCTATACTAACTTTACTATTTTTTTTGCAGCATCATCTAAATCATTTGCAGCAATTACGTCAACATCTGATTTTTCAAGAATTGCCTTTCCTTCTTCAACATTGGTACCCTCTAATCGAACAACAAGTGGCACTGAAATTTCTAATTCTTTTGCTGCTGCGATTATTCCTTCCGCAATGATGTTACATCGCATGATGCCACCAAATATATTGACTAAAATACCTTTAACTCCCTTGTCAGAAAGTATAATTTTAAAAGCATTAGTTACTTTCTCTTTTGAAGCTCCCCCACCAACGTCTAGAAAGTTTGCGGGCTCACCTCCGTATAGTTTAATAATATCTAAACTGGCCATCGCTAAACCAGCACCATTGACCATGCAGCCAATGTTGCCATCAAGCTTTATATAAGCTAGATCATGTTTGGAGGCTTCTTGTTCATGAATATCTTCTTCATTAGGATCTCTTAAATTCTCAATCTCAGGGTGTTTAAAAAGTGCATTTTCGTCAAAATTTACTTTTGCGTCCAGGCAAAGAAGTTTTTTTTCAGTGGTAACTATAAGAGGATTTATTTCAACTAAACTAGCGTCTTTTTCAATAAAAAATTGATACAAATTTTTAACAAGTTGAGAGAACTGTTCACTCTGAGCTTCACTAATTTCAAGCGCATTGAACATTTCATTTATATTTTTCTCGCTTACTCCAATCGATGGCTCGATAATAACTGTAGTAATATTTTCAGGTGTATCTTCTGCAACAGCTTCAATATCCATTCCACCCATTTTTGATACAATAAACGCCACTTTACTGGTAGCTCTATCTACTAAACATGACAAATAAAGTTCTTTTTCAATGTCTGAGCCATGCTCAATATAAATCCTTTTTACTATTCTTCCACAGGGCCCCGTTTGTGGAGTGATTAAATTCATGTCATACATTCTTTTAGCCTCTTCAATAGCTTTTTCAGAAGAATCCACAACTTTAACACCACCACCTTTACCTCTTCCACCAGCGTGAATTTGAGCCTTAACTACCCAAATAGGTCCATCAACTTTATTTACGATATTTTCAATTTCATTTTTTTGATAAGCAACTTCACCAGAAGAAACAGGGATATTGTATTCCCTAAATAAATCTTTTGCCTGGTGTTCATGTATGTTCATTTTTCTATTTTAAGTGTGGATCAATTTTCATTGCAGCATCAAGTAATTCTTTTACTGCATTAATTGAAACATCAAAATTCTTTTTTTCATCTTCATCGAGACTAACTTCAATTACTTCTTCAATTCCGCCTGAGCCTATTTTCACAGGAACACCAGCATAAATGTTATTTTGTCCATATTGACCATTTAAGTAAGCAGCACAAGGAAGTACCTTCTTTTGATCTTTTAAGTAAGACTCTGCCATTTCAATTCCAGAAGCGGCTGGTGCATAAAAGGCAGATCCAGTTTCCAATAATTTAACAACTTCAGCGCCCCCCGATCTTGTTCTGTTAATAATTTCTTCTACTCTTTGATGAGAAATCTTTCCATTGTCTATAAATTCACTTAGTGGTTTTCCACTTATAAATGTTTTATTTGGAAAGGGCACCATCGTATCGCCATGACCACCAAGTACAAATGCATCAATTTCCGAAATAGGTAAATTTAATTCCTGGGATAAAAAATATTTAAATCTTGATGTGTCTAAAACACCAGCCATACCAATTACCTTGTTTTCTGGTATTCCTGAATATTTCTGAAGTGCCATAACTATTACATCCAATGGATTCGTAATACAGATTACGAAGGCATTTGGTGAAGTATCTTTAATGCCATCAGCAACTTGTTTAATAATTTTTAAGTTAGTAGACAACAGATCATCTCGAGTCATCCCTGGTTTTCGTGGAACACCTGCTGTAATAATAATCACATCTGAATTTTCAGTATCTGCATAATCGTCTGTGCCCATCAGTGAAGTATTAAAACCATCTATTGCTGAGGATTGAGCTATGTCTAAAGCCTTACCTTTTGCTAAACCCGCAACAAGATCAAAAAGCACGACATCACCTAATTCTTTTATTGCAGCTAAATGAGCAAGAGTACCACCTATCTGACCTGCTCCAATTAATGATATTTTTTTATTTTGCATGTGGGTATTTAAGTTTCGTAAATTAACTTCTAGGTATTTTAAATCAAGATATTATTTCATAGTTGGTATTGTAAATTCAGCCCCTTGTCTTATGCCTGTCGGCCATCTTGAAGTAACAGTTTTTAATCTCGTAAAGAACCTAACTCCATCCATTCCATGCATTGCGTGGTCACCAAATAAAGATCTTTTCCAGCCACCAAAACTATGAAATGCCATTGGAACAGGAATTGGAACATTCACTCCAACCATTCCAATTTTACACTGATTAGCAAATGCCCTAGCGGTATCTCCATCTCTAGTATATATCGTTGTTCCGTTTCCAAACTCATGACCATTTACTAGATCTAGTGCGTCACTAAAAGTCGGTTTTCTTACAACTGACATCACCGGACCAAAGATTTCTTCTTTATAGATTCTCATATTGTCTTGAACATTATCGAAGAGACAGCCACCTATAAAATATCCATTTTCATAACCTTGTAAACTAATTGACCTTCCATCAACTAACAAATCAGCACCTTCTTGCACGCCTTTATCAACAAATGAAGTTACTTTTTCTAAGTGTTGTTTACTAATGAGTGGGCCCATTTCTACTTCAGGATCTGTACCAGGACCAACTTTTAAAGATTGTACACGCGGTGTTAATTTTTTTATTAATCTATCTCCTACATCTCCTACTGCAACCGCAACTGATAAAGCCATGCACCTTTCTCCAGCAGAGCCATAACCAGCTCCTATTAATCCATCAACAACTTGGTCTAGGTCAGCATCAGGCATTACTACCATGTGATTTTTAGCACCACCAAGTGACTGCACTCTTTTATTGTGTTTGGATGATGTATGATAAATATATTCTGCCACAGGGGTCGATCCAACAAAACTAACAGACTCGACTTTTGGGTCAGTTATCAATAAGTCAACAGCCTCTTTATCACCATTTACAACATTGAAAATTCCATCGGGTAGTCCAGCTTCTTTTAAAATGTCACCCATCATATACGGAACAGTCGGATCTTTTTCACTTGGTTTCAAAATGAAAGAGTTTCCACAAGCGATTGACATTACAAACATCCACATTGGAACCATAGCTGGAAAATTAAAGGGTGATATACCAACACAAACACCTAGAGGTTGTCTTGTGCTCCAGCTGTCAATTTCAGTTCCAACATTTTCTGAAAATTCTCCTTTTAAAAGATGAGGTATTCCACATGCAAATTCAACCACTTCCATACCACGAGTTAATGATCCTACTGAGTCACTTAATATTTTGCCGTGTTCGTTTGTTAATTCTAAAGCAAGCTTATCCATGTCTCTTAAAATTAATTCTTTGAATTTAAACATTACTCGAGACCTTGCTAAAGGAGGTGTTGTAGCCCATGTCTTTTGAGCTTCTGACGCATTTTGTATCGCTAAGGCAACATCATCTTTATTGGCAAAGCTTACTGAGCCAGTTTTTTCTCCACTTGTAGGATTAAAAATATCACCAAATCGACCTGATTTACTTATATACTCTTTACCGTTAATAAAATGATTAATTTTTTTCATAGAATGAAAATTATTGTAAATTAATTATTATTGATAGCAATGATCAAAATATGAGGAAACTAGACCTTCACGGATTCACTCTTGAAGAAGCTTATAATGAATTTACAGATTTCATTTATGAAGCCTATACTCAAAATATAAACAAGGTAGAAGTTATAACTGGTAAGAGTGGTCAAATTAGAAAAGAGTTTCAATACTGGTCTGAAAGTAGTCACCAAATAAAATACATCGAAGAAAGTTGGCACGGTGGAAGCTTTGTCGTAAAAATAGAGAAGAGATATTAGTTTCTAGGTGTATGTCAATTTGGCAGTTTATCTGTAGTTTAAATATGTAGATTGCTGTTTATTTATAATTCTAATGATGGGCAATCAGCATTTCTTAAGATATTTCCCCTCGCTTTTTGTCCATCAATCTTGAAATAATAAATTAACACAGAGGTTGAATGTTTGATTACTTTATTGTTGAGCGATCATTTGCTTAATACCAGCAATAGCTTTAGCTGGATTAAGTCCCTTAGGACAAGCTTGAGTACAATTCATGATTGAATGGCAACGATAAACTTTAAATGTATCATCTAATTCTTTAAGCCTTTCTTTTCTTTCTTCATCTCTACTATCTTGCAACCATCTGTAAGATTGGAGTAATACTGCTGGACCTAAGTATTTGTCACTATTCCACCAATAACTTGGACATGACGTAGAACAACACGCACATAAAATACACTCATAGAGACCATCAAGCTTGGCTCTCTCATCTCTTGATTGTATGTTTTCACTCTCAGATTGTTCGTTATTTTTTCTGTGAAGCCATGGTTTAATTGACTTCAACTGCTTATAGAGACTCTTCAAGTTAGTCACTAAATCTTTTATCACAGGCATATGGGGTAAAGGATAAATTTTGACGTCTCCTTTTACATCTGAAATAGCTTTGGTACATGCTAATGTGTTAGTGCCGTCTATATTCATTGCACATGAACCACAAATACCTTCTCTGCAAGATCTACGAAAGGTAAGGGAAGAATCAGTTTCATTTTTAATTTTCATAACAGCATCTAAGATCATTGGTCCACATGTATCTAGATCGACTTCATATGTATCCATACGAGGATTTTTATCATCTTCAGGTGACCACCTGTAGATTTGAAATTTTTTTATGTTTTTAGAAGACTCTTTTGTTTGAAAATATTCACCTTTTGTAAGTTTAGAGTTATCTGGAAGGTGAAATTGAACCATTAGTAAACCCTAGCTTTTGGTTCAATATATTTAGCTTCATTTGATAAAGTGTATTCATGCACTGATCTATAATCCAGACTACACTCTTTGTCATCTAACCACGAAAGAGTATGTTTCATCCAGTTTGCATCATCTCTTTCTTGAAAATCTTCTCTAGCATGAGCCCCACGGCTCTCTTTTCTGTTAAGAGCAGAATTCATTGTCACAACTGCTTGAGCAATTAAGTTCTTGTATTCAAGTGTTTCTAGTAGATCTGTATTCCATACTAAAGATTTATCTTTAATTTTAATATTCTCAGAATTTAACCATGTTTCTTCGATTAATTTTTTCCCTTCTGACATTATGTCATCATCTCTAAATACAGCACAATGCTTTTGCATTACTTTTTGCATCTGATCCCTCAAATCAGAAGTTGAAATATCACCTTCAGTGTTTCTTACACGGTCGAATCTTGCTATTACTTCATCAATAACTGACTGAGGGACATCTTTATTGGGAGTATCTTTTTTTGTAGTATCATTAATTCTGTCAGCAGCAGCTTTTCCAAAAACCACAAGGTCAATAAGTGAATTCGATCCAAGTCTATTCGCACCATGCACGCTTACACAAGCAGCCTCACCTACTGCCATTAAACCTGGGACGACTGACTCATCTCCGTTTACCAGATTCATAACTTCACCATGGAAATTGGTTGGAATACCTCCCATGTTATAATGTACAGTTGGAATGATTGGAATCGGTTGCTTCGTTACATCAACCCCAGCAAAAATCTTAGCAGACTCAGAAATACCAGGGAGTCTTTCTTCCAGAATATCAGAGTCTATATGGTCTAAATGCAGAAAGGCATGATCCTTTTCTTTACCAACGCCACGTCCCTCAATAATTTCTTTAGTGATTGACCTCGAAACCACATCTCTTGATGCAAGGTCCTTGGCTGAAGGAGCATAACGTTCCATAAATCTCTCACCCTCACTGTTAACTAAATACCCACCTTCACCTCTAGCTCCTTCAGTTATGAGGCATCCTACTCCATAAATACCAGTTGGATGAAATTGAACAAACTCCATATCTTGAAGAGGTAATCCAGCTCTTAAAACCATTGCATTACCATCACCTGTACATGTATGGGCAGATGTAGCTGAGAAATAAACACGTCCATATCCACCAGTTGCAAGAACGACTTGCTTTGATTTAAACACATGAAGTTTTCCATCCTCTAAGCACCAAGCAACAACTCCTCTACATTCCCCGTCTACCATCAGTAAATCTAAAACAAAATATTCAATGTAATAATCAACATCATGTTTAAGAGATTGGCCATAAAGTGTGTGAATGATTGCATGGCCGGTTCTATCTGCTGCTGCACAAGTTCTTTGAGCGGTGCCTTCACCATAATTTTTTGTCATTCCTCCAAAAGCTCTTTGATAAATTTTTCCATCTTCAGTTCTACTAAATGGTACTCCGTAGTTTTCTAATTCAAGAACTGCTTTTGGAGCATTTTTACAAAGATACTCGATAGCATCTTGGTCACCTAGCCAGTCAGATCCTTTGACAGTATCGTACATGTGCCATCGCCAGTCATCATCACCCATATTTCCAAGTGCGGCTGAAATACCTCCTTGAGCAGCAACTGTATGACTTCTTGTTGGAAACACTTTTGAAATACATGCAGTTTTGTATCCGTTCTCAACTGCACCTACAGTTGCACGTAGTCCTGAACCGCCAGCACCAACTACAACAACGTCATAATCATGATATTCAATTTCGTAACTCATTAATCAGCTCAATATTATTAAACTCAGAGATAAACAAGTCATACTAAAGATGCCCCCTAAAAAGATTAAAATTGAAATTTCAGAAGCTCTCTTAATAGTCTCATCATGTATGTAATCTTCCATAATTTCGTGTACCCCCGTATACATATGAAATAACCCCAAGACTGTGAATATCAATATAAAGAGAAAGGACCAAGTACTATTTAGATCAAGCAATATCTCATCATAAGTCATATATGAAAACTGGATGATCTTAAAAAATAGATAAGCGATCATTGGTATAAGAGCAATGGTGGTGTATCTATGGAATTTCCAGGTATTTTTGGCAGAATTAAACATTCTAAATGACACCATAAATAATAAACCAGACTACAATGGTCAATAAACCTGACACAAAAACTGTAATCCATCCTGTCAATTTGGCAGTAATTAGGTCCAAGCCATACCCTGAGTCCCAGAACAAATGTTTTAGACATGCAGAAAAATAGAATAGCACCGAAAATGTTAGACCAATAAGAATTGTTCTACCAAGAAGATTATTAAAAACAAAATTTATAAAATCAAAAAGTTCCCTACTTAAAGCAAATGAGATCATGTAAAGAACAAGTAACAAGCTACCTAATGAAGTAACTACACCTGTTATTCTATGAAGAATTGAAAGAACAGATGTTAACTGCCATCTATAAACCTGCAAATGTGGTGACAATGGATTAGTCATTAGTATATCTTATTATATCAAATAATATAATTTCTATGAAATTTTTATTTTTTTCTTGGAATTAGAACCCAATAATCAAGGCTTAGTAAAACGTTCTTGTTGAACTTGCCTTTTTCATCTTTTCCTTGAAACTGGTTTGGATGCGCATCACCGATGCCATTAGTAACAATTCTCATTGC
Organism: uncultured Pelagibacteraceae bacterium; assembly: GCA_902527075.1. The sequence continues at coordinate 24,636 of CABZNM010000007.1, forward strand.
ACCTAAAAAGTCTGAAATTTCAATTTTGTCAATTATCTGACTCCAGGCAAATACTGTAGTACCTGCAAAACAGGGTGAAGCATGAGTGCCTCCATTAATACCTATTACTTTAAATGCATTTGAAAGACCGTTAAAAGAAATTGCTCTTGTCAAACTTATTACATGACCGCCATAAACAATTCTTTTCCCAAATCGACCAGTCTTCTCTACAAACTGATTAAAATGCACCTTAGCATTATTTTGATAAAGTTTTGTAGCTAGCATGTGTTCAGACTCCTCAACTGTTATGCCATCTATATGATTGATATTTTCACCAATATCATAATCTTCATAACAAAGACTTGAACCGGCTGCTACAAAATCGTAATTCAGACAATTAAAGTCATAGCTTAGAGAAATTTGTTTAATCTCTTCATTTGATAATTCGGTTTTAATTTTAGGAACTGTTGGGTTAAAACCTGTTAGGCCCTGATTTTTTTTTCGAACCATAACCCATCTCTTATAGTCAATTACTTTCTCCTTTCTTTGATTAAAGCCAGTTGAATGTACGTAGACAGTACCTGTTTCACCATTTGAATTTTCTTTAATCCCTATCACTTTTGACTCTGAATTTATTGTATCACCTGGAAAAGCAGGTTTTAAAAATTTACATTCTGAGTAACCAAGATTTGCGATAGCGTTCAGAGATATATCTGGAACAGTTTTTCCAAAAGCTACATTAAAAAGTAAAAAATCGTCTACAGGTGAGACATTATAATTTAAATTTTTTGCAAATTCTTTCGAAGAATGCAGTGCAAATCTTGATCCATATAAAGCGGTATACAATGCGCTATCACCAGTTGTAATAGTGCGAGGTGTTGCGTGCTTAATGAGTTGATCTATATAGAAATCTTCAAAGAAATTGCCAACACTAAATTTACTCTGACCTTTTGAAATATCTGATGCTTGCTCAGTATTTTCCTCTGACACTTTTACTACTAGATCTTCAGCATTAAGAATTCTTTGCGCATGCGCGACATGAAGCTCTTCTATTTGATTTCCGTCAACTACAATAACACCCACATTGGGATCTTTCTCTCGAGCTTCATTGAATGCACCAACAATCTTTTTTGCTTTTTCTAATTGTTCTATGGTTGGTGTGAATATTTTATTACAAATCTGAATCTGGCCAGGATGAATGAGAGTCTTGCCATCAAATCCGAGGCCATGACTATATATACATTCTTCCTCAAATCCATTTGGATCTCTTATGTCGTTGAAAACGCCGTCGAGAATAGACAGTTTAAATGCTTTGGATGCCATCATACACTTTTCAAAACTAGTTACCAGCGCGGTACGCTTTAGATCTTCGTCTAATCCGAGCTCTGCAGATAGGTCATTGGTCCCCATCACAAAGCATTTTAGAGAATTTGTTGACTTAGCAATTTCGTATGCGTTTACAATAGATAGAGCCGTTTCCATCATCACCCATATTTTAATATCTTTAGATGGAAGATGTTTTTCAAAATTTAAAATATCTTTTGCATCATTTATCTTTGGTATTAAGACCGCATCAGGCTGGCACTTTTTAAAAATTTCCAAATCTTTTTTTCCTTCTTCAGTATCCTGAGAATTAATTCTTACAACTTGTTCTTTATTTTTATTAAGTCCAGAGTTGACTAATTCAATAATTGCACTTCTCGCATCACTTTTAGCGCTTAAGGATACAGAGTCTTCCAAATCATAAATAAGCGCGTCTACATCGAGTGAGGCGCTCTTGTCTAATGCCTTCTGATTTGATCCAGGAACATATAAGACACTTCTTCTTGGTTTTCTAACGTCATTTCTCATTTGTTTAAATAGTCATTTATCAGCATTTCGGCAATTTGAATAGTATTCAGAGCTGCACCTTTTCTCAGATTATCGGAAACGACCCAGATGGATAGTCCATTTTCTAAAGCAGTATCTTTTCTGATTCTTGAAATGTAAGTATCATCATTTCCCGCACATTCTTTTGGAGTAACATATCCACCATCTTCTCTTTCATCAAGAAGAGTGCATCCATCTGCATTTTCAATAGCTAGTCTTGCATCTTCGACAGAGACATAATTTTCAAATTCGATAGATATTGCCTCAGAGTGTCCTATAAAAACTGGAACACGAACACAGGTTGCGCTTACCCTTATATCTTGATCAAGTATTTTATTTGTTTCTTCACTCATTTTTTGTTCTTCTTTTGTGTACCCATTTTCCATGAACTTATCTATGTGTGGGATAACATTAAAAGCAATTGGTTTTGTAAACTTAAGATTATCTTTTATTTCATCAGAAAATAAATTTTTTGTTTGATCAAATAATTCATCCATACCTGTTTTACCTGCACCAGAAACAGATTGATATGTCGATACAATTACCTTTTTTATTTTACACAAATCATGAAGTGGCTTCAAAGCAACCACCATTTGTATGGTAGAGCAATTTGGATTAGCAATTATATTTCTATTTTTAAAATCTTTTAAGGCTTCTGGATTTACTTCTGGCACAATCAGTGGGACATCATTATGCATTCTGAAATTACTTGAATTATCAATAACAATGCAGTTCTTTTCTGCAAATTTTGGAGCCCATTCATCAGCAGTGCTACCACCAGCTGAAAATAAAGCAATTTGAACTTTTGAGGGATCAAATTTTTCTAAGGACTCAACTGTTAATTGATCATGACCGAAGTCAACTTGTGAACCTTCACTTCTAGATGATGCAACTGGAAAAATATTTTTTGAGTCAAATTTTTTTGAAGCAAGGATTGCTAACATTTCCCTTCCAACATTTCCAGTAGCTCCAACAACTGCTATATTTATACTCATTAATTAAAATTCTTTCTTATTTCACTTGCTATTTGGTCACCCATTTCTGAAGTAGAAAGATTCTTTTTGTCATCACCAATCAAGTCCACTGTTTTATATCCATCTGACAGTACTTTATTCACTGAATTATTAACAATATCAAACTCAGCATCCATATTAAAAGAGTACTTTAAACACATAGCAAAACTTAAGATTGTTGCAATTGGATTAGCAATCCCTTTTCCCGATATATCAGGAGCTGATCCGTGAACCGGCTCATATAAAGATTTCCTCATACCATTTGAGTCTATTTCTCCAAGTGATGCTGAAGGTAGCATTCCTAAAGAGCCAGTTAACATGGCTGCTTCGTCCGATAAAATATCACCAAATAAATTATCTGTTACAATTACATCAAATTGTTTAGGATTTCTTACTAATTGCATAGCGCAATTATCTGCATACATATGAGAAAGATTGATGTCTTTAAACTCTTTTTCATGAATATAACTTACCTCTTCTCTCCATAAGATACCTGACTCCATAACATTTGATTTTTCGCATGAAGTGACGTTTCCACTTCTTTTCTTTGCTAACTCAAAAGCTATTCTTGCAACTCTTCTAATTTCACTTGTAGTATAGGATTGAGTATTAATTCCTTTTCTAGAACCGTCTGGTAATTGTTCAATCCCTCTTGGCTCACCAAAATAAATTCCTCCAGTTAATTCGCGTACAATCATAATGTCCAAACCTGAAACTAATTCAGGTTTGAGTGATGAAGCTTCAACCATTGAGTCAAAACAAAGCGCTGGACGTAAGTTAGCAAATAAATCTAACTCTTTTCTTATTTTTAACAATCCTTGCTCAGGTCTCAATTTAAATTCTAAATCATCCCACTTTTGTCCACCCACTGCACCTAACATTACTGCATCAGATGAAAGAGCTTTTTTAAGAGTTTCATCAGCAAGTGGGGAGCCATACTTATCATAAGCAGCTCCACCTATTTCATCTTCTTCAATAATAAAATTAATTCCACTTAACTCACTTATGCAGTGAGATATCTTAAGTGCTTCATTCATTACTTCTGGTCCGATACCATCTCCAGGTAAGACCAATAATTTATATGTATTTGTCATTTTATTGTCTGACTATAAAGCCATGGGTTACTTGATTTTTGTTTCTCTTCGAAAAAAGAAATATGACTTACTTTGTTGAGTGTCATTCCAATATCATCCAACCCCTGAAGCAAACAGTTCTTCTTTGCTTCATCTAATTCAAAAGGCATTTCTTTTTGTGTATTATTTTCAATATAACTAATTTTTTGATTCTCAAGATCAATTGTGAAGTTAAGACTGTTTTCAGCAGCAGAAAGCAGTACCTCAATGTCCTCATCTTTGAGCTTAATGGGTAGAATGCCATTCTTAAAACAGTTGTTATAAAATATGTCAGCATAACTTGACGCAATGATACATTTAATACCATAATCAGCTATAGACCAAGGAGCGTGTTCCCTTGATGACCCACAGCCAAAGTTTTTTCCTGTTATTAAGATCTTTGAATCTTTGTATTCATCTTGATTCAAAACAAAAGACTTTATTTCTTTATCATTTTCATCATATCTTAATTCATAAAAAAGATTTTTACCTAAACCAGTTCTTTTAATGGTTTTTAAAAACTGTTTAGGAATGATCATGTCAGTATCAACGTTCACCATCGGTAACGGTATTGCATTACTTTGTATAGTTTTAAATTTTTCCATTAAAATTCTCTACAATCTGACAATTTACCTTTGATAGCTGCGGCTGCAGCCATTGCTGGACTCATTAAATGAGTTCTTCCTCCTCGACCTTGTCTACCTTCAAAATTTCTATTCGATGTAGAAGCGCACCTTTCTTTTGGCCTAAGCTTATCTGCATTCATAGCAAGACACATTGAGCAGCCTGGATCTCTCCATTCAAATCCTGATTGAATGAAAATTTTATCTAAGCCCTCTTTTTCAGCTTGTTTTTTCACCAGTCCAGATCCTGGAACTATTATGGCATTCACATGTTCTGCAACTTTCCTACCATCAGCAATTTTCGATACTGCGCGTAAATCCTCAATACGGCCGTTAGTGCAAGATCCTATGAAAACCTTATCAATTTTTATATCTGTCATATTTGTATTTGGTTCTAGTCCCATGTATTCAAGCGCTCTGGACACAGATTTTTGCTTTTCAGAATCTGATATTTTTGCAGGATCTGGAACGTTACCATTTATTGATACCACATCTTCAGGACTTGTTCCCCAAGTAACCTGCGGTACAATTTCATCTGCAACAATTTTAATTACTTTGTCATATTGAGCTCCATCATCAGAAGCGAGAGATAACCAATAATCAGAAGCTGAGTCAAAGTTAACCTCAGATGGAGAGAAAGGTCTATTTTTTAAGTATTCAACTGTTGTTCTGTCTGGACTAATCAAACCTGCTCGAGCTCCAGCTTCTATGGACATGTTACAGACTGTCATCCTTCCTTCCATAGACAATGACTTTATGACTTCACCACTATATTCAATAACGTAACCTGTTCCACCTGCAGTACCAATAGTTTGTATAATCTTCAAAACTACATCTTTTGCTGTGACACCCACAGGAAGCTTACCATTGATTTGGATATTCATATTTTTTGCTTTTGTTTGAATTAATGTCTGGGTTGCAAGTACATGTTCAACTTCAGAAGTTCCAATTCCCCATGCTAATGCACCAAAAGCCCCATGAGTTGAAGTATGACTATCTCCACAAACAATGGTCATGCCTGGCTGAGTAAAGCCTTGTTCAGGTCCTATAATATGAACTATTCCTTGTCTTTGATCAGCCATTGAAAGAAATGTAATGCCGTGTTCGTCGCAATTTGCCTCTAGAGTTTCAACTTGAAGTTTCGACTCTGGATCATCTATGCCTTTGTCTCTGTCGATGGTCGGAATATTGTGATCGGCAGTTGCTAGTGTAAACTCAGGTCTTCTGACTTTTCTATTAGCTATTTTGAGTCCTTCAAATGCTTGAGGGCTTGTGACTTCGTGGACAAGATGTCTGTCGATATATAATATAGAAGTGCCATCGTCATTGTCTGAAACTAGATGGTCTTGCCATATTTTATCGTATATCGTCTTTGGACTATTCATACCTACTAATAATTATTAAATGAAAATTTAGAAAAGAAAAATTATTCTTTATTTTCTTCAACATTTTTAGGAGTTTCTTCACTTGTTTCTGTCTGTGAAGCTTCCTGTTTTTGCTCTGCGTCAGTAGATGCTTCATTTGGCTCTTTCTGTTCTAATATTTCATTTTCATCATCGGGCGCATCGCCCAGAGCTTCAGCAGTCTCAACTTCATCTTCTTCAACGCCATATAAACTTGCAAGATCAGGTTGTTTTTTCCTTATTCGCTCTACGATACGAGCTTTCTTTCCAGTCAATTCTCTTAAGTAGTAAAGCTTTGCACGTCTCACCTGTCCACTTCTAACTACTGTTATCGACTCAATTGAAGGACTAAATAATGGGAATACTCTTTCAACGCCTTCACCAAAGGAGATTTTTCTTACTGTAAAACAAGAACTTAAACCTCGATTTCTTTTAGCTATACAAACGCCCTCAAAACCCTGAACTCTCTCTCGAGTACCCTCAGTAACCTTTACATTTACTCTAACAGTATCACCTGGATGAAACTGAGGAATTTTCTTGCCTTTGATAAGTGTTTTAATCTGATCTTTTTCAAATTGTTCTAGAATGTTCATTGGTAACCTCGATGGGTGTTTTAATACTTTATTTTGATAATGTCTTGTTTTTTTTGTAGTTTTTCCATAAATCAGGTCGATTCTTTTTTGTGATTTTTTCTGCCATTTCAAGCCTCCATTTTGTGATTTTTTTATGGTGTCCACTTAATAAAACCTCAGGAATCTTAATATTTTTCCATTTTTTTGGACGCGTGTATTGAGGATATTCTAATAAATTATTTGAAAATGACTCTAAGTCTTTTGATGAAACATCTCCAAGAGTCCCCGGCAATAATCTAATGATTGATTCAACTACCGCCTGGGATGCAACCTCACCACCTGCAAGAATAAAATCACCAATGCTCACTTCCTCAATATTATGATAATCCAAAACTCTCTGATCTATGCCTTCGTATCTACCACATATCATTATCACCCCTTTTTTTTTACTTAAGTTTTGAACCTGCTTTTGTGATATACGTTTTCCGCGTGGACTTAAATATAGCAGTGGGTAGTCTGATTTATTTTTTATGCCTTTGTAACTTTCCGAAATAGCCTTGCTTAACATTTCAGGCTTTAAAATCATCCCTGGTCCTCCTCCTGCTGTTGTACCATCTACAGACTTATGAATGCCTTTAGCATACTTCCTTGGATTTATGGTTTTTAAAGACCAAATTTTATTTTTAAGTGATCTGCCTACATTTCCTATGCCTAATACACCTGGGAAAATTTCAGGGAATAATGTAATGATTTTAACTTTGTATGCACTCATTATTGATAATCACTTATATTTTTTACTTTCAGAACATTATTTTTTACATCAACTTCATCAATTACATACTTTGAGTATGGAATGAAAAAAGTTTTTTTATTTTTATCGATAATTTCTATTACATCATTTGCACCATAATTGGCTATGTTCATAACTTCTCCAATTATCTTACAACTTTCATCTATAACCTTCATACTCTTTATTTGGTAATAATAATATTGCCCATCTTCAGATATTTCGGGGAATTTATGGTTCTTAACTGTAATATTATTATTAATAATATCTTCAGCTTTTTCTCTGGTATCGATTTCATGGACAGATGCAATAAGTAAATTTTTTGATGTACTTACTTTACTGAGCTGTACGTCTATGTATTTGTCTCCAATCGTTATTGGACCATAATTAAATATATCTTCAGCGTTCTTAGTATAAGAAATAATTTTAAATTGCCCTTTAAGACCTCTTGCTGAACTTATTTTGCCTATAACAACCAAGTCACTCATTAAACGTA
>CABZNM010000008.1 GCA_902527075.1 uncultured Pelagibacteraceae bacterium
AGAAAATCAACCTAACGTGATGTGGTAAAATTAAAAGACACGGTGTTACTATTAGAGTAAGGAATGCAGAAAATGATAATCCGTAGACAATACACTGCGCAAGAGGTGTCCAAAAACCACTTACATTTGAGTCATATTCTATGGTCCTTGAAATCGGATCGATACTGTAATTCAAAGCTAATGGTAACAAACCAAGCATAGTAGTTATTGTAGTTAGAAATATTGGCCTTAGTCTCTGTGCACAAGCTTTTAAAATACTATTAAATAAATTGTCGTTATCTTTCTCTCGCACAAAGTTATAAGCATCAATAAGAATAATATTATTATTTACGACAATACCAGCTAAGGAAACCACCCCTACACCATGCATAATGGCAGAGAAAGGCTGGTTTAAAACTAAAAGACCAAAGAAAACACCAGCAGTACTCATTATTACGGCAGTTAGAATAATAAAACTTTGATAAAAACTGTTGAATTGTGTAACTAATAGTGCAGCCATTATAAGAATTGAAATTATAAATGCTTGACTCACAAATTTCATAGAGTCAGCCTGTTCCTCATTTTCTCCCCCAAAATCTACATTTATGTAAGAAGGGTAATTTTGACTGCTTATCCAGGACTGAATATCCTTAACTACATTCGTGGCTATTACTCCTTCTTCTGTATTTGCTTTTATGTACATTACATTTTTAGCATCAAATCTTCTAATATAGCTTAAGTTATTTTTTGGATTTTTTTCAACAAAGTTACTTATTGGTATCTGTCCTGAACGAGTTTCAATCATAATATTATCTAGTTGGTCAATGGATCTTTCATTGTCAGCATACCTAACATAAATTTCTAATTCATCATCAACATCATTTGGTCGATACTTTCCAATCATTACTCCATTTGTAACTAAACTCACTGCTTTACCAATCGTGAAAATATCAGCACCAAATTGAGCAGCTTTTGGTTTATCAATGTTTAATTCCCAGTCAACTAGAGGAATAGGCAAAGTGTCTTCAATGCCAACTAAACCATTTATATTATTATCAATAAAGTCACGGATATCTCTCGTAATGTTTAAAAGACTATCACTTGTAGGACCTGTAATTCTAATCTGAATATCTTTACCAACTGGCGGACCACCAGACTCTTCTGATATTTCAATTTTTATTCCTTTTATAGATTTAAAGTCTTCTCTTAATTGTGCAATAATTTTGTGACCATTTTCTCTCTTATCCCGATCTATGAACTCGAAGTACGCAGTTGCTATTAAGTCATCAGTATTTCCACCACCACCTGGTCCCATGTTGCTAAACCTTCCAGTTTGCAAAAAATAATTTTTAATACCTTTCTTTTCATTAACAATTAATTCTACGTCATTAGTTAATTTGTTTATTTCATTTAATGAAAGGTTACCCCGAGCAAAAATTTGTATTTTTCCAAAATATGGATCACCTGTGGAGAAATAAATCATACCCTTACCAAAATTTAAGAAACTAGTAATTATGACAAATAATGCAAAAGACACAGCAAGAAGGGTTACAATTGGTTTTCTTAGCAGTTTTTCTAAAAATTTAACATATAGTCCTATATATCCAGAAGTTTCTCTAAGATTGAAACTTTGATCTGATCCAAGCTTTCTAAATGCCTTTGCTGATGCATTAGACGGTTTACCAACTACACTTCCAATAACCGGCACAAACATTAAACTAAATATTAGTGCGATAAATAGAACTACAAATACAGTTATAGGTAAGACTTTCATAAACTGACCACTGACCCCAGGCCAAAAAAATAAAGGAATAAATACAGCTAGTGTTGTTGCAGCGGAAGCGACAATTGGCCAAAACATCCTTTTTGCTGAATATGTGTAAGCTTTTTGTTTGTCAAAACCCTCTAACATTTTTCTATCGGCTAATTCAACTACAACTAAGGATCCATCAATAAGCATTCCTAAAGCAACCAAAATACCAAAAATAACCATAAAATTATAATCATAACCAAGTACGTACATAACAAATAAAGAAATTAATATTGATACTGGTATGCCTGAACCAACAATGAGTGATGAACGTACACCAAGAGCAAGCATAGTTACTAATAATACAAAAATTGTTGCTAGAATGATATTGCCTTGAAGAGAGTCAACATTATTTTGCATAATCTCTCTTGTATCCATCACGTAAGTAAAATTGACGTCACTCGAAACTTTGGATTTATATTTTTGAACAACCTGATCAACTTCGTTAATAGTTTCAATTACATTGCGACCTCTGCCTTTTTTAACTAATAGAGTTATTCCTGGCTCACCATTTACCTTTGTATAACTATCTCTGTCTTTAAACGTTCTTTTTATAGTTGAAATATCTGCAAGGTTTACCGAGCTATTATTAGTTGATCTTATTGGAAGTTCATATACATCACTTGCAGTTTCAAATAATCCAGGAACGTTCACCGCAAATTGTCCTTGCCCTGTTTCTATTTCCCCTGCTGTTACAACTTGATTATTGTTAGCAACCGAATTAATAATTTCGGTGAATGAAATATTATAGTTCTCCATTTGAGAACGATTCAAAATGGCTTCAAGTTGTTCTTCTCTTGCTCCAGCTAACTCAGCTTCGAATATTGAAGGTATCAATTCAAGTTCTTTTTTTATTTCTTGAGCAAGATTTAAAAGATACCTCTCAGATGCCGTTTTGGAGTTAATAGAGAGCAATATAGTTGGATTATCTTCAAAGGAAACCTCCCTTACAATAGGTTCTTTAGTTCCATCTGGAAAATTCGTTTTAGCATCATTTACTGCATCTCTGACTTTGTCTATAGACCGTTTCATTGTTTCAGCGGCCTCAAATTGAACAATAGTGACTGCATAGTTTTCAAATGCAAATCCTTGAAGCTCATCAATTCCTTCAACACTTCTAATCTCGTCCTCAATGGGCTTTAATAGAAGCCTTTCTGAGTCTTCGGGAGAGATGCCACTTAAGCCAACACCAACGTAAACAACTGGTATGATTATTTCTGGTTCGTTTTCAATTGGAATATTAATTCTTCCAAAAATTCCCGCAAATATAAGAACTATCAACAACGCTATGGCAGTTCTTTTTCTATCAACTAAGAAATCAATCATTTAATTTAACATTTGAACTTTTACTTCTTGGCCATTAATAACGTATTCCTGGCCTACAGTTATAATAGTTACATTTTTAGGTAATCCTGTTACCCATAAACCAGCGATTGTATCTTCCACGATTTGTATTTCCGTAAACTGAACTCTGTTATCGCTAAGGATTTTTATTCCAAGATCACCTTCATCATTTAGTGATATTAAGTATGAAGGTATTAGATGAGCTATGACTTCTCTCAATGGAACAAACATATCTGCTGACAAGCCTTCTCTTATCTTACCATTACTGTTTTCAATCATAGCTTCAATTTTATAAGTTCTTGTACTTGGATTAGCGCTTTTACTTATAAAACTTATTACGCCAGAAACTTCTTTATTATCAAGTAACTTGATATTTACATTTTGATTTAAATTGACTTGGTCAACATTTTTTTCTGTGACTTCACCTGTAATTACCATTGGATCAAGCTTCATAATTTTTGCACAAGGGGTTGTGGGTGCAATCAAATCTCCTGGTTCTAAGAAAATATCTTCAATAAAGCCATCAAACGGTGCTTTGATTTTAAGGTTTTCTACTTCATTTGTTGCCATCTCAACTCTAGCTATAGAGGCCTTAAGGGCGGCATCGGCGGTAGCAACTGCATTTTCAGATCGGTATCCCTCCTCAGCTAACTGTTTTATAGCATCGTATTGTAATTGTGCTTTATTTTTCGATGCGTTAGCTTCATCTAGAGCTGCTATTCTATTTTCAGGATCAAGCTCACATATTATTTCACCTTTAGAAACAGATAAGCCCTTGTCAATTGTATATGTTAGGGTAGAGGTAGTTTTAGGCTTTAGTAGAACTATCTTATCTGCTTCTGTTCTTCCTCTTACCGTTAGAAAATAGGTTTTATTTTGTGATGAAAAATTTTTAGCCCTTACTGAAATCAATTCTTCTAACTTTGTTGCTGCAGTCACTGTTTCCTCAGAGCTATCATTTTTAAATGATCCTGAGAAAATCCATAAGATTACAACTATAAAAATTACAAAAGCTGAAATGTAGTTTATTGGTATCTTTTTTAGCATTTTAACTTAGCTTTCCTCTATTTTTTTCCATATAATTTAAGCCAGTATCTATAAGAGCCGATGCAAGGCCTCTTATAAATTTAACTGACTTTTCATTTCTAATTGCGTCCAAATTTCCTGGAACAGGACCGTCATATTTAAATTGTTCTAGTTTTTGACGTAAATAAAGTACTCGTTCATTTAGTACTGTTTCAAGAGTTTCACTGGGTAAATATTTTGAGAACAACAATAGTAAAAAAAATTCTGATTTAATTTGATCGCCAAAATTTCCTGATCTAATATAAGATGAAGCATCACCTAGTAAATTATCTTTCATAAGTTGCATTCCCTTTTTAGTAATGGTGTAAACTTTTTTGTCAGGTTTTTTACTTTGAGCATGTTGTTTACAGGATACAAATTTTGCTGATTGAAGTTTATTTAGGGTGGGGTAAATCGTTCCAAAACTAAGACTGTAAAAATCTGATAATGGCCCTTCGAACATTTGTTTGATTTCGTAACCAGATCTTGGACCAAGCGATAGTAAGCCTAAACAGAGTGTCTCTTTTTGCATTTTAGTTAATTCCTAGGTTAGAATTATCAAGGATACCCGACATATACATAATTTGAGCCTTGGTAATTTCTCTATCCTTTTGCTTATTAAAGAAATTTATTTCAGAATTCAGTAAAGATTGTCGTGCAGTTAAAACGTCTAAAACACTTCTTTCACCAACTTCTTCCTCTATCACTGTGCCTTCGTAAGCAATATTGTTAGCTTTATAATTTAAACTAGCAGCCTCTACTGTTTCATTTGATATTTGGTAACTTTCCCAGATATTTTCGGCTAACGTAAGTGTCTCATTTTTAGTTTTTTGTATAAGAATTAACTGGTTATTTTTTTGCTTCTTAGCTTTTCTTAAATCTGATAACGACTTACCTGATGTAAAAATAGGCCAGCTGACAGTTGCTTGAATTTCTTCGTTTGTAAGTTCATCGACTGTAGTTGAAAATTCGTCTAGTTCTGTTTTAGATGCAGTTAGATTTACCTGGGGATATAGTGCTGAACGAGCAATTCCTATATTTGAATTTAAAACATTGAGTGTTGAATTAACTATTTTTATCGCAAAATTATTTAAAATTACATTCTCTTTATATTCGTCAAAAGTATCTGGAATAGGTCCTCTTATTTCAGAAAAGACTAAATTATTTGACTCGATCCCAGTTAAGTTTTGGAAAGAATTTTTGATATTTTTTTCTTGTATTTTTGAGTCTAGTAAATCTATCTTTGCATTATTTAAAAAAGCTTCAGATTGGGCTACGTCGGTTTTAGATGCGAGTCCAACCTCGTATTCCTTACTTGTAGCCTTAAATCTTTCACTTACAGATTCATAGTTATCTTTATACGATTGTGTAGTTTTTTCAGCTAATAAAACATTGTAATATCCCTCAATAGTTTCTAAGGTTATATCCTGCTCGACTTTTAATTTAGTCAGATTTTGAACTTCTAGCATATCCTTAGACGAGAGTGAGCTATAAATACGGCCAAAACCACTAAATATATTTTGTGAAACAGTAATAGACTTGCTGCTTGGTGTTAATTCATAGTTACTTGACGTAGTTCCTGACTGTGTTGTTATATTTGAATAGTCATTTTCAGATAAACTCCCACTGAGTGCAATCGATGGAAAGTAGTTCGACTTTGTCTGAAAATAATCTTCTTCAGCTAAATTTACATTTATATTTTCAATTTTTATTGAGAGATTATTTGATAGGGATGCATTAATTGCCTCACTTAAAGTTAACGCATTAGCAGAGAGGCTAAATAGAAATAAAAAAGTTATTATCCAAATATTTATAGGTTTCATTTTTATCCTTAAAAAAAAGAAGGTATATATATCATTTTGATATATATAATCAATATCTATATCATATTGATATAGTATTTTTCTTGGGGTTATCAAATGCTTTATTTTCATCTATAAATAGTTGATAAATAACAATTTTATGAAAATTAAAAACAAATCATTATCTGACAAAAGTAGAAAATGGCTAAAAAGACATGTAGATGATGAATACGTTAAAAAGTCTTCTAAAGATAATTATAGATCTAGAGCTGCTTACAAGTTGATAGAAATACTTCAAAAATATAGTGCTGTTAAAAATTCAAGAGTTATTATGGATTTAGGATCAGCCCCTGGTAGTTGGTGTGAAGTTTTAAATAGAAATATTCGCTTTAAGAAGTATATTTTGGCAGTCGATCTATTGAAAATGAAGCCGATAAAAGGAGTAGAATTTATTAATTGTGATTTTAATGATGATCAATTTATTGAGCTTGTTAATCTAAAGAAGCCATTCGATCTTATATTATCAGATATTTCACCTAATTTATCAGGATACAAAAATGCTGATCACTTGAGATCGAGAGAAATCTTAGAAAACACTCTAGATATTGCTCTAAAATATTTAGAATATGGAGGTCATTTTATATCTAAGTATTTTAGAACAGGCGATGTATCTGATATTTTAACGGTCTGTAATAAAAATTTCGATAAAGTTTCATCCTTTAAACCAACCTCTAGTCGCAAAGAATCAAGCGAAATTTATTTAATTTGTCTAAACAAAAAAAATATCGATAGTTGACATTATAAATGAAATAATTTAGATCTCTGAGATGGAGCTCAATAGTATCAATAAATCCCTTTCTTTTGACGACGTCCTTATCAAGCCTGCAAAATCGTCCGTATTACCAACTGAAGTAAGGACAAAAACTCAAATAACCTCTAAAATATCTCTTGGTATCCCGCTTATATCCTCAGCTATGGATACTGTTACTGAATATCAATTAGCTATAGCTATGGCTCAATCAGGTGGACTAGGTATACTTCACAAAAATATGTCCATTGAGCTTCAGGCTCAAAATGTATCTAAAGTTAAAAAGTTTGAAACTGGAATTGTTATTGATCCTGTGACAATCTCACCTGAAAAGAATTTGTCTGATGCCCTTGATCTTATGAAACTAAATGAGATTTCTGGAATACCAGTAGTTGATACAAACAATAAGCTTCTTGGAATTTTAACTAATAGAGATGTTAGATTTGCAACAGACATGACCCAAAGTGTGAGAGAGTTAATGACAAGTGAAAATCTTGTAACTGTAAAAGAAAACATACAAAGTGAAGACGCAAAGATCTTGTTACACAAACACCGTATTGAAAAATTACTTGTAGTTGATGAAAAAGATAAATGTATAGGACTTATTACAGTCAAAGATATTGAGAAAAGTAAATTGTATCCTGACGCGTCAAAAGATGAAAAAGGTAGGCTTTTAGTTGGTGCCGCCGTAGGTGTGGACAAAGAAGGAATTGAGAGAGCTGGCTATCTTGCTGATGCAGGTGTAGATGCCATAGTTATTGATACTGCTCATGGGCACTCGAAAAAGGTAATAGATACTCTTAAAGAGATAAAATCAAATCTCAAAACAGAAGTGATTGTTGGCAATGTTGCAACAAGAGAGGCTACAACAGATCTTATCAAAAATGGTGCTGATTGCATTAAAGTAGGAATTGGCCCGGGATCAATATGCACTACTAGAGTTGTAGCTGGAATAGGGGTTCCTCAATTTTCAGCCATATTAGAGTGTGCCAATGAAGCAAATAAACATGGAACAGCAGTAATAGCCGATGGTGGCATTAAATATTCAGGTGACATAGCAAAAGCTCTTGGTGCAGGCGCTAAGGCAGTCATGATAGGATCTTTGTTTGCTGGAACTGATGAGTCTCCAGGTGAGGTATATCTTTTTAAGGGTAGAAGTTATAAATCTTACAGAGGAATGGGATCTTTAGGAGCTATGGCTAGAGGATCAGCGGATAGATACTTTCAAGAAGAAATCAGTGACAGTAACAAGCACATACCAGAAGGGATTGAGGGTAGGGTGCCATATAAAGGACCTATATCTCCTATTATTTATCAATTAGTAGGTGGATTGAAAGCATCTATGGGCTACACTGGATCAGAAGATTTAATTAAATTTGCAAATAATGTTGAGTTTGTTCAAATAACAAGCGCTGGGTTAAAAGAAAGTCACGTGCATGATGTCGATATTACAAGAGAGTCACCAAATTATCCTACAAATGTATAATCAATTTATTAAGTATGCTTTATTTATTATCGCATTACTTCTCTCTTCAAATATCGTATATTCTGATAGTTATTATCAAGATGCATTTTCAAGTTTTCAAAATAATAACTTTGAGAAAACAATACAATTTTTAGAGAAAGATATTGTATTTAATCCTGAATCCTCTGACTCATACATCCTTCTAGGCAAATCTTATAATGAGCTTTCAGATTTAGAAAAATCTTATAAATATTACAACATTGCTTTTACTCTTAATCCTGAAAATATAGAGCTCAATTTCCTATTAGGTGAAAAATCTTATGAGCTGGGTTTTATTGAGAAATACGGTGAATATATTTCAAATCTTGAGATTCTTTGTTCTGGAAGCTGTGAAGAAATAAACAATCTAAAAGATCTTGCATCTTAATAATGATATACATAATTGATTTTGGTTCTCAAGTTACTCAACTCATAGCAAGAAGAGTAAGAGAGCAAGGTGTATATTGTGAAATTATTTCCTACAAAAGTGCCTATAAAGTTATATCAAAGAGCAATACGAAAGGAATAATTTTATCAGGTGGACCAGCAAGTGTGCACGTTTATAATACACCTAAACTGGATCAAAGAGTTTACAAGTTAGGACTTCCTATTTTAGGAATTTGTTATGGCATGCAACTTTTAGTAAGTCAGTTAGGGGGAAATGTCAGCATTTCTAGTAAAAGAGAATTTGGTAAAACTCTAATTAAAACTAATTATAAAAATCGTCTATTTGGATCTTTGAAACGAAAAGGTAAAAAGAGTTTTATTGTGTGGATGAGTCATGGAGATAAAGTTGTAAAGCTTCCAAAGGGCTTTAAGAGTATAGCTTCTAGTTATAATACAAAATATGCAGCTATAGAAAATGTAGAACAAAAATTCTACGGATTACAATTTCATCCTGAAGTAGTTCATACTGTTGATGGTTCAAAGATTATTAAAAATTTTATTTTTAATATTGCTAAGTGCAAAAAAAATTGGAGTATGAAAAACCACCTTCAAACACAAAAAGGATTAATCAAAGACATAGTTGGCAGCAATCATGTTATATGTGGTTTATCTGGGGGTGTAGACAGCACAGTTACAGCGGCAATCATATCTAAAGCAATTGGTAAACAATTAACCTGTATTTATGTTGATACTGGTTTGATGAGATTAAATGAAACTAAAGAAGTATCATCGTTGTTTAAAAGGCACTTCAAATCTAAGCTTATTCTAAAAAATTCAAGCAAAGAATTTATTAAGGCTCTAAAAAATGTTTCTGACCCTGAAAAGAAAAGAAAAATAATTGGAAATTTATTCATTAAAATTTTTGACAGAGAAGCAAAAAAAATAAGTAAGGCAAAATACTTAGCACAAGGAACAATTTACCCTGATGTTATTGAAAGCCAAAGTTTTCATGGGGGGCCATCTTCTGTAATTAAGTCTCATCATAATGTTGGTGGACTGCCAAAAAAAATGAAACTTAAACTGATAGAGCCATTAAGAGAGTTATTCAAAGATGAAGTCAGAAATCTTGGATTAGAGATGAAACTGCCTTCAAAATTTATCAATCGCCATCCTTTCCCTGGCCCAGGTCTTGGTATTAGAGTTATTGGCAAAATAGATGAGAAAAGAATCAGTATTCTACAAAAAGCTGATCAGATTTACATCGAAGAAATTCACAAAGCAAATCTGTATGATAAAATTTGGCAAGCATTCGCCGTCTTAATGCCTATTAAGACTGTAGGCGTCATGGGAGATCATAGATCATACGAACAAGTTTGTGGATTAAGAGCTGTTACATCTCTAGATGGTATGACAGCGGACTTCTATCCTTTTAGTAGTGAGTTTCTAAGTAGAGTATCCACTAGAATAATTAACGAGGTAAAAGGGATAAATCGAGTAGTTTATGATACTACTTCAAAGCCCCCTGGTACAATCGAGTGGGAATAAGAAAAAAATTTATATAATTTATAATTATGCAAATTATTCCCTATAGCAAACTAGTAATGAATGAGGGAGGAATTCACGTTCAAAAGGGCATGAATTTTGCAATTCAAAAAACATATTCAATTGTACTCATGTCCACAAGAAAGAATGCCCCATATAATGATGAAATTTATGACGATGGAGTAATAGAATATGAGGGGCATGATGTGAAAAAGAATATTGCTGAGGATAAAAAGTCAGTAGATCAGCCATTATTAAATAAATCAGGTTCATTGACTGAAAATGGAAAGTTTTACTATGCTGCAAAAGATTTTAAAGAAAAAAAAAGAGAGGCAGCAAAGATTAAGGTTTATCGAAAAATTAGAAATGGCGTATGGGTTGATATGGGTTTTTATGATTTAATAGATGCGTATACAAGATCTGATAATAAGAGAAAAGTATTTAAATTTTTATTAAAACCAAATTTAGATGGAATTGATGACACAGCTGAAATTATTGATTTAATACATGATAGAGTCATACCTGGTGATGTTCAGAGAGAGGTATATGAGAGAGATAATGGAAAATGTACTCAATGTGGTTCTTCGGAAAATCTACATTTTGATCATATTCTTCCTTTCTCTAAAGGTGGATCTTCAAAAGTTGTGTCAAATATACAATTGTTGTGCGCAAGACATAATTTACAGAAAGGTGCAAAGTTTGTATGAAGTCCAAAACTTACACAAAACTTACACACTTAAAAAACAGACGCTGTAAGCTTTGCTATACAAGGCTTTTAAATATTGGCACTATTGAGTGGGAATAAAATTGTTATTTTTAAATTATGAGAAATAATTCTGATATTAAATCTCAAATCATAGATTTGTATGGAAATGATCATTCACCATGGGTTCAATCTGTTCTCCTTTGTTTATATGATAAAGATATGAGTTATAATTTAAGAACAATTCCAACATTGAGTTTGTTTTTTAAAAGTGGAGTTATGATGCCCGCAATGAGACTTAAATCTAATTTATGGAAATTGGATTCCGCAGAAATTTTACAATCATTAGGCTATAATCCTATATCAAAATTAGAAAAAAAGTTAATTTTCAAAACTTGGCAAGGAGTACAGCATAGGGTCGATAACCCTTTTAGGTTTTTCTATTCCTTCAGTATTTGCAAAGGATTTCACAATAAAAAACTATTTAACTTATTAAATCATGCAATAAGACCTCTCACATCAATTTACTTTTTTACGCTTTTAAATATTGTTAAAATAAAGATTAAAAAATTCACTTATGATGAGAAATTCTTAGAACAATATATTTATTGGAATGATAAATTAGCAACTCAAGATACGAATTATTTTGGAGGAGACTCTCTCAATATAATTGATTATCAGTTATTTGGAGTGATCCAATGTCACTGCAGTATACCACACTCTCCTCTAATCAAAACTCTTCAAGAAGACACAGATCTTGGCCATTTAAGAAAATGGATTTCGAATATGCATATAAAATTTGCTAATTATCCACATCTTTATTCAGCTAATTTTTTTAATCCAAAGCAGAAAATTATACGTAAAGCTTCTTTTCTAGAACAAACTATTTATTGGTCAGGGTTAATTACTTTTCTATTAATACTGCCTTTTACTCTTTTTTTAATATTAATTCTAATAATGAGAAGAAAATAAAAATTTATAGTAAGATACAAATTATTATTAATTAATTAATAGGAGAGCTCTGATATGAATAAAGAAAGTTTTTTTCTAATATTTTCTGCTTTAGGAGTTTTTCCTGTTGCTTTAGCATATGGGGCATTCCCAAGTTTCAGCTTACCACTTTTGTACAATATAGAAATTACAAGCAATAATTTATCTAATGTATTTAGAGCAGTTATGGGGCTATATGTATCTTTTAATATTTTTTGGGTAATTGGTGCATTAAATTCATCTCTCAGATTAAGTGCGTTATGGAGCCTTTTTATATTTTATACTGGTGCTGGTGCAGGTAGAGTTTTGAGCATTGCATTAGATGGTTCTCCAGATACTATTTTTATACTCTATCTTAGTTTAGAGATTTTTGGATCAGCGATATCATTCTGGCTTATAAAAGGATTTAAAAGTAATTAATAATCTTATTTTTATACTCAACAAATATAAATTTATCATTTAATGAATAATAAAGAATTTAATTTAGGCATAAGCTACTCAGCACTTGGATCTCTCTGGTGGGGTATTCTTGGAGTTATCTATTTTGAATATATTTCTTTTATTGGCCACATTGAATCTGTAATACATCGTTGTATATGGACATCACTTTTTTTACTAATTACTACTGTCTATTTTTCAAAATGGAAGATATTTTTTGAGGTAATTAAAAATAAAAAAAATTTAATTACCCTCTTTTTTTCAGGATTTTTAATTTTTATTAATTGGGCTGTATGGATCTATGCAGTATCAAATAATCAGATAATTGATGCAAGTTTTGGTTATTTTATCATGCCAATTATAAGTGTATTTCTAGGTTATATATTTTTTAAAGAAGAATTAAATACGAAGAGAAAGATTTCAATAATTTTAGTTATAGTCTCTGTTTTGTATATTTCTTTTTATAGTTTGAATTCTCTACCGTGGGTTGGAATAGTGGTGGCTCTTAGTTGGAGTTTTTATAATCTATTACGTAAAAAAATAAATGTGGATACCGATATTGGATTATTTATAGAAAGTCTGTTCATGCTTCCTTTTGCCCTAATAGGATTCTACTTTATTGCTAATAACAATTTAAATGACTTCAGTTCAGTCAATATATCGCTAAGTGTGTTAATATTACTGTCAGGACCAATGACTGTTATTCCTCTATTTCTGTATGTAAGAGGTGTTGAGCTTTGTGGATTAGGACCAACTGGCATGATATTTTACATAACTCCTACATTTCAATTTATTTTGGGTTATTTTTATTTTAACGAAGTTTTCTTTTTGCCGAAGTTATTAAGTTTCATAATAATTTGGATTGCAGTAGCAATTTATCTAAGAGATTTATACGAATCTGATCTATTAGTTAGCAATATTAACTTAAAGCAATAAGAGTAATGTATCTATATTTTTTCAAAATCATTATCACAGCAATTCTAATTGTTATTATTAGTGAAATTGCAAAAATTAGTGGAAGATTTGGGGGCATGATAGCCGCATTGCCTATTACTACGCTTCTTGTTCTTTTTTGGATGTATGTTGAAGGTGTTGCAGATGAAAAAATAGCAAACTATATGTCATTTACAGTTTATTTTCTGATCCCAACACTGCCAATGTTTATACTTTTTCCATTTTTGATAAAAAAATTCAGTTTCATTTTGGCAATCATTATTAGTATTGCTTTAACAGCACTTCTTATTTACTTATTTAATCACATTTACAATCAATTTGGATTTAAGATATTTTAATTATGTTTGAAAAAATTACTGATTGGTTCAAAGGAAGTAGATTAATAGATTTTAGTTGGCTCAAAAAAACTAATTTTGTTGAATTAGAAAATATAGATGTATCAGAAGATCCCGTGCGGCCTGAATTAGATTTGGAATGGCGTAGATCATTTGGAAGAAAAATATTTGGTTTAGATTTTGATGGTACAATTCAAGCTATAATGTGTATTGCATTTACAAATGATGTTCCTCATTCAGTCAGAGAGCTTGATTTAATGAGCAGAGTCTCTACTTACGAAAAAAATGCAGATACAGTTATCGCTTACACAGTATGGTCTCGTAAAAAAGGAGCGGGAAGAAAAATTATGGATGAAGCATTAAAATATGCAAAAGAAAATAATTTTAGCAGAATTGTAACACTTTCACCGTTAACTCCTATGGCTACACATTATCATATTCGAAATGGTGCAAAGCTTCTTGGTCACAATCCTAACACTCAAAATTTTGAGTATTCCCTCTAAATTGGGTAATGAAAAAAACATCTATAGTATTGGGTGCTTCAGGTTTAATTGGCAGATTGCTTATTTTAGAACTATTACAAAAATCTAATAAAGTAATAGCAATTTTAAGAAATGATGAAGCGCTCCCAAATGATGTTGAAAAATTAATTATTAATTTTGATGAATTTATTAATAGTGGAAACCTACCAAGTTGCGATCAAATATTCATTTGTATAGGCACTACGATCAAGCAGGCTGGAAGTAAAGAAGAGTTTAATAAGGTAGATTATAGATATGCCTATGAATTTGCAAAAAAAGCTCTTGAAGTCAAAACTAGTGAAATACATTTAGTTTCTTCGGTTGGAGCTGACAGCAATTCTAATAATTTTTATTTGAAAACAAAAGGTCAAATTGAGAATGCAATTTTAGACTTGAAATTTGAATATACAAGAATCTATCGTCCATCTCTTCTTATGGGTAAACGATCTGAAACACGATTGCTTGAAAAATTAGGTCAATTAATATCTCCTTTACTAAACAATTTCCTCCTTGGTAATATGAAAAGGTATCGAAGCATAGATGCAAAAAAAGTAGCCCGATCTATGGTTTATAATAATGAAGAAAAATCACTTAAATATTACTATTATAATGACTTTATTAATCAGTAAATATGGTGGAAATTTAGTATAGCAATCCTAATTTAATTACATGGTCAATGATAAAGATATTTCTATTATTTGGTTTAGACAAGATCTTAGAATAAAGGATAATCCTGCTCTATCTGAATCCTTAAAACATTCAATTGTTTATCCTATATACATATTTGACGATGTTAATTCTAGAGATCATGAAATGGGGGCTGCTAGTAAGATTTGGCTTCATCACTCTTTAAATAATCTTAACAAAAATCTTGGAGAAAAATTGTCAATCTTTAAAGGTGATCCAAAAGACGTTTTAGTGAAAATTATAAAATCAAATCAGGTGAAAAATATTTATTGGAATAGATGTTATGAACCTTGGAGGATTAAAAGAGATAAAAAGATTAAAAGATTAATTGAAGATTGTGGAGCAATATCTCATTCTTCAAATGGTTCACTGCTGTGGGAGCCATGGGAAGTCCTGAAAGCTGACGGTACACCGTATAAGGTATTCACTCCATTTTATAGGCGAGGATGTCTGGGCTCTCATCCTCCTAGAAAACCACAACCAAGCCCATCACTTAAAAATATTTCTAAAAATAAAATTTCAAAAATCTCAATCTCGAAACTAAAACTTTTACCAATTACGAAATGGTATAGAAAAATAGAAAGTGAATGGCAACCAGGTGAAGATAACGCACACAAAAAATTAAATGAATTTTTAAGAAACGGAATTGTTAATTATAAAGAAGGTCGGAATTTTCCTTCTAAAAAATATGTTTCGCAATTATCTCCATACCTTCATCATGGTGAGATTTCTCCAAATTACATATGGTACAAAGCTAAAGAAAACAATAAATTGGGAAAAATGAATCATAATTTAGATCATTTTTTAACTGAGTTAGGATGGCGAGAGTTTTCTTATAGTCTTCTCTATCACTTTCCTTTTTTACCAATAGATAATTTACAAAAAAAATTTGATAAATTTCCATGGGACAAAAATAACAAACTTCTTAACGTTTGGAAAAAGGGTCTGACAGGTTATCCTATTGTAGATGCAGGAATGAGAGAACTTTCGCAAACAGGATATATGCATAATCGCTTGAGAATGATAGTTGGTTCTTTTTTAGTAAAAAATTTATTGTTACATTGGAATCATGGGGAAAGATGGTTTTGGGATTGTTTAGTTGATGCAGATTTAGCAAGCAACAGTGCTGGATGGCAATGGATTGCTGGTACTGGGGCAGATGCAGCTCCATATTTTAGAATCTTCAATCCTGTTACGCAGGGGCAAAAATTTGATTCAGATGGTGAATATACAAAAAAATATATTCCAGAACTGAAGTACATGCCAAACAAATACCTCTTTAATCCATGGGAAGCCCCAAAAGAAGTTTTAGAAGCTGCAAATGTAAAATTAGGCAAAAATTATCCTTTACCAATTGTTAAGATAGGACCTTCAAGACAAAAAGCATTAGAAGCGTTTGCGAAGACTAAAAACTAATCTAATTATAATTAATATTTATATAATTATATCAGAGCATAAATTCGTTCAGTAATTTTTTGCCACATCTAGATAATGATGTATAGTTTAACTGTATGAATGGTGAAATAATAATAATAATCGTACAAATGGTCGCTGCTTTTGGTGTTGTTGTTTCTGTGATTTATCTTGGCATACAAATCCATCAACAGAATGAAATTACCAAAGCACAATTCGGTCATTCACTAACACAAAGAATGTATGAAAGATATTTTAAAACTGCAAAAGATAAAGAGTTTAGTGAGTTTCTTGCAAAAGACTGGGCTCGTGGTGAATTAGATGACTCAGACAAGTGGAGAGTTGCAATATTCGTCAATACAGTTTTAGTTGATATTTTTGACACTTATGAAAAAGTTCAGAAAGGGTTTGTTGATGAGTCACACTTAAAAATGAGAATGCATATGCTTAAACTAGGTACCATGAAAGCTCCAATTGCTCAGTCATCATGGAAATATTGGAAGGGTATTAGGTCAAAAGAGTTTATAGATTGGTTTGAAAGTGAAATTTATGGTGATTCAAGCGCTTTTGATGAAGGGTATCAGGAAGAAGTCATACCTAATGTTCGAAGAAAGTAATAAAACCAAATCTGACAAATTTTGCCTAAATTATAGAAATTTGTTGATTCTTAGCTTATAAGACGCTTCATGAAAAGAAAATCAGCTAAAGATATTATGAATTTAAAAGGCAAAAGACCTATAGTTTGCCTTACTGCGTATACTGCACCTATAGCACGTTCACTTGACGAACATGTAGACTTATTATTGGTAGGTGACTCACTTGGTATGGTTCTTTATGATTATGAAAACACCTTATCCGTAACATTGCCTCAAATGGTTGAACACGCTAAATCGGTGGTAAATGCATCTTTTTCATCGTGCATTGTTGTTGATCTACCCTTTGGTACTTATGAAGAGTCGAAAGAAAAAGCTTTTGCAAATTCATCGGATGTCATGAAGGAAACAAACTGCAATGCAATTAAGTTAGAGGGCGGTCAGAATATGTATGAAACAGTAAAGTTTCTCACAGAGCGATCAATACCAGTTATGGGCCACATAGGACTACAGCCACAAAGAGTTTTAATTGAAGGAGGATACAAGGTTAAAGGCAAGTCAAAATTTGAGTGGAATAAATTTATAGAAGATGCAATGTCTTTAGAGGAAGCAGGTGCTTTTTCAATAGTGCTTGAAGGGATGACAGAGCCTTTGGCAGCTGAAATTACATCAAAAGTAAAAATACCTACAATAGGTATTGGAGCTTCACCAAAATGTGATGGACAAATTTTAGTTACTGAGGACATGCTTGGATTAACTAATATTGCACCTAAATTTGTAAAGAAATACATCAATTTAGAAGAAATCATAAAAAAGGCAGCAGATCAATATTCTTCTGAGGTACAACAAAGACAATTCCCAAGCGAGAAACATACTTACCAAATGAATGTATCCCTGGTTGAAAAAAATGAGAGTAAATAATGTCTGATATACTACGTCAAGTTGATGAAGATTTAAGAAAAGAAAAGCTCACAAGCCTTTGGAGTAGATTCAAAATATATATAATCTCTGTTACATTACTCCTTATAACATCTGTTTCAGTTTATCAATATCTTGAAATTTCAGAATATAATGAAAAGGTATCAACTATTGAAAAATATTATAAAGCATCAAATAACGAGTCTATAGAGGAAATTCTTAGCAAGTTAGAAACAATTGAATCAAGCAATGAATTCTCTCAAAATTTAATAGATTTAAAGATTGCAGATATTCACATATTAAAAGGCGATAATGAGTGGGGACTAGAAAAATTAGAACAAATTTTCAAAAGTAAAAATCAATCTATTTTAGGAGACTTAGCACTATATAAATATTTAATGTTAAAAATCGATCAAGTTACTATAAATGAATTTAATAATTTAATTGAAAATTTTAATTCAAAAGAAAATAACTTTAATTACTTGTTCTCAGAATTAGTAGGGATCAAAAACATAATTGATGGACAATATTCAGAGGGTAAGATTATTTTTGAGTCACTATTAAACGATGCGAGTGTGTCAAATGAGATAAAAATTAGGGCTGAGAAATACATAAATATCATTCATTAAATGAAGAGAATTTATTTATTTTTTTTAATTTCTCTAATTGTTTCATCTTGTAACAATAAAGAAACAATAACAACAGATGGTGCCTCAGAGTCATTTTCAGTTCTATCATACGATGCAGAAATTTTTGAGACATTATCGTTAGATAAGTCAGAAATTACAATTACAGATAATAAAGAGGTATTGTATTGGTCCAAAAATTTTCAAAATGTAAGAAACAATCCTGGTAACATAAAAACAAGTTCATCAATAAAAAATAAGAAAAAAATATTTACAGGATCAGGCAAACTAAACAACACAACAAGTCCGATATATTTTGATGAAAAATTATGTTCAGTAGACTCAGATGGTTCGTTATATTGCCTTGACACCACAAGTGATAAATTAAATCTTAAAATTAAAATTGAGCAATCAAATTTTAATAAGATTGAAATTATAAGAGGTGGCATCGCATACTTTGATGATAAAATTATTTATGCAGATGCTTATGGGCAAATAAAACTTTTAAGTGCTATAAGTGGTGAGTTCATTTGGTCAATACAGATAGACTTTCCTATTTTATCCTCACCATTAATATATAGAGGTTACATTTATCTTATTTCATCTGATAATAGGATTTTTGCAATAGATATTGATGATGGTTCAAATGTATGGTCATTTCAAACAACTGCAGAAAATAAAAAAAATGTAAAAACTTCTTCACCAGCAGCATATGAAAATTTAATTATTGTGCCTTTTAGTAACGGAGAGATAATAGCTTTCAAATATGACGATGGTAGACCAATCTGGTCTGAAAATGTATCGATGGTATCTTTAGTTAGTAATTTTGATATTAAAGATATTTCAGCAAATCCTGTGATTAACGGAAGCAATGTGTACACAATTAGCACTAATGGAAAATTAATATCAACAAATATTGTTAATGGTCAGAGAAATTGGAGCATAGATATATCAGGCTCTAGAACTCCGATTATTTCTGGGAATGTAATTTATGTATTAGATGAGGACTCACGATTAGTATGTATAAATATAAGTACAGGTGAAATTTACTGGATTAGAGAACTGGAAAAATATAGAAAAGGTAACAAAGTAAAAGATTTAAATTTATGGTTAAGTCCTTATTTGATAAATAATCTTATCTACAATATTTCATATTTTGGTGAAATAAAGATAGTTTCACCAAAAACAGGAGAAATACTTGCGACTGAAAATCTTGGCATAAAAGGAATTGTCTCACAACCGATAGTGCTTCAAGATAGAGTTTATGTAGTAGATGAAAGATCAAATGTCTTTAGAATTGAATAAAATTAATCTTCTCATTTTAGGAAAACCAAATTCAGGTAAATCAACCTTGTTTAATTTTCTTTGTAAAAATGAATTATCTCCAACCGGTGATGAATATGGGCTTACAAAAAAAAATTATTCCTCTGAATTTGAATTTGATAATTATATATTCATTATTAATGATACACCCGGATTAAGAAGAAAAAATAAAATTAGTGATAAAGATGAAGAGTACAGAAATAAAAAAACATTATCAATATTAAGAAAAGTAGATGTGGTATTACTTTTAATTGACTCAATCGAAAATATAACAAGACAAGATTTTCGATTATTAGACAATGCTATACATAAGAAAAAAATAATATTTACGATTTTTACTAAATTTGACTTAGTAGATGATAAAAAAAACTACAAAAAAAATACTTTTAGTTATTTTAGTAATAATTTTAGTAATCATAATGAAATTAATGTTGAGTTTATATCAGTGCATAATAGATTAAATGTTAATAAACTACTAAAGAAAATAATTGAAAAAATTAATTTGCTACCAATAAGAATACCTAAAAAAGATATTAAAAAATTTACAAATAAATTACTAAAGGAAAATAGATTTCCTAAACAAAGGGGGGTGACAATAAAATCAAAATATGTAGTGCAGACAGACCAAGCATTTCCTTCATTTAAAATTTTTTTAAATACAAATAAAAAAGTAAGTCAAAATTATGTCAATTTTTTTACAAATGAGTTTAGAGACTATTTTAACTTAATGGGGATTCCTTTAAATTTAACATTTATGAGATCTAAAAATCCTTACCAAATCAAGTAGTAATAATATCTCCACTTTGAACTGTATCATTTTGTATCGTCTTAATTATATTTTCAGCAATTTTTTCAGGCTTTAAGATTAGTTTTTTATCTTCTCCTGGCATAATATCGTTTCGAAAATCTGTATCGACTGCAGATGGACATATGCAATTTACTCTAATATTTTTGTTTTCCTCTGCATAAATTCTAACTAATTCATTTAAAGCAGTCATGATTGGTTGATAGCCGCCCCAATATTGACTCTTTAAGGCACTATACATAGAAGAAATAAGTATAAATTTACCTTTACTAGATAATTTAAGTAAGGGCAAAAACTCTTTCATTAAAGATAGATTAGCAAGATAATTAAGTTCAAAAGTTTTAATTACTTCGTCTTCATTTTGACTCCCTATTGGTGAAAGTTGATTTATTCTTCCAGCTGATGAAATCACAATATCTATTTTATTTTCTTTCTCATAAATATTTTTAGCAAGTTCTTTTATATTATTTTTCTTAGTTAGATCCATTGGAACAATTGTACAATCAGAGCCATTGTTGATAATATGATCATTTACTATTTCTAGCTTTGATACATCTCTGGACAAAATATAAACATGGTCTGCAATATTAGATACTTTAATAGCTGCATGCTTTCCAATTCCTGATGAAGCTCCAGTAACAAGACAAACTGTTTTATTTAAATTGTTCACAATTACGATATTTGATCTAAACGTTTTGGTATATCACCTATAAAAGAAATTCCCATATTAAATAGATTTATTAATTTACTTTCTTCTATTAAGCTCGATACGTAGTCAATAGATACACTTGTGTTAACAAAGAATATTATAAGTGCAAAAATAATATAGGCTCTAATCAACCCCATAATCGCACTTAATGAAAATCCAACTGGACCAGAAATTCTAGGTTGGATTATCGCATCTAAGACTCTAACAAGTATCGTTAAAAATATATAAGATATTATTGCTACTGAAATAAAAATTACTATATCAGATAAAGTTTGATTTTGAATATAATTATCTAATAATGGTCTTAAATGACTAAACGAATTTTTAATAATATAAATTATAAGCAGCCATTTAAGTAAATTTAGAATACTTTTAATAAAGCCATTTTTAATAGCTAGAAATAATGAAATAAAACTTGCTATAATGAAAATTATATCAAAAACATTAAATTTTTGAAAAAGTGACAAAATTTCCATATCTTCTAATTATTCTTTTCAAAGCTATTCAGTAAAACAGGCAATAAAGTTAAACTACCAAGTAACGCAATCAGCATTGCAATAGCAGTAAAAACTCCAAAATAAATAGTTGGGTAAAAATTAGAAAAAACTAAGATAGAAAAACCTGCTATAATAGTTACTGAAGTATTTCTAATTGCTTTTGCAACAGTAAAACTGCAATTTTGTATTGTCTCCTTACTTAACATTGACTTCCTGTATTCCTGATATCTGTAGACATAATGAATACTATTGTCGACAGCGATACCAATCGTAATTGCAGCAATTGTTATTGTCATCAAATCAAGAGGAATGTTAGATAGACCCATAATTCCTAAGATGGAAATACAAGCTATTATATTTGGCATCATCGTGATAATTGCTATTTTAAGAGATCTGAAAAGATAAATGAGCATTAAAAAAATCCCAATCATTACTATTCCAAGTGAACTTATTTGTGAGTCAAATAAGCTCTGTAACATATTATTATATAGAATAAGTACACCAACTACTGAAACCTTAAAATTATCGCTATTAAAATCTTCTTTAATAAACTGTTCAAGTTCGCTTACAAACTCACCTCTATTCAAGTTCTCATCACTATCTATCAATCTTGCAGAAATCCTTGCCTGATTGTGCTTAATAGACACAAAAGGACTCAATATATTTTCTTTTAAATCGTCTGGTAATTTTTTGTAGAGAACAGCTAATTCAAGTGTATCAAACTCTGTTTCATTGTTTAATTGCTCAGCTACTCTTACCACTGAAGCTAAGGATAGCACTTTTCCACTAAATGGGCTTTGATCAATACGATCATGGATATTTTTAATTAGGTTTATCTTTTCCTGAGTAAACCAATAATCAGCAGGATCATAATTTATTTGAAAATCAAGAAAATCGTCTTCAATATAATCTTCTTCAATTTCATTAAATTGAATAATTACATCAAATGGTGTTGTGCCACCCAACTGATTATCAATTAATTTCATCCCTTGATAAATTTCTGTGCTTTCCTTGAAGTAGTCAATAAAACTATTCTCAATTTGCAATTTCGTCAGACCATACAAACCTATTAAAAAAGTGAATAGAAATGATAAAATTACAATTAAATTATAATTCACAATATTTGCAAAAAGACCAGTATTGCTAACTTCATGTGATTTACTTTCGTTTCTTAAATTAAAAAGTGACATAAGGTGGGGTAAAAAAGTGAAACTAATTAAATATGTGCAAATTAGTCCTAAGGACATCATTAAGCCAAAGTCCATAACGGGCTTTATTCCGCTTGTATATAGAGTAGCAAAAGCAAACATTGTTGTAAGGGCAGAGTACAAGCATGGTTTATACATTTTTTGCAAACACAACGTTATGGATGAAAAAGTACCTAAATCAACAGTATCATTTAAAATTTGTTTATACCTAACAACAATGTGCACTGTCATTGATAGGGATAAAATCAATATCAACATAATAAAATTAGAAGATATAACAGTAACTTTCCATTGAATGAGAGATAATAAGCCAGTCATCAATACTAAAATAAAGATACAATTACTGATACAGACTATCATCCAACTGATACGTCTGAAGATTAAGAAAAGAACAATCAAGATGAATATAAATGCGCCTGTTCCAAAAATAAATATATCATTTTTTACAAATGAAATTGTATCATCAGCGATCATTGGTACTCCACCGAGATGAAATTCTAATTTATAATTCTCTTCGTACTCCTTAATAATTTCTCTTATTTGAGCAATATTTTTGCTACGATTTGAATCATTAATCATTTTTTCTTCTTCATATAATCTACTGATTAAATTTAACCCTTCCCTTTCTTGGCTGCTTAAACTTTTTTTTAATTTTAATTGATCTCTTTGGTTAGTTAGTTTTTCAAATTTTTTGTTTCTTTTAAAATTAATTAATACACCTGTTGTTTTAGCATTTTTACTTATTAGCAAATCTTTAAATATAGGACTATTTAATAGTTCATCTTCTGCTTCTATGAGATCTACATTTTGAGTTTCTAGTGTCGATATTTCATTTACCAGATCTGTAAGAGATTGGTTATTAATGGTAAGTAATGGAGCATCTAAAATTGACTGAACAGTGTCGACCCATGAGAGATTCTCAACATCATTGACAAAATTTCTAATAAGCTGGATATTTTCATCTTTAATAATTTTCTCTGGACTGGTAATGGTTGTAATCAGAAATTCATTTGTAGAGTATATTTCTGTTATTTCCTGATATTTTTTTAGATCCTCATCATTTTCAAGTATAAGGGTATCAGATGATGCGTCTAATTTAAAATCTTTAGAGCTATATCCAAAAAAAAGAAAAGCAATAATAAATATAGCTAAAGTAAGGTATTTATTTGTATCAAGAATAATTTTGTAAAAGTTTAGCATTCGTTACTTATATTTTCTGCTATATCTCTGTCCCAAGCTAGTAAGAATTTCATACGGTATTGTTCCAATGTTCATACAGATTTGATTTATATTATTTTGATCATTTATTATCTCTATTTCATCGTTGATCTGAATATCTTCTAAGTTAAACTTCGATAAATCTAACGTAACTAAATCCATTGAAACTCTTCCAATTAAATTAATTTTCTTTTTCTTATAGTAGCATTTCATGTTATTCGAAAACAATCTGTTTAATCCGTCGGCGTAACCTAAACTTATTGATCCAATTATCATTTTTTGCTTAGCCTTATATGTTGCACCATAGCCAACTGTTGAGCCTTTTTTAATTTGTCTTATTTGAATTAGCTTTGCAGTAAGTTTAATTACGTGTTTATAGGTGGTTTTTTCCTTTTTTTGAGCATTTCCTCCATATATAGAAATTCCAGGTCTAACCATGTCAAAATGGTAGTTTCTACCTAGTAATACACCTGCACTATTTGCTAAAGTCATTTTTATATTTTTAAAAGATTTTGATATTTCACTAAACATTTTTAACTGCTCATTATTTTTTTTACTTTTAGGGTCATCACCACATGCCAAGTGGCTCATGATGTACTTTATATTTGTTTTTTTAAGAATATTATTTTTATTATCAATGAGTTTTTTAGTTTCATCTTCATCAAGTCCTAGTCTAGACATGCCTGTATCAAAGTGAATGATTGCATCCATCGATTTTTTGATTTTTGATTGATAATTTTCATATTCTTTAATCTGATTTATTGAATTTAGAACCGGGGTAAGTTTATGTTTTTTATATATTGAACATTTTCCTGAGTCTAACCCATTTAAGATATAAATATGTACTGAATTGTTATAAGACCTCAATTCAATACCTTCCATTAAGGTTGCTACAAAAAAATCGTTACATTGATGTTTAATCAGAGATTTAGATACTTGTTTTACTCCTAATCCATAGGCATTAGCTTTGATGGTTACAGCAACAGTACAATTTTTACTTACTTTTTTTTTAATTGTTTTAAAATTATGACAAATAGATTTTAGATCTATGTCTAGAGTTGTATTTTGATTGAATGTATTCATCTGAGACATAATTACTCATAACTATCAGATTCAGATTTGCTAATAAAGTTTCCAAAACGAGTATATTTTCTCTCAAAGCTAAGCTTAATATTTCCAGTTGGTCCATGTCTCTGTTTGGCAATAAGAAGATCCGCTTGCCCATGAATTTCTTCCATTTTTTGTTGCCATTCAATGTAATCAGAAGTACCAAGTGCAGGTTCATTTTTTTCTAAATAATATTCTTCTCTAAAAATAAACATCACCACATCAGAGTCTTGTTCAATAGATCCCGATTCTCTCAGATCAGAAAGCTGAGGTTTTTTATCATCTCTTTGTTCAACTTGTCTTGAAAGTTGTGAAAGGGCAATGACCGGTATATTTAGTTCCTTTGCTAAAGCTTTTAAACTTTGAGTAATATCGGAAATTTCTAATACTCTTGTTTCATTTTTAGATGACTTTGAAGGCCTAACAAGTTGTAAATAATCAATAACAATTGCACCTAAGCCATTTTTTCTTTTTAATTTTCTGGCTCTTGATGAAATTGATCCAACGTTTATTGCTGGAGTATCGTCAATATAAAGTGGTATTTCTAAAATATCTTTCGAAACTGAAACAAGATTATCCAAATCATTTTCAGATAAATTTCCTTTTCTAATATCACTTGAACTAATTTTAGCTTGTTCTGATAAAATTCTTGTTGCGAGTTGTTCTGATGACATTTCTAATGAAAAAAATAGAATACTAGAATTGCTATCATTATTAATATGAGCGTCTCGAGCTATATTAAAAGCTATATTGGTAGCTAATGATGTTTTACCCATTGAAGGTCTTCCAGCTATAATGATTAAGTCAGAGGGATGAAATCCTCCAAGTTTATTATCTAGATCTCTAAAGTTTGAAGAAAGTCCAACCACACTGCTATCCTTTTCAAATGCTTTCTTTGCAAGCTCTACCGCTTCTTCTAATGCGGTAGTAAAAGTTTGGACACCACTAGTTGATGTA
>CABZNM010000009.1 GCA_902527075.1 uncultured Pelagibacteraceae bacterium
GTTTTAGATAAAAAAACAATTGAACAAGCAAGGCAAACAAGTTCTGAGGGGAAAGATCTAGTTTTGGGTAATCTTAATACACGATTTGGACATGGCTTCATGTTAGGCAGCAAGCACATTTCAATGGGTCCTAATAGAAATGCCTTTGGTCATGGTGGAGCTGGGGGATCATTGGGTTTTGCGGATCCTGATCACCACGTCTCTCTAGGATTTGTTATGAATCAAATGCATCCAGGAATTACAGCTTGGGACACAGCAATCAAACTAGTGACAAAAGTTTACGAAATAAAGAAATAGAAAATAATTAAGTCTTCAATTTTTCTTTTAAAAATTCATTCAAAAGTTTTGGGTTTGCTTTTCCTTTAGAAAGTTTCATTGCTTCGCCAACAAAAAAACCAAATAACTTATCTTTTCCATTTTTATATTTTTCTACATTATCAGGATTTGCTAATAGTACCTCGTCTACTAGTTTTTCTAACTCCCCTCGATCACTAATTTGTGATAAACCTTTTTCTAATATAATTTCACTAGCTGATTTACCTGTTTCACACATTTCTTCAAAAATATCTTTTGCTAGCCTGTTTGAAATTTTTCCACTTTCTATATTATCTATTAATTCAGCTAATTTACCTGCAGATACCGGTGTTTCACTAATAGAAAGATTTTTTTTATTTAAGACTGAAAAAAGCTCACTGGTTACCCATGTTGTAACAAGTTTAGGACTCCTGTCTTTTACAACTTGCTCATAGTAATCACTTATAGCTCTATCTGAAACTATTACACCTGCATCATAGTCACTTAAGTTGTATTCTTTAACTAGTCTATCTCTCTTCTGATCAGGTAACTCTGGTATCGTCTTTTTTATGCTTTCAATCCATGAGTCTTCAATTATTAGTGGCAACAAATCTGGGTCAGGAAAATATCGATAATCGTGTGCATCTTCCTTAGATCGCATTGATCTTGTTTCTCCAGAGTCAATATTATACAATCTTGTCTCTTGACGTATGCTTTCTCCTGACTCGATCAACTTAATTTGTCTCTTTGCTTCGTAAATAATTGCAGAGTGAATAAATTTAAAAGAGTTTAAATTCTTAATCTCGCACCTTGTACCAAAACTGTCTCCTGGCTTATGTACTGATACATTTACATCGGCTCTCAGCGAGCCCTGCTCCATGTTCCCGTCACAAGTGTCTAAGTACCGTAAAATAGATCTTACTTTTTTAACATATTCAACCGCTTCATCAGCAGATGATATATCTGGCTTAGAAACTATCTCCATAAGAGCTATTCCTGAACGATTTAGATCAACAAATGTATAATTTGGGTCTTGGTCGTGCAGACTTTTTCCTGCATCTTGTTCCAAGTGCAGTCTCTCAATACCAATTTTTTTAGATTGGCCATTTAAACTTATTTCAATAAATCCATTGCCTACAATAGGATCTTTGAATTGAGATATTTGATATCCTTGAGGTAAATCCTGATAAAAATAATTTTTTCGGTCAAAGATAGACTTATTATTAATCTTTGCGTTTAATCCAATTCCTGAACGAACTGCTTGCTCTACGCAAAATTTATTAATTACAGGCAACATACCTGGCATTGCCGCATCAACTAGACTTACTTGACTGTTAGGGCCTGAGCCAAAATTTGTAGATGAAGATGAAAAAAGTTTTGAGTTAGATTTGACCTGTGCATGAATCTCAATTCCTACTACTAATTCCCACCCATCAATCATTATTCCACCACTTATTAGGTTTATGGTTATAATTTATTGTGTCTTGAACATTTTTTGCAATATTTAGTAACTTCTGTTCCTCAAAAGAATTTGTTATTAGTTGTAGCCCAATTGGTAAATTATTTTCATCATTCGCGAATGGAATTGATATAGCTGGTATACCAGCTAGATTGACAGGAACTGTGAATATATCATTTAAATATGTCTGAACTGGGTCATTGGGTTCATTTTCAATTGCAAAAGCTGTGGATGGAGTGGATGGAGTTAATATTGCATCTACATTTTGAAATGCCTCATTAAAATCTCTTTTAATTAATGATCTCACTTTTTGAGCTTTAATATAATACGCATCATAATAACCAGAAGATAAAACATAAGTACCAATTAATATCCTTCTTTTAACTTCATCTCCAAAGCCAATTGATCTAGTTTCTTCATACATCTCAATTAGATTTTTACCCTCTTCTCTTATCCCATATTTTACTCCATCATATCGAGCTAAATTAGAAGATGCTTCGGCGGGAGCAATGATATAGTAAGTTGGCAGTGCATCCATTGTATGAGGCAAACTTATATCGACTATTTCTGCACCATTAGACTGTAATAATCGTTTACAATCGTCCCAAGCTTTTTGCGTACTGGCAGGTAAATCGTCACTTTCAAATTCTTTCGGAATGCCAATTTTTATTCCATTAACTGAATTGTTCAAATTTTCAAAAAGATTTTCTTTATGTTTTATGGATGATGTTGAGTCCTTTTCATCATGTCCTGAAATGATGTCTAATAATACAGCCGCATCTTCTACTGTTTTGGTAATAGGTCCCGCCTGATCTAAAGATGAAGCAAAAGCAACAATACCCCATCGCGAAACTCTGCCATAAGTAGGTTTTAGTCCTACTGTTCCAGTAAATGACGCAGGCTGTCTTATTGATCCTCCAGTGTCTGTTCCTAATGACGCTACACATAAATCAGCCGCAACTGCAGCGGCAGAACCTCCAGAAGATCCTCCAGGAACAAGCTTTACATCTGATTGTGATGACTGCCACGGATTAATTACTGATCCGAAGTAACTTGTTTTATTAGTTGATCCCATTGCAAATTCGTCACAATTCAACTTGCCAAGATTTATTAATCCTGCATCAATACAATTTTGCGTAACAGTTGACTCGTATGTAGGCACAAAATTTGACAATATACGACTAGATGCAGTTGTTTTGATATTATTCGTACAAAATAAGTCTTTTATACCAATCGGGATCCCATCAAATGGACTTTTATGCTTTCCTTCCTTGCGCCTTGTATCAGACTTTTCAGCCTCAGATAGTGCGTGTTCAGAGGCTACTGTATTATAACAATTCAGTTCCTCACCTTTTTTGATGTTATTTAAATAAATTTTAGTCAATTCATGAGACGATATTTCTCTTTTTGCAAGAAGATCTCTAGCATCTAACAAATTAAGATCAATTTTCATTTTCTTCACTCAATAACTTTAGGCACAGAAAAGAAATCTAATTCCTTTTCTGGTGCATTTTCTAAAATTTCATTAGCAGAATTTTTGTCAATAGCTATATCGTCTCTCATAACAAGTGATTGATCTAATGAATTTGAAGTTGGATCTACTTCTTCAGTATCTAAACTTTGAAGTCTATCAATAAAATTTAGAATAGAACCAAGATCTTTTGAAAGAGAAGATAACTTATTATCATCAATCTTTATCTTTGATAGTTTTCCTAATTTCAAAAGACTATTCTTATCAAATTCCATAATTTCTAATATATAAGCTTTAATCTTTCTATGATATACATATAAAAAATGTTTAATTCAACATACAAAGTCAACGATTTACTTGAATTCAAACCTTTTCTTTTAAACCAAAAAAGAATAATGGGATTAGACCTTGGGAAAAAAAGAATAGGTATTTCTATTTCAACTTTATCTCTGAACGGGGCCTTGCCACTAAAAACTATTAGTAATGACAAGTTTATTGAATTAATTAATACTATAAAAAATATTGTTATTGAGTATGACATCAAAGCTATTGTTTTTGGACTGCCTAAGAATATGGATGGATCAGAAGGGAAAAGTGCTCAATCAGTTAGAGATAAGGCAGAAAAAATTTGCAATGAATTGTGCATTAAATACGCTTTTTGGGATGAAAGGCTGTCAACAGTAGCTGTTGAACGAAACTACATTATTGATGAAAAAAGTAGAGCAAAAAAAAGGGATAATAAAAAAGACATTGATAACCTAGCTGCAGCATTTATCTTGGAGGGTGCAATAAACTATATTACAAATAACTGAATTGAATGACTCAAGATATTAAAATACCAAAAATAAGTCAAAAGCATCTTTTGGGAATAAAATATCTTTCCATTGATGATATCAATAAAATTTTAGAATTAGCTATTTTCTTTAAACTTAAAAATAAGGAAAAAAATAAAAATTACCCTATTCTCACTGGTAGAACTATTATTAATCTTTTCTTCGAACCTTCAACTAGAACATTAATTTCATTTGAAATAGCTGCCAAAAGATTGGGTGCAGATGTAATAAATATGAATATCGAAGGTTCATCATTACGAAAAGGAGAAACATTATCAGATACTGCCCATACGATTGGCGCTATGAGTCCTGACCTCGTTGTCATAAGACATAGTGAAGATAATTCTGCTGAGGAAATTAGTAAACTTTTAGAATGTCCCGTGGTAAATGCTGGAGAGGGAATAAATGAGCATCCAACTCAAGCATTGTTAGATGCATTCACAATTCTTGACCACAAGAAAACTCTTAAAGATTTAATTGTTTCAATATGTGGTGACCTTGAACATAGTCGTGTTGCAAGATCAAATTATTATTTATTAACTAAAATGGGCTCAAAAGTAAGATTTGTTTATCCAAAATATTTTCAACCTAAAGATTTACAAAAATACAAAGTTGAAACATTCAACAGCTTAATAGAAGGAATAAAAGGCTCCGATATTGTTATGATGCTTAGAATTCAAAATGAAAGAATTATGGATACTAAATTACCAAGTACAAATGATTATTTTTTAGAATACGGACTTACCACAGAAAAATTAGAAAATGCAAAATCTAATGCTCTTGTTATGCACCCAGGACCAATCAACAGAGATGTTGAAATTGAGAGTTCTTTGGCTGATAATGTAAATAAGTCAGTGATAAATGAACAAGTCGAAAATGGTGTTGCAGTAAGAATGGCGTGTCTTGCAATACTAATGAAATAAATGATTTTCGAAATTGTTTTAGTATTATTGCTATCTTATTTTCTTGGATCTATACCCTCGGGAGTAATATTTGCAAAAATTTTTAACTTAGAGGATTTAAGAACAATTGGTTCTGGGAATACAGGAACAACAAATGTACTTAGAACTGGAAATTATACCGCAGCTGCACTAACTTTAATATTTGATTTTGGTAAAGCTTGTTTAGCAATTTATCAAACTATTTTGTTTAATGATGATCTAATTTTCATATCAGGTTTAGTAATTTTAATAGGACATATATTTCCAGTTTGGTTACGATTTAAAGGGGGTAAAGGTTTTGCTTCTTACCTCGGTATTATATCAATGGTGAATATTTATTTATTTTTATTAATATCTTTAATCTGGCTTATAGTATTTTT
Organism: uncultured Pelagibacteraceae bacterium; assembly: GCA_902527075.1. Next base: position 5,379 of record CABZNM010000009.1, read on the forward strand.
TTATAAAAAAGTTTCATCGCTTGCAGCTTTATTCAGTTGTTTAAGTTGTATTTTATTTTCTATTATAATTTTTAAATCAAATGTCATGTTGGTTATTGTATTAACAATAATAATTATTCTAACTCATCGAGAAAATATAAAAAGACTCATAGGCGGCAACGAAACTGAAATAAAATAATCCCCATATTCTGGGTTTATTTGAAAATATTCATTCATAAGTTTGACAAATTACAAAAAAAATATTTAAAGTCGCGAAATTAACATATTTTAAAAATGAATTTAGTTATTGTTGAAAGTCCCGCAAAAGCGAAAACAATTAATAAGTATTTAGGCGATAGCTTTAACGTTCTTGCTAGCTTTGGTCATGTTCGTGACCTCCCTTCAAAAAATGGCTCTGTAGATCCAGAAAAAGAATTTGCCTTTGAATGGGAAGTTTCTAATACTTCAAAAAAACATATGAAAGAGATTTATGATGCTAGTGAAAAAGCATCAACACTCTACTTAGCTACGGACCCTGACCGTGAGGGAGAGGCAATTGCATGGCATATAGTTGAATTACTTAATAAAAAAAAGTTATTAAAAGATAAAGAGGTTAAAAGGGTTGTCTTTAGCGAGATAACTAAAAACGCTGTCACAAATGGTATTGCTAATCCAAGAGAAATAGATAGTGATCTTGTTGATGCTTATCTTGCAAGAAGAGCCCTAGATTATCTTTTTGGCTTTAATTTATCTCCAGTTCTTTGGAGAAAATTACCCGGTGCAAAATCTGCTGGAAGAGTTCAGTCAGTTGCTCTTCGTTTGATTTGTGAACGAGAACTCGAAATAGAAGCATTCATTGCTGAAGAGTACTGGAAAATAAAATCAAAAGTAGAAATTGAAGGAGGAAAGCAAATAGATGCAAACTTAATTTCATTAAATGGATCTAAAATAGAAAAGTTTTCATTTAAAAATGAAATTGAAGCAGAAAATATTCTAAATAATTTTAAAGATCAGAAATTTAAAATCACAGATATAACTAAAAAGCCAGCTATGAGAAACCCTGATGCCCCATTCTCAACTTCTACTCTTCAGCAAGTGGCCTCAAGCATCTTTGGCTTTGGCGCATCCAGAACTATGCAAATAGCTCAAAAACTATTTCAAGGCATTGAAATCGATGGAGAAACTGTTGGATTAATTACATACATGCGAACTGATAGTACTGAAATCTCAAAAGAAGCGATTAGTACTTATAGAGAATATCTAAAAAATAATTTTGATAAATCTTACTTGCCTGATCAAGTAAGAAATTATAAAGGCAAAAAAGCAAAAAATGCTCAAGAAGCACATGAAGGCATTAGACCTACCGATATAAATCTAACGCCTGAAAAAGTATCTAAATACTTGGATGTGGATAGTAAAAAACTTTACTCATTAATCTGGAAAAGGTCACTAGCGAGTCAAATGAGTTCAGCCCAGTTTGAAAGAACCGCATTAGATATTTCCTCAAATGATGGAAGAATAATTCTTAGAGCTAATGGTTCAATAAGTAAATTTGATGGTTATTTAAACATATACAGTGAATTTAAAGTAAAAGATGAAAATATAGAAAAAAAATCTGAAGAGGATGACCTTAATAATGAAGATGAGGATACTTTACCAGAGGTAAGCTTAGATACAAAAATAAATAGTGTAATTCCTGAAAAATCACAACATTTCACATTACCTCCACCAAGATACTCAGAAGCGAGTCTCGTAAAAAAGTTGGAAGAACTTGGTATTGGTAGGCCTTCCACATATGCCAGCATCATATCAGTATTAAAAGTAAGAAATTATGTTGAATTAGAAAAAAATAGATTTGTACCTGAAGATAGAGCAATATTAATAACTGCTTTTCTTAAGGGTTTTTTCTCAAAGTACATTGATTATGAATTTACTGCAGGTATGGAAGAGTCTTTAGACGAGATTACATCTGGTAATGTAAAGTGGACTGAATTTTTAAAAGAATTCTGGAATGGCTTCTCATCTAATGTTGGTGATGTCACAGACCTCAGAATAACAAATGTATTGGATAATTTAAATGACACTTTGAAACATCATATTTTTGAAAAATCTGAGAACAATAACGTATCAAGATCATGCCCATCTGAGGATTGTAAAGGAGAGCTGAGTCTTAAGGTAAGTCGATTTGGTGCATTTGTTGGATGCTCAAATTATCCTGATTGTAAATTTACAAGACCAATATCTCATAAAAAAATTAAAGAAGCTTTTGAAGATACGGTATTAGGTAAAGATACAGATACAGATAAAGATATAAAACTACTAAATGGAAGATTTGGTCCTTATGTGCAACTCGGAGAAATTGAAGGAAAGGATAAACCTCAAAGAGCCTCGGTTCCAAAGGGTATATCTCCATCAGAAATAGATTTTGAAAAAGCTCAATATTTACTTAGCTTACCTCGCGAAATTGGAGAGCATCCTGAAAGCGGAGAAAAGATAACAGTGAATTATGGGAGATATGGAAGTTATTTAAGCTGTGCAGATAAAAATGCAAGTCTGGAAGACAATAATGAAATTTTCAATATTGGCATCAATCGAGCGGTAGACTTGTTAGCAAACGCTAAGCCTGGGAGATTAAGAAGTTCTTCAGAAATTAAAACACTAGGTGAACACCCCGATGATAAAAAGCCCATCAAAGTAATGAAAGGAAAGTTCGGCCCATATATCAAATATAAATCAGTCAACGCAACCATACCAGATCAGATCGATCCAGAAAATATAGAAATTGATGAAGCAATTGATTTAATTGAGAAAAAAATGGAAAAAATGGGTAATAAGAAGAAAAAAACTTCTAAAAAATTAAAAAATCTCTAATCTACATCCATAAGTTTTATTATCATTTTAATGGAAGGAAATTCATGGCTTTAGCTCATAGTGATGTTATAGAAAAAAAGTCTTCAATTGACTTGAAGACACAGGCTTTTATTGGTGGAAATTACACAAATTCATTATCTGGAAAAACTTTTGAAAGCATTAGTCCTGTAGATGGAAATTTGATAGCTCAAGTAGCTGAATGCGATGTTGAAGATATTAATCGTGCTGTAAAAGCTGCAAGGACTGTATTTGAAAAGGGATCTTGGTCTCGAATGGCCCCTTCAAAAAGAAAAAAAATACTGTTCAATTTTGCAGATCTAATGAAAAAAAATATTCTTGAACTTGGTCTTCTTGAAACGATGAATATGGGAAAGCCTATTACCAGAGCTACAGGTGATATTGCTGCATGCATCAATTGTACTAAATGGTATGCTGAAGCAATTGATAAATTGTACGATGACGTAGCGCCAACTGGTGATAATTTAATTGCCACCATTACCAAAGAACCACTAGGTGTAGTTGGTGCAGTGACACCTTGGAATTTTCCCCTACTTATGGCATGTTGGAAATTTGCACCTGCTGTTGCTACAGGCAATAGTTTTATTTTGAAGCCAGCCGAACAATCACCTTTATCAGCTCTAAGAGTTGCTGAATTAGCAATGGAAGCAGGAATACCAGAAGGTGTATTTAATGTTGTACCTGGATTTGGACCTACAGCCGGCAAAGCTCTTGGAACACATATGGACGTAGATAAATTAGGTTTTACTGGGTCAACTGAAGTTGGTAGATACTTCTTATCTTACTCAGGTGAATCAAATATGAAGCGTGTTTCTCTAGAATGTGGAGGAAAATCTCCAAACATAATTTTTGGAGACGCTCCTGATTTAGATTTTGCTGCAAAAATGGCCGCAGACGGGATGTTTGGTAATAGCGGTCAAGTATGTGACGCACCATCAAGACTTCTCATTCAAAAATCAATTAAAGATGAATTCCTAGAAAAAGTTGTCGAATATTCAAAGCCTTGGTTTCCGAGTGACCCTTATGATCCGAAAACTCTAATGGGTTCGATTGTTAATCAAACACAAACTGAGAGAATTCTTGATTACATTGATAAAGGAAAAAGTGAAGGAGCAAATGTCCTAACAGGTGGAGATCAAGTAATGCAAGATACTGGAGGTTATTACGTAAATCCAACTGTCTTTAAAGATGTTAAAAATGAGATGACCGTTGCAAAAGACGAGATTTTTGGCCCTGTACTATGTGCAATTGATTTTGAAAATGAAGATGAAGCTCTTCAAATTGCAAATGATACTCATTATGGCCTCAATGCAATGATATGGTCTAATGATTTAAATAAAGTTCATAAGTTAGCAAAAAGAATTAAAAGTGGGAAAGTGCTTATCAATAGTGTTAGTGATGGTGACATGTCTCTGCCTCATGGAGGATACAAACAATCAGGTTTTGGTAGAGATAAGTCATTAGAAGCACTGGGTCAGTACACTCAGACAAAACTCACGTTGATAGAAATAAAATAATTAATAATGAACAATCATTTAGCTGATAATCTTATCAGTCAGATCAATAATGTTCAGATACAAAAAGATAAACAATTACTTATTTCAGACGCCGATGAGGTACTGCTGCATTTCTTGCCAGCATTTGAAGACTATTTAAATGAACTTGGCTATTGGTACGATTTAAGATCATACGCATTATTTGGAAATATCAAGCAACTTCGGGATGACCTACCAATTCCAAATGAGGAAGTAATAAAATGTTTAGAAGATTTTTTTAAAAAAAATGTTAGAAACATTTCTTTTGTCAGTGACTCAATTGTTTATCTTAAAAACTTGATGATTGAGCACAATTTTCAGATAATTATTCTAACAAACATACCGTTCGAATACCTTGACGATAGAAGAAAATGTTTTGAAGACAATGATTTGAACCTACCCATAATTGCAGGTAAAGGACCAAAAGGTGAGGTTATAAAAGAAATTACAAAAAATTATGATAAAAAATTTTTTTTTATTGATGACTTAGCTCCTCATATAATTTCTACTAAAAATGAAAATAAATTAGTCAAGACAATACACTATATAAGTGATCCAAGGCTCTCTCGATTAGCCGATACTCCGCAAGAAGCAGATTTTCGTGCAAAAAGCTGGAAAGATATATATAGTTTCATTACTGATGAAATTAATTAAGAAATTACAACAACTTATACCAGAATATAAATTAACATCCACTCCTCCTTTGGGTAATTATGTTCCTATCAAAGAAGCTGGTTCCTTAATTTACATTTCTGGTCAACTCCCATTTGAAGGTCAATCACTCATAACTGGCAAAGTTCCTGATGAGACCTCAATTGATGATGCTATAAAAGCCTCAAGAATTAGCATTCTAAATACACTTACAATCATCCTCAATTATAATCCTGAAATAAGTATAAATGATTTTTCGTGCATTAATATATCAGGTTTTGTAAATTCCTCAGATAGTTTTTCAGAGCATCCAATGATAATTAATGGTGCATCTGATTTTTTATATGATGTTTTGGGAGAACAAGGAAAACATAGTCGAATAGCAATTGGCTGCAATTCACTTCCGAAAAATGCATCAGTAGAAATATCATCCATTTTTCAAATAAAATTATAGAATGTTACCGCTACTAGATAGGCCTATCGCACATCGTGGTCTTCATAATGAAAGAGGGATTATAGAAAATACAGCAGAGTCATTCAAAAATGCTATAGATAATCAATACGGTATTGAATGTGACGTAGTTTTATCTAGTGATGGTGAAGTAATGGTCTATCATGACTATGATCTAAATAGATTATGTGGAATAGATAAGAAAATATCAGAGACAACAAAATTAGAACTTAAAAGTGTAAAGCTTCTTAATTCAGAGTCAGGAATTCTAACTCTTGATGAAATGTTGTACATGGTAAGTGGAAGAGTTACAATTCTAATTGAAATCAAGCCCTCGTTTCATCCTTACATTGAAGAAAGAATATTTGAAATCATTCGATCATACCAAGGTAGTCTTGCACTTCAATCTTTCGACATCAAGGCTATAGAATGGTTTAATAAAAATGCTCCATATTATAAAATAGGATTAATTGGTAATGATAGTGAAGTAAAAATTGATAAGATTAGAGATCTTAGAATGGATTTTATTTCTTACGATATAGAGCACATTGACGATGAAAAGATTCAGATGATGAGAAATGCTGGCACACCACTTCTTACATGGACAGTAAATGATGATAAAAAATTAGAGAAATCAAGAGAATTTGCTGATAACTGCATTTTTGAGGACATCAAACCATGAGAGTAATTAAGCAAATTTCTAAACTTCAATTGAACCTTTTGAACCAAAAAAAAATCGGGAAAAAGGTCCACTTTATTCCAACAATGGGGGCCTTACATGATGGTCATTTATCATTAGTAAAATCAGCGAAGGCTAAAAAGGCTATACGGATAGTCAGCATTTTTGTAAATCCTGACCAGTTTTCTCCGAATGAAGATTTAAATAAATATCCATCAACTATTAAACATGATTTAAAACTATTAAAAAAGGAAAGAGTAGATATTGTATTTTTACCGAATAAAGACGAAATAAAAAAATATAAAAGCAGTTATTAATATTGCTCTATCTTCAGGTACAAATCTATTTTTTTGATTAACTCAATAGAGCTATTATAAACAGAAATATTTTGTTGTTTTTCTGCCATTGTTGCAGAAATGATAGAACATAGAGAAGACATAGCCATTAGTTTCTCTTTGTTTTCAAGAACAAGAGATGACCAAGATCTAATAGGCTCAACTGAAAAATTCCCTAAATGCGTTTCTAATCTACCAGACCAATGAAGTACAACTTCGTTTCCAGGTTCAACTACTCCTCTTAAATTCTTAGAATGAATACCTCTAATTAGACCTTTATGTCTTCCATTCTCGTAAGTAAAAGCTTCCAGAATATAAGAACGATCATTGTAACGTCTCAAATCGAGAATGAATGATTTACTTGTCCATCTCATGCTTTTTTTACTTTCACTAACCTGACAAAAAGAAATAAATGAATTTTCTTATTTTCAAATTTTGAAATTTCTTTACGTGACTCTGTTCCAATATCTTTTAATAAAGAACCATTTTTTCCAATTATTATATTTTTATGAGATTTTTTTCTTACAATAATTGTTTGATGAATCTTTACTGTTTTTAGTTGATTAATAATTTTATCTGTAATGATATCACAGTAATATGGTATTTCTTTATGAACTTTATCAAAGATTTTTTCTCGAGTGACTTCTGCATAAAAAATTTCTTTCTTGATTTGAACTGTTTTTTCTGAAGAAGTATTTTTTTTATTTTTTAAATAAATCTTCGACTTCTGTAAGAGTAATTCTATACCGTATCCAGTAAGAGCTGAAATAGGAAAAGTTTGATTAATAACCTTATTATTTTCGAAAAATTTAATTTTGTTTAATATTTCTTCACTTTTTATTTTATCGATTTTATTGAGTATTAAAAAAACCTTTTGATCACTTAGTTGCTTCTCAAGAGATAAAAATATTTTTTTATATATTGATGTTATTTTTCTAGAGGCATCGATGACTACATAAATTAATACTGCATTATCTATATCTGCGAGTGGTGCAGAACTTAATTTTTGACTTATCTTTTTTGGACTATTAAAAAAACCAGGAGTATCTTGCAATATATATTGGTATTCGGATACGTATTTGTATAATTTCTGATTAAATGTTGTCGATTGTTTTTTTCTTGAAACAAGAGTTACTCTTTTACCTATAATTGTATTTATGAGAGTTGATTTTCCCGAGTTTGTTGGACCAATTAAAATTATGTTACCACTTTTCATGTATTAGTATTTTATTTTATTTTTTTCGATGAACTTCGTTGCTGCATTCATCTCAGCCTCTTTGATTGAAGCGCCCTTCTCAATAACCGATAGAAATTTTTTATATTTTATTTCTACTTTAAAAACTGGATTGTGATCAGGTCCTTCTTTTGAAATAACCTTATATTGTGGTAAATCCTTTGCAGATTTTAATGTCCATTCTTGAAGAAAAGATTTTGAGTCAATTGGGTTTTCTTCTAATAGTGTAAATTGTTTATGCCACAATCTAAGAATTATTTCTTTTGTCTTTAAAAAGCCAGCATCTAAATATATAGCTCCCAAAATTGCTTCACAAGTATCAGCTAATATACTTGTCTTTTTGTTACCTTCAGAAGCTTTCTCTGTAGAGCCTAGTAAAATATAATCCCCTAGCGAAATTTGTTTTGCAATTTCAGCACAGGTTAATTTATTCACAAGTTTACTGAATTTTTTATCTAAAAGTCCCTCGTTACTATTTTCAGTTTCGCTAAAAAGCTTTTCAGAAATAATTAAACCAAGAATTCTATCACCTAGAAATTCTAACTGTTCGTTGTTATTTGTTTTATCATAACTTTTATGAGTTAAAGCTTTGGTAAGAAATTTGTCTTCAATAAACTGATAAGAAATAGCATCTTGTAGTTTTTGTTTATTATTAATCATTTAATTAATTTATAAACTTAAGCAAACGATTAATTTGTATATCAAATGGCCATTTCCAAAATTCTAAAATTGTGGAACCATCCTTTGTTGAGAAAAATATTATTTGCGCCTTGCCTACAATCCTCTCAAATGGGACAGGTCCCCAAAATCTACTATCGTTTGAATTATCTCTGTTATCACCAATGAAAAAATAGTGATTTTCAGGAACTAGGAATTCTTTTGTATTGTCTGCGGGTGAATTGTTTAAATAATTATATGTTTCAAATGAAAGTCCGTTTTTGAATGTTTCTTTTATAACTTCTATATTAATAACTCGACCGTTTTTTAATACTTTAGTATCTTCTCTTAAAATTGAATTCTCAACCTTTTCATTATTTATATATAAATTTCCATCTTTCATTTGAATCTTATCTCCAGGTAGTCCAACTAATCGTTTTATGTAATCAAGGTTGGAATGAGGAGGTTTAAATATAATTACATCACCTCTCTCAGGTATATTCGAGAACATACGATTTGAAATAGGTCCTAAACTGAATGGAAATGAATGTTTGCTATATCCATAATCAAATTTTGAAGCAAAAAGTCTATCTCCAATTTGAAGTCCTGGCTCCATTGATGAAGATGGAATAAAAAAAGGTTGGAATAAAAACGTTCTTATTATTAAAGCAATTAATAAGGCGTAAAAAACAGTTATTAAATTAGACTTCAACCAGTTTACTTTACGTTTATCCATATTAACCACCAATAATGACAATTGCCTGCGCATAGGGATATTCATCTGTAATGGTAAGTTTAACATTTGATTTATTACCTGATATTAGTCTGTTAAGGTGCTGCCTTGATTTTCCGTGAAAAATCACTGTTGGTTCTCCTGAAGGAAAATTATTGACTTCTAAATCCTTCCAGAAAACGCCTTTTCTAAAACCGGTACCTAAAGCCTTTGAGGCTGCTTCTTTAGCTGCAAATCTTTTTGCGTAGCATGAAGCACTTTCTTTTCTACGTTCACATGTTTCAATTTCTTTTTGAGTAAAAATTCTTTTTTTAAATCTATCCCCGAAACTGTTTAGTGCTTTTTCTACTCGTCTTATATCAATTAAATCAGATCCGATACTTATCATAATTATGCTCTATTCTGTTTTATTAATTCTTTGAAATGTTTAATTACATTTTCTAATCCGTTATATACAGCCTCTGAAATTATAAAATGACCAATATTAAATTCTTTAATTTCTTTTATTCTTGATAGCTCTACGATTGAGTCAAAAGTAATTCCATGACCAGAATGAACCTCTAAATTATTTTGATCAGCAAATTGACTTGCATTTGTAATAAGACTTAACTCTTCATGAGTATTTTTTTTATAATTTAACTTCCTACAATATTCACCTGAATGAATCTCAACAATGTCTGCATTAATTAATTTAGCTTCTTTTATCTGTTTTTCAGAAGGATCGATAAACAAGGATGTTCTTATGCCCTTATCTTTTAGCGTATGAATATATTTACCTAGACGTTTTGAATTTTTGACTACATCTATTCCACCCTCAGTGGTAACTTCTTCTCTTTTTTCGGGAACGATACAACATGCATTAGGCATTACACTGCTAGCAATTTCAATCATTTCATCAGTTGCCGCCATTTCGAAGTTAAGAGGTACTTTTAAAGCAGATTTTAAATCATATATATCTTGATCAATTATGTGCCTTCTATCTTCGCGCAAGTGTGCAGTAATACCATCCGCTCCAAATTTTTCACAATCTATAGCAGCTCTCAATGGTGAAGGATAATTTTCACCCCGTGCATTTCTAAGGGTAGCAACATGATCAATATTTACACCCAACCTAGGAAGAATTTCCACTACTGTATTTTCCTGCTGCCTGGTTTAATTGGTTGAATTCCCTTTAAATCATCGGGCAAATCATCAGTGTCGTATAAAGGAATATTTATTTTTAATAGTGAGATAATTTTAAAATTATCAAAAAGAACTTCGTTTGATCGATCTACTATAGTTGCAATGCCTAATAAATTAATATTCATTTGATTTAGTTTTTCTAGGCATTCATTTGTTGATTTTCCTGTAGTTATTACATCTTCAACAAATAGAACATTGGCTTGTTCTTTTATTGAAAAACCTCTTCTCAGTTCAAATTGCTCACTAAATCTTTCATAAAACATAAAATTACATCCAATGCTTCTCGCTAGTTCATAACCAACTAGTAAGCCACCCAAAGCGGGTGAAATTATCAAATCAATTTTGGTAGTTATTTTTTTACCAACTCGTATCTTTAGCTCGTCACATACTTTAGATCCTACCTGGGGATCAATAAATAATTTTGAACATTGACAATAAGTGCCAGATCTTTTTCCTGATGAAAGTATAAAATGTCCATGCTGAATTGCTCCTGTTGTTTCAAATAGGTCTAATATCTCTTGATCGTTCATAAATTAATAAAGAGTCTGTTTACAGAACTTACATTTGATACTTGTTTTAACGAGTCAATAATTTCATTAAGATGATCAAGATTGTGAACATCTATCACAAAGATCATGTCAAAAAAATCTTTACCCTTCTCTGAAATATTTAGATTAGTGATATTTCCCTTAAGGTTACCAACAATTGTTGCTAATTTGCCAAGTGAACCAGGCTCATTAGAAACAGACACTTTAATTCTTGATGAAAAATATTGGTCTTCTGTGACATTTTTCCAAGTTGCTGATATCCAATCATTCTTTTTATTTTCATTTGTAAGTGAGAAGCATTCTGATGAATGAATAAATAGACCTGAGTCAATAGTCGTTAGTCCAATTATATCTTCCTGTGGTAATGGCATACAACAATCAGCGAAGTGGACTGCTATACCCGGATTAAAATTATTTATCTCTAGCGGTAAAGTATCTAATGTTTTTGATTTTCTATATCTCGAAAAAAACGATAGTCGGGATTTAGGTTTTAACTTTTGAAGTTGATGAGGCTTAATATGCCCCTTTCCAATTGCAATCAAAAATTCATCAGATGTCTTTCTATTAAATTTAGTGGCATATTCTTTAAGGTCGTTATTTTCTAACTTATCACTATTAAGTATCTTCTCTAAAATCTTGAAACCCAAGCTTGCAAACTCATTTTTTTCTTCTTTTTTAAAATATCGTCTTATCGAAGATTGCGCTTTCGCAGTTGTAACAATATTTTCCCACGTTTCTGATGGTGACGGTTTTTTTGAAGTCATGACCTCAACTTCGTCGCCATTTTGTAACTTTGTGTATAGCGGGCGTGGTTTACCATTTATTTTACACCCTATACATCTATTCCCTATCTCTGAATGAAGTGCATAAGCAAAATCTATTGAATTCGAACCAGACGGCAGATGAATAAGGTCACCTTTTGGAGTAAAACAAAATACTTGATCTTGAAACATCTCAAGTTTAGTAGCTTCCAATAGTTCCTCCGATGAGCCTCCGCTATCTAAAATTTCTACTAAATCTCTCAACCATGTGACATTTACTGGATCTGAAGAGGAATTATCAACTAAATTATAGTTTTCTTTATATTTCCAATGTGCAGCGATACCTTTGTCAGCAATCGCGTTCATTTGATTTGTACGTATTTGTAATTCAACTCTTTGCCTTTCTGGTCCTACAATTGTAGTGTGTATAGACTGGTAATTATTTATTTTTGGAGTTGATATATAATCTTTGAAAAATCCTGGAACAGCAGACCATCTATTATGGATTAAACCTAAGATTCTGTAACAATCATCAATATCTTTGCTGAGTATCCTGTATGCAAATATATCTGATAACTGTCTAAATGCAATTTGTTTATCCTGCATTTTTTTCCAAACAGAATATATTTTTTTTTCCCTTCCAATTATTTCACATTGAATACTATTTTCAGATAATAATTTCATTAGTCTTAGTCTGATTTTCTCAGTTAAATTTGATTTATCTTTCTTTAAATATTCAATTCTTGTTAAAAGTGAACTGTATGCAGATGGATTTAGGATTTGAAACGCTGAGTCTTCTAATTCGTCTTTAAAATCGTGCATACCTAATCGTCCAGCTAGTGGAGCATAAATTTCTAACGTTTCTGATGCTATTTTCTTTCTTCTATTTTCTTGGGGAATAAATTGTATTGTTCTCATATTATGTAATCTATCAGCCAGTTTAACTAATAACACGCGTATATCTTTTGACATGGCTAGTATCAGTTTACGAAAATTTTCTGCTTGAAATTTATTTTCTGTGTAAGTCTCTATTTTTGATAACTTGGTAACGCCATTAACTAACTTTGCAACATCTTCACCAAATTTATTTGAAATGTCCTCAGATGATACAAGAGTATCTTCTACAGTATCATGTAAAAGACCGGTTATAACAGTTGAGGTATCTAATTTTAAATTAAGCAAAATGTCTGCAACTGCTACAGGATGAGAGATATAAGGTTCTCCTGAATACCTCTTTTGTGTTTTATGCGCTTCTTGAGCAAAATAGTAGGCTTCTTCTATAAGGCTTTTATTGAGACCATTTTCAGAAGAACTAGCTTTTTGAAGCAACTCATTTTTTGCCATAATAGTCTATTAATCATACATTATAATTGAAGTGAAGCAGAAAATAACAGGCTATAAGGTCTCTCTCAATCTATATATGTTATCCTTAATTTTGCTCGATCTATGTAAACTAAGAATATTTTTATTGTAATCAAAATGTTGCCAATTGGGACAAATATCAATTAAAGGCATTAAAACAAATTTTCGGTCACAAATTTTAGGATGTGGAATAATTAAGTTATATTTATGATTCTCGATTACATATTTTCCACGAGGCTTTGAAAGAAGTATATCTAAGTCACAAGTTCTTGAAGAATTTTTTTTATAAATATATCGCCCAGTACTTTTCTCAATTTTTTTTAATGAATATATAAGCCTTTCTGGATTTTGTTCACTGGAAACCATAAGAGCTGCATTAACAAATGTATCACCAGCTTTCTTAAAATATTTTGGAGATGAGACATAAACATATGATTTTTTTAAGACTTGAATATTACATCTTTCAAGCTCTCTGATTACATATTTAAGTGTTTGAATTTTTGAACCATATTTTGACTTTAAATTTGAGCCAATACCTAAGACATAAATCATTTTACTTTTTTCCTCTCACGCACCCATTCTCTTTTCTTTTTAGTTTCACGTTTGTCATAAAATTTCTTACCTTTCACGAGTGCAAGTTCCAACTTTGCAATACCCTTTTTATTAAAGTAAATCTTTAAAGGAACTAGTGTAAGTGACTCTTTTTTTAATCTTCCAATTATTTTGATAATCTCTTTTTTTTTCAATAAAAGTTTCCTTGGCCGAATTTCTTCATGATTTAAATACGATGAATTAGAATATTTTGCAAAGTGTGAGTTTATTAAGAATATTTCATTTTTTTCTTCTCTGGCGTAAGACTCTGATATATCGACTCTCCCGTTTCTTAGAGACTTTATTTCACTTCCTTTTAATTGCATGCCTGCCTCAAACAATTCTAAAAATGAATAGTTGTATCGCGCTTTTCTATTTTGAACAGCTAATTTCAAGGTTATAATAAAGAAGCATGCTTCAATGCTTTATCTACAATTGCTTTTGTTTTTTCTGATATATTAGTCAGAGGCAGTCTTACTTCATCTTGACATAAGTTGAGTTTACTAGCCGCATATTTTACAGGACCTGGACTTGACTCAATGAATAAAGCGCTATGTAAGGGCATTAGGATGTCATTAATTCTTGCAGCTTCTTCATAATTTTTTTGCATACAACTATTCATAAAACTAGAACATAATTGTGGTGCGATATTTGAAGTAACTGAGATTGCTCCATGTCCTCCATAAAGCATAAACGCAAGTGTTGTAGCATCGTCTCCGGTGAGTAAATTGAAATTAGAACCTATTTTTGTTTTAGCGTCGAAAACTCTTGGAATGTTTGATGTTGCATCTTTAACCCCAACTATGTTTTCTAATTTAAAAAGCTTTAACATGGTTTCATTAGTCATATCTATTACTGATCGACTTGGAATGTTATAAATAATAATTGGAATTTTTGACGCTTTTGAAATAGCTTCATAATGAGCATACATGCCATCCTGAGTTGGCTTGTTATAATATGGAGTTACGACTAAAGCTGCATCCGCTCCTGCTTCCTGAGCATGAATTGTTAAATCTATTGCTTCCTCAGTATTATTAGAACCAGTGCCAGCTATCACTGGCACTCTTTTAGATGCTTGATCGATGCAAATTTCTACAGCATTTTTGTGCTCATCATGACTTAAAGTTGGTGACTCTCCTGTAGTTCCAACTGGAACAAGTCCGTGAATACCTTCTTTAATCTGAAAATCTATAAATGACCGAAAAGACTGCTCATCAATCTGATTGCCTTTAAAGGGTGTTATTAATGCTGTGAAAACTCCGTTAAACATAGTTTATTTTATCACTATTAATCGTTTAAAAAACTAAAAATCATAAATATACTCACAAAAATCATTATTTATCATTTCGATGAGAAAAGCATCAATATTTGTAATTCTTTCTTTTTTATCTGTCACGATCCTCCATGCAGAAATCTTTCCAGTTAAGAAATCAACAATACAGGAAGCGTATTCATTTACTGAATTAAGTTACCCTATAATAAGACCACCTCAGCCACTATTATCTCAGATTCTATCTAACAAAGATTATGAATTATTTGAACTCGCTTTAAAAAAAGCAAACGATTTTAAGTGGGAAAGAGTAAAAGGAATAAAAAGAAATATAAATGACGACTTAGCAAAAGAAGTCATAGATTGGATAAGATACTATAACGGTGCTTCAGATTTAAACTTTACTAATTATAGAAACTATATCAAATCAAATCGACACTGGCCTGAAATCAATCAAATTCTCTTAAGAGCTGAAAGCAAATTATCTTTTAGGGATGATTATAATGAAATTATTAATTTCTTTAGTGAAAATGGGCCAAGAAGTGGGTGGGGTAAAATTTATCTAGGTAACGCGCTACTTAACAATGGAAAAAATATAGAAGGTAGTAAGCTAATTAAGGAAGGATATATAAGCGGTCAGTTTTCACGAAGTGAACAGTCTCAAATTATAAAAAATTTTAAATCAATTATTTCACAAGACGACCATAGAAAAAGAATTGATTCATTGCTATGGGATGGCAAATACAGAACAGCTGGCAGACTTATTAAATATGTTAATAAAGATTACCAAAGGCTTTATGAAGCAAGAATTGGTCTAATCTCGTTCGCTGGCGGAGTAGATGAATTAATAAAAAAAGTACCAGTAGAATTAAAAAATGATGCAGGGTTAGTTCATGATCGAATAAAATGGAGAGTAAAGAAAAGAAAATACGATACAGCGTTAGAACTATTGTTTGATATAAATAAAAAAAACTCAGATTATTTGAGAAGACCTGACAGATTTTGGAAACTAAAAAACTTTCTTATCCGTAAGCTTATAGATAAGCATGAATACAAAGACGCTTATAATCTAGCTATTAACCATGGTTTAACTGAGAGCAAGGACATCGCAGAAGCTGAATGGCTGGCGGGATGGTTAAGTCTCTCATTTTTAAAAGAACCTGAAACTTCGTTCATACATTTTAGTGAAATATGGGATGTATCTTCTAGGCCAATTTCAAAAGCTAGAGCAGCCTATTGGATGGGTGAGTCATTAAGTGAAATTGGAAGATTTGAAGATGCTAAAAAATGGTACGAGGAGGCTTCAAAATATAGCTTAACTTTTTATGGACAAATTGCGGCAACAAAACTTCCTTTTAATAAAAATTTCAATCCCTCACTTACAATAAGAAAAACACTTACAACTGAAAAAAGAGATTTGTATAAAGATATATTTTTGGCAGTTTCATTATTAGATGAATTTGATAAAACTAAATTAGTAAAAAAATTCTTAAGGGATCTTGCCAATAGAGATGATAAAGAAGTATCAGTTTATGCTATGAATTTAGCTTCTGATATTGGGCGGAATGACTTTGCAGTTCAGACTGGAAAAATTTATTATTATAGAAATACAGAGTTAGACCCTTTAAGTTTTCCAGAAGTAGAAAGGCCAAATTTTGGTAAAATAATTTTTCCCAGACAGTCACTGATACATTCAGTAATTAGACAAGAAAGCCAATTTGATCCAAAAGCAGGAAGTTACGCAGGAGCAAAAGGCTTGATGCAACTCATGCCATACACAGCAAAAAGGGTCTCCAAAGGATTAAGATTGGATTATGCAAAGTCAAAATTAACAAATGACCCTGATTATAACGTAATTCTTGGAAGCGCTTACCTTGATAAACTTTTATCAAACTATAATGGATCATATATCCTTTCTCTTGCAGCATACAATGCAGGAGAGTCTAGAGTATCAAGATGGATTAAAAAATATGGAGATCCTCGTAAAGATGATATTTCCTCAGAAAACTGGATTGAATTAATCCCTTTTAAAGAAACAAGAAATTATGTTCAGAGAGTAATGGAAAATATTCAAGTGTATGAGTTTATAGAAAATCATTTAAATGAGATTGAATACTCAATCGATAGCAATTTAAAAAGAGGTTACATTGGTGGGAAAACAATCATTAAGCCGACTAAAAAATCTGAGCAATCATAAAATTAAATTACGACTCTAAGATCTTTGATGTCTCTTTAGCAATTAAAATACATGCATTTTCTGCCACCTTAGAAATTCTACTTAATAAAAGAAAACTGTGACAAAGATCTGGAAAAAAATGATAAATAACACTGTTTCCACTTTCTTTTAAAGTTTGTGCAAAAAGTTTGCCTTGATCACGAATCGGATCAAAACCTGCAGTCGCTACTAATGATGGTGGTAAATTTTTAAGGTTTTGTTCTAAGGGGTTAGCCCAGGGATGATTGATGTTTTTTCCATTGGGAAAAACATTCAATTCAAAAAAATCAATTGTTTCTTTTGTAAGTGGGAATGTTTCAGCGCAACTCGAAAGTGAGGGTTGATTCTCTTTTTTTGTACTTACCCATGGGTAGACTAATACTAAGCCAGCCGGTTGAATACCTCCCCTATCTCTAATTAAAAGGCTCATAGTAGCAGATATCATTCCTCCAGCACTATCACCTGCTAGTATTACTTTTTTATTATCAATCCCCAAAGTATCTGAATGATATTGAACAAAATCCCAAAGAGCAAGAGAGTCTTCTATCGGTGTTGGAAATTTTACTTCTGGGCATCTTCTATAATCAAGAGAAATTACTTTTGCATTACAAACTTTTGACAATAATGAACAAAAATAATTATCAGAAAGATGGTCCATAATCACCATTCCACCTTGATGGAAAAAAAGTATTACCGGAGCCAAGTTGGTGCAAATTTTTGAGGTATATATTCTAGCTCTTAATTCATTACTATTTAGCCTGAAAGTTCTATCTTCTGTACTAACTCCTTTACAAATTGGTAAATCTAATTCTGAAAGTAATTTTGCTCCTCTTCGATACTCTTGAACGTTAGATTTATATTTATCTATATTTGGCTGCGCTAATTTTGAAATAATCTGCAAATTTATATCAAGTTCATTACCATCAATGATAACTGATTTGCCAGCAATATTTTTTAATAGTCTTTTTGGAAGATATTTTAAAATACTAACAATTATGTTTTGAAAACTTATCATTACTTGATTTAATTTGGCGGAGAGAGAGGGATTCGAACCCTCGGTGCGGGTATAAGCCCGCACAACTCCTTAGCAGGGAGCCGGTTTCAACCACTCACCCATCTCTCCTAATGCATTTAACTTATATGATAAAATAAATGCTTTATTCTTTTTCTATACTTATAGTTCAATAATATCTAGTCTTTTAGTAAGTTAAAAAATAATCTTATTCTTAAATATGGTTGAAGGATATTGTCACGAAAAATTTGCTATTGTAAGGGAAATTTTTGAGAAAAATATAAACACTGGCTTTGAAAGAGGGGCAGCTGTTGCAATAGAATTAGAGGGTGAAAAAGTAGTAGATTTATGGGGTGGTATTGACAATGATGAAAGGGAAACATCATGGCAAAAAGATACAATTGTAAATGTATTCTCCACTACAAAAGGAGTAGCAGCAATTTGTCTGTTACAACTTGTAGAAGAAGAAAAAATTAAACTAAGTGACCCAGTTTCTAAGTACTGGCCAGAATTTGCTCAAAACGAAAAAGAAAGTATTCCAATTATTTATCTTCTCAACCATCAATCAGGGCTATGTGGTATTACTAAGACACTACCAAAGAATGCTTTTGAAAATTGGGATCTTATCATAAATAGTCTAGCTGAACAAAAACCACAATGGAAACCAGGTACTATGCACGGTTATCATGCGTTAACATTTGGACACTTAATTGGTGAAATATTAAGAAGAGTTACTGGTGAAACATTAGGTCAATATTTTAGTCGTAAAATAGCAAAGCCACTTGGATTGGAATTCTATATAGGATTGCCTGATGAAAAATTTGATAATGTTACTGATATTCAGCCGATCATATTCTCAAAATTTATCAAAATGATGGTACCTCTAATTCAAGTGGTACCAAAATCTCTACTAACTCAGGATTTAGCATTTGCTAAGGATTTCAAGAACCCACAAACAATATCTGGGTCAGCTTTTTCAAATCCTGA
>CABZNM010000010.1 GCA_902527075.1 uncultured Pelagibacteraceae bacterium
CAGTAAAATAGCCAGACCGCAACTTCTCAGTTACTTAATAATTAAGCTACAGAAGATGTTTAAATCTGATAATATCTAAACAAATGCAAAACTATAAGGATTTAGAAAAAAAAATCAAAAAAGATTTCTCATCAGTTAGCAGCCTTGAGACATTACAAGAATTTAGACTTAGTTATCTAGGTAAGAAGGGAAAAATTTCATTGCTAATGAAAGAACTTTCATCACTTGATGGAGATCAAAGAAAAGAAAATGCGGAACAACTAAACATTTTAAAAGGCAAAATTCTCGAATTAATTGATGCAAAAGATAATGAGTTACAAGAGCTAATTCTTAATGAAAAGTTGGAAACCGAAAAAATTGATTTGACTTTAAACATTGATTCTAAACAGGGGACTATTCATCCAATCACTCAAGTGGTTGATGAAGTAATTGAAATCTTTGGTGATTTAGATTTTTTTGTTGCCGAAGGTCCTGAAGTAGAAACTGATTATAATAATTTTACAGCTCTTAATACTTCTGAGAATCATCCTGCCCGCCAAATGCATGATACTTTCTATGTGAAGACAGAAACAGATGGCATGCCTAACGTATTACGAACTCATACATCACCTGTTCAAATAAGAAGTATGTTAGAACAGCAACCACCAATTAGACTTATTGCTCCTGGCAAAACATTTCGGTGTGATAACGATCAAACGCATACTCCAATGTTTCATCAAGTAGAAGGACTCGTTATTGATGAGGAGAGTAATATGAGTCATTTAAAGGGTTGTTTAGAAATTTTTCTTAAAAGTTTTTTTTGAAACTAGTGAACTTAAAATGAGATTTAGACCTAGTCATTTTCCATTCACCGAACCTTCAGCTGAAGTAGATATAGCCTACACAAAAAAGGGAAACCAACTTGTTATCGGAGATGGTAAAGAATGGCTCGAAGTATTGGGATGTGGAATGGTGCACCCAAACGTTCTTCGAAATGTTGATATAAATCCAGATCAATTCCAAGGATATGCTTTTGGAATGGGTATTGAGAGGCTAGCAATGTTAAAATATGGAATAAGTGACTTAAGGACATTTTTTGATAATGATCTTAGATGGAATAAGTATTATGGTTTCCAGCCACTTAACACCCCATCAATATTGAGGGATCTTAGCTGATGAAATTTTCTTTTTCTTGGCTAAAAGAGCATTTAGACACTAAATTAAATGCGATTGAAATTTCAGAAAAGCTTACATCTATTGGTTTGGAAGTTGAGTCTTTTAATAATGCAAGCCTGGCATTCAGAGATTTTATAGTTGCAGAAGTTATTGAAGAAAAAAAACATCCTAATGCAGATAAATTAAAACTATGCTCGGTAGATACAGGAAAAGAAAAAGTTGAAGTCGTATGTGGAGCACCTAATGTTGAAAAAGGGATGAAAGTTGTTTATGCGCCACCAGGATCAATTATTCCTGTCAATCAAATGAAATTAAAAGTATCAAAAATTAGAGGAGTAGAGTCCCAAGGAATGATGTGTTCTGAGTATGAACTTGGTATCTCAGATGAACATGACGGTATCATCAGATTAGATGATAGTCTAAAAGTTGGTTCAAGTTATGCTGAAATAAGTGGGATGAACGATACGTTTTTTGAAATTGGAATAACTCCCAATAGACAAGACTGTCTTGGAATAAGTGGAATTTCACGTGATCTCTCGGCTTCAAAATCTGGTAACTACTTAAATAAAGAATTTTCAAAAATTGATGGATCATTTGATTCTCCTATAGATGTAAAAATTGAGGATCATTTAATGTGCCCAGCTTTTGCAAGTCGTTATATTAAAAGTGTTAAAAATTGTGAAAGTCCGGACTGGTTAAAATCAAAACTAAAATCAATAGGACTTAGACCTATATCTGCATTGGTAGATATCACAAATTATGTGATGTATGATCAAAATAGACCGCTACACGTCTATGACGCTGATAAAATAAATAAAAATATTATAGTTAGATCAGCACAAGACAAAGAAACACTTAAAGCTTTAGATGAAAAAGAATATGAACTAAGCAAGGGTATGTGCGTAATTGCTGATGACGTGAGACCACTTGGGCTTGGAGGAATAATGGGAGGAGAAACCACAGGATGTTCAGAAAACACGACCAATGTTCTACTAGAGTCCGCATTGTTTGACCCAATAAATACTGCTAAAACTGGTAGAAAATTATCCATATCAAGTGATGCAAGATACAGATTTGAAAGAGGTATCGATCCATTGTCTGTAATTAGAGGTATTGATCAGGCATCTCAATTAATTTTAGAAATATGTGGAGGTGAATTCAGTCATACCGTATTATCTGGTTCTATCGATGATACTAAAAAATCTTTTGAAATATCAGTAAATAAAATTAACAAAAGATTAGGTTTAAGTATTGAGAAATTAGAAGCAATAGAAATACTTAGCTCCTTGGGCATTGAATGCAAAGAAGCAGGAGAGAAGATAAATTGTGTTATCCCAACATGGAGACAAGATATCGATTGTGAAGCAGATATAAGTGAAGAAATTATTCGTATAAAGGGTTATGATTTTATTCCGCAATCAAATATTAGATCTTCTAAAAAAATCAATGAATCAATTTTAAACTATCGTCAGAAGACTCTTTCTAAAGCAAAAAGATACATTGCAAGTTTAGGATATAATGAATTAGTTACATATTCCTTTGCTAATTCCAAAGATTGTAGATTCTTTGGTAATATTGATAATCTTAGGATCATAAACCCAATATCTGAGGATCAAGACATTTTGCGTCCAAGCTTGATACCAAATCTTTTAAACGCCATTAAAAAAAATCAATCAAGAGATATTGAAAACTTTGAAATATTTGAGGCAGGAAGCCAATATACCTCGTCTGTTCCAGGTGACCAATTTAACTCAGTAGTTGGTATAAAGTCAGGAATAAATAAGAAAAAATCATGGAGGCACTCTGAGCAACAATATGATGTCTACGACATTAAAAATGATATTACTAATCTGATTGATTATTTAATACCCAATAAGAAAAAGATTACTTTAAATGATGAAAGTCCTGATTGGATGCACCCTGGAAGATCAGCAAGCGTTATATTAAATAAAAAAATTAAATTAGGTTACTTTGGAGAATTGCACCCAAGAGTTATTAAAATCTTTAAAATAAAAAATAAGGTAAATGCTTTCGAATTATTTATTGATCAAATACCTGAGTCAGTGAGAAAGTTGAATAGCAAGGTTGATATTAATTTGAGTGAATTTCAAAGTGTGAAAAGAGATTTTGCTTTTGTAGTTGATCAACACATAAGAGGGCTAGATTTAGAGGAAAGTGCAAAAAAAGCAGATAAAGATTTGATCAGGGATGTTGAAATTTTTGATATATTTGAAGATGAAAGTCTTGGTCCTAACAAAAAATCTATGGCAATAAAGGTAACAATACAGGCTAGTGATAGAACTCTTAAAGATAATGAGATACAGGATATCTGTTCAAAAATTGTTAAGTCTATTGAAAAATCTACCTCTGGTTCTGTTAGATCATAATTTATAATAATGTCTGAAATTAAAAACATTCGTAATTTTTCTATTATTGCGCACATTGACCATGGTAAATCAACTCTAGCTGATAGATTGATACAGTTTTGTGGTGGACTATCTGAACGAGAGATGAAAGCACAAGTACTTGATTCGATGGACATTGAGCGTGAGAGAGGTATTACTATTAAAGCTCAAACAGTCAGACTTGACTATAATTCTAAGAGTGGGGAAAAATTTTTACTTAATATTATTGATACTCCTGGTCATGTAGACTTTAGTTATGAAGTTAATAGATCTTTATCTGCGTGTGAGGGATCTTTGCTCGTAGTTGATGCAAGTCAGGGAGTGGAAGCTCAAACTTTAGCAAACCTTTATCAAGCTATTGATAATGACCACATTATTATTCCAGTATTAAATAAAATTGATTTACCTGCATCTGATCCAGAGCGAGTCAAAGCTCAAATCAAAGATATACTCGGCATTGATACGTCTAATGTATTAGAGATTTCAGCAAAGTCTGGTACTGGGATTGAGTACGTTCTTGAGTCAATTGTTAATCTTTTGCCATCACCTAAAGGTAATGAAAAAGAACCTCTTAAAGCAATGCTTGTTGACAGTTGGTATGATGCATACCTCGGTGTTGTAATTCTTGTTCGTGTTATCGATGGAATTTTAAATAAAGGAATGGATGTAAGATTTCATCAAACAAATACTAAACACCTCATTGAAAGAGTTGGATGCTTTACTCCAAAAATGGTTGCAAAAGATTGTATCAAAGCTGGTGAGCTAGGATTTATTACTGCAGCAATAAAAGAAGTTGCACAAACTCAAGTAGGTGACACAATTGTTTCTCTTAACGACAGAAAAACACAACCACTTCCTGGCTTTAAGCCCAGTCAGCCTGTGGTTTTTTGTGGGCTATTTCCAACTAATGCCGCTGATTTTAAATTTCTGAAAGATGCACTTGGAAAACTTAAACTTAATGACTCTAGTTTTCACTACGAACAAGAAACATCTACTGCACTAGGAATGGGATTTAGGTGTGGCTTTTTAGGTTTGCTTCATCTGGAAATTATTGTTGAGAGATTAGACCGTGAATTTGATTTAGACTTAATTACAACTGCACCGAGCGTTATTTATAATATTGAACTTACAAATGGTACTAATTTAGAGCTTCACAATCCTGCAGACATGCCAGAAACTATGACTATTAAATCAATTTCCGAACCTTGGATTAAAGCAACCATAATTTGTCCAGATGAGTATTTGGGTAGTATCATTTCACTATGTGAAGATAAGCGTGGAATGCAAATAGAGCTTTCATATTCAGGCTCAAGAGTAATTTTAATTTATAAATTACCTTTAAATGAAATAGTTTTTGATTTCTATGATCGCTTAAAATCAATTTCAAGTGGATATGCAAGTTTTGATTATGAAATGAATGAATACATTGAGAGTGATTTAGTGAGATTAGGCATACTTGTTAATGATGAACCTGTTGACGCACTGTCAATAATTGTTCATAAAAATTCTTCTGAAAAAAAAGGTAGAGCAGTATGTGAAAAGTTGAAAGAACTAATACCTCGACATCAATTTCATATTCCTATTCAAGCTGCAATTGGAGGTAAAATTATTGCTCGTGAGACCGTAAGTGGTTATCGTAAGAATGTTATTGATCGTATTCATGGTGGGGGAGCTACAGATAGAAAACGTAAACTTTTAGATAAGCAAAAAAAGGGAAAAAAAAGACTTCGTACTTTCGGCAAAGTAGAAATTCCACAAGAAGCTTTTATAGCTGCTCTAAAAGTTGAATAAGGAAAGGTGGCCGAGTGGTTGAAGGCGCACGCTTGGAAAGCGTGTATGCGGGTGACCGTATCGTGGGTTCGAATCCCATCCTTTCCGCCATTTTTTAAGTGGTTTTAGAAATTAGAGTCTTTCAAAAATTCAGATTTGGTCACAATCTGGTCACACATAATGAAAATTTTTAGATAAAATTAATTTCATAGTCTATCATTAAATATGAGTAAAATTGTCTATATTCTTACAAACCAAGCGATGCCAGGTATTATCAAAATTGGAATAACTGATAATCCAATTGAACAAAGAATGAAAGAGCTGGATAAAACTTCAACACCATTACCCTTTGAGTGCTATTTTGCGAAGAAAGTTTCTGATAATAAATTCATAGAGTCAAAGATGCATGAAGCTTTCGACTCTTTTCGTATAAGGCAAAATAGAGAGTTCTTCAGAATGGATCCTAACGCAGCAAAAGCAGCATTAGATATGACTGAAGGTGAAGATGTTACCCCAAAGGATGATGTTGTAGAAAATGAAATTGACAGGGCAGCTTTGAACTCTGAGAGAAATAGAAACAGATTTAATTTTGCTCAAATTGGTATTGAAGTGGGTACTGAATTATCTTTTAAGAAAGACCCAAGCATCAAAGCAATAGTTTTAGAAAATGATCAAGTAGAATTTAGAGGAAGAGTAGCATCACTATCCCAATCTGCTTTAGAGGTAATTCAAGAAATGGGTTATAAATGGAATAAAATAGCAGGCCCTCAATTTTGGACATATAATGGCAAGACTCTCTACGAAATTAGTAAAGAAATATAATTAAGTAAAAAATATGAAGCATGTTTTATTGTCACTATTAGTTATCGTTATCCTTAGTGCTTGCGGAGGTGGATACCGTACCGCACACGAATATATGACAAGTGATGAATATTACCCTGCAGATTCTTATTTAAAAGGCTTAGGAAATCTAGAGTTGTGTAGAAATCACAAAAATACTAGTAGAGATTATAAAGGTCTTATCAAAGGTTATTCTAACGAAATTAGACGTAGAAATATTGATTGTAGTGCTATGTTTGCTGCGATTGAAAAACAAAAAAAAGAACAGGAAGAACTAAGAATTTCGAATTTAGAGAAAGAACACGGCTTCTATTGCGAGTGGGTCGAATGGAATACACGGGGCTCTAGAGAGTTTCTAGACTGTTTAGAAAATCGAAATCAGAAATCAAATACTAGAACCGCATCTAATAGCAGTACAGGTATAGACTCTTCAATTTCAGATCCAACAATAGCTAAATATCAGTATGAATGTCAGGAAATGGGTTTCAAAAAGAAAACAGATAAAATGGCGGAATGTATTCTTCGTCAAAAAGAGATTGAGACAAGAAAAGTTGCTGCAAAAAAGTTGTACGATGAGGAAGTAAGAAAAAATAAAGCTGCTGAGGAATTAGCGGCAAAAAAAAGAAGAAGCGAAAAAATGCGCCAAGCTGGTGAATTATTAACTGGAATTAGTAACTCACTTTTGGGTTCTGGTTCAAGTAGTAGTTACTCGAGCTCTTCATCTTCATCCCAAATTAAAACCCCATGTATGTTTAAAGATGAAGTTCAAAAAAATGGAAGCTTAACCAAGTTATGTTTATATGATTGTACAGGAAGTGTTCACTCTGAGACTATCAATGTAGTTCAAATGTGCCCATTGATTAGCTATAAATAAATAAATTCCGATCACACTATGGTCACAATCTCTCATGAAAATTATAAAATTCCTGAATTAGAATTCCCCGTTTAATTAGAAAAATTATCCTCTAATCTTGGACTCATGAATTGGAAAGCGTGTATGCGGGTGACCGTATCGTGGGTTCGAATCCCATCCTTTCCGCCATATTGCAAGAGATTTAATTATTAATTATAGAGGGGTGTAAGCCAATAGTCACAATCTCGTCACACATTTTTCACTTAATGATGGATTTTTCTATTTTTAAAGATCGAGTCAGAAATAAATACTAAATCACAATGATGCCAATTAACAAATTTATAATCTTGATCATACATAAATTTATAAATTTCAGACTTCATTATATTTTCAATTTTTTGATAATGAAATTCTAGTGTAGCCAATTCAGGATCATTATATTCAATTACGACAAGCTTAGGTTTGTATTTATTAAAATCAAATGATCTTAAAGCGTTTAATTCGTGACCTTCAATATCGATTGATAAGAAATCAATTTCCATATTTTTATATTTAGAGTTTTCAATGATTGAATTAAGCGTGTCACATTCAATATCAATTTTTTTTAGTCCTCTTGGATTCATTTTTTCAGCGTATTGTTGATTTACAGTTTGGACCGCTGATCTATTATGATATGTGTAAAGTGTTATTTTACCCTTATAATCTGAAACTGCTACCTGCTTATTAAAATCATCACTTCTAAAATTATTAAACATATCTATAGAACCTTCATCTAAATCAATATTAATTCCATTCCATCCTTTTTTATAAAGTAAATATGTGTTTGATCCATTTATTGGATGGTAACAGCCAATATCTAAATAAATACCTTTCTTTTGACTCTTAAAAAAATGATTCACTAATAGATCTATTCCTCCACCAGAATAAGAAAATTTTGGTTTATTTTTGAAATACCTATGTATTAAGAAATAAATTGTTTTAAAAATATTTGATTTATTCGAATATATAAATTTTTCTTTAAGATACTTATCTAACTGCATGTAATTATAATAATTAGTGAACTAAACCTGTAAAGATCTTTAATTTTTTTAGTTTTCTGGAATAATTTAAGTCACAGTATAGTCACGCTCTCTCAAAATAATTATAAAATTACTAAATAGAATAGCCCGTTTATCTAAAAAATTATCCTCTAATCAGGAACTAATGAAATGAAAAAGCGTTTATGCGGGTGACCGTATCATGTGTTTCAATCCCACCCTTTCAGTTACAACATTTTGCAGCAATATTATAAAAAATATTATAAAATCTATTTTTATTAGCAAAAATATTTAAAAAAAATGAAACTTTTTAAAAAAATCATTAGAGAATTATTTAGAAGCAAATTAACAAAAAAATTTTCTAATTCTGCTAAATATTGGGAAGATCGTTATTTCTATGGAGGTAACTCTGGAAAGGGTTCCTATTTTGAGAATGCTGCCGAAAAAGCAGATTATCTTAACGCAAAAATAAATCAGTATAATATAGATACTATTGTCGACATAGGATGCGGCGATGGAAATAATCTGAAACTCTTTTATAGCAGAAATTATTATGGCTTCGACGTCAGTAGAACAATTATTGACTATAATAAAAAACTATATGATCAAGATAAAAATAAAAAATTCATACTTATAGATGACAATTTTGAAAAAATTCTAATGGATGTAAGAAATAGGAAAGATACAAAAAACTTAATTTGTGTAAGTTTTGATGTCATTGGTCATTTGGTCGAAGATAATGTTTACCAAGACCATTTAGAAAACTTTTCATCACTTAATCCTGATTACTTAATTATATCTTGCTACGATGGAGATGTGGAATATGACTTATCAGCGCCGCATATCAAACAAAGAAATTATTCAAAAGATTTAATTGATAAAGGGTGGGAATTAATTGATGTTCATCCCACAAATAAAGAACTTAAACTTTTTAAAAAATATAATTAAGTGGTGATTTTATGGAAAAAAGTATTTGAAGTAAAATACTTTGTTAAAGCCCACCAGTAATGAGTCCAATAATTCCAAGAATAAGCCACAGCATTAACATCGTTCTCTCGTTAAAGATGTTTTTATTTTCAATTTTTTTTACTTGCCTAAATATGATTAGTCCTACAAGTAAAACAAGTATCATTAGGTAAGCAATTGTGAAAGTCATATATAGAGTATCTATAGCATTTTTTTTAATATAGCATCATTAAGAAAGTAGTGGTGATAAATAACTGCTAAAATATGAATAACAAAGAGTAAAATTAAAAAATATGCGCTTACTGAATGTAATGTATGAAATAACTCAGCTAAATTATAATCTATATAATCAGACTCATATCTCATTAATATAAAATTTACCTCTTCTCCTGCCATCAGGAGTTTAAGCATTCCTGTTAAAGTTATTGTTAGTAATGTTACATAAAATAGCCAATGACTAATTCTTGCAGCAATAATTTGAATTGTGGATATTGAAGGATTATTTTTTGGAAAAATGTTTATACTTTTCCAAATAAGTCTAAAAATTGTTATATAAAAAATAGTCATACCAATTAAAATATGAATGTTCTCAACAGTTAATTTGAAATCAGAAAATTCTAGATTATTTAAATAAATTCCTAAAGGAAGCTGAACGATTAAAATAAAAAAAGTTAACCAATGAAAGATTTTAGCTAATAAACCGTAACTTTGTTTATTATTTCGAAACTTCATGTTAATTAATGTAATTAATGATAAAATTATTGCAAGTTACACTAGGTACAATTTTGTTGATCTCACTATTCATACTATCATCAACAGCTGACACTCACAAAAATATAATTAAAGAAAGAAAGTCACTATTTCAGCAAAACTACAGCCATGCAAAAAAAATGTCATCCGCAATTAAAAAAGGAGATATTGATAAAGTAATGAATTTGTCAGTTAAAATGTCTCAAAATTATGAAAAGCTCATCGATCTATTCCCTGATAATAGTAAATCAGGATATGATACAGAAGCTCTACCTACAATTTGGATATTCAAGGAAGATTTTAATAGCCTAATGATTGAGTCATCAACAAAAGCACAAAAGTATGCTGATATTGCTTCAACTTTATTAGGTGAAGAGCTCAAAGATGAACAAAAAAAACTTATTTGGTCCAGTTGTAAGTCATGTCATGACAGATTTAGAATGCCACATTAAGTAGATGAGACTCAACTTTTATAAGCATTCTTTTCCAATTCTGGTAATAATAGGTGGCAGCGTTCTTTTATTAGTTTCTTTTGGAATTAGGCATTCTTCAGGACTTTATCTTATACCGATTTCGGATCATATACAATCTGGTAGAGAGGTTTTTGGTTTTGCCATAGCAATTCAATTCCTTATGATTGGTATAGGATCACCCATATTTGGAGCGATTGCTGATAAATATAATTCTGCAGTTGCTGGATTATACGGAGTGATCTTCTTCTTAATTGGATTATATATGATGGCTCAAGTAGAGACATCTTTTTTTCTTATATTATCACAAGTTATATTTGGATTTGGTTGTGCCGGTTGCGGTACGGCAGTCATATTGGGTGCAGTAGGTAAAGCTGTCACAGGCAAAAATCAGACATTAGCTCTTGGTATTGTAATGGCCGCTGGTTCATTAGGTCAGTTTTTAATCGTGCCATTAACAGGCATACTCATTGATCTTACTTCATGGCAACAATCGATAATTTATTTATGTTTTATATCACTAATTATGATTGTGTTTGCTTTATCTTTAACTATTTCATCTGATAGTGAAGAGGGACTCAATCAAGTTAAATATTCTTTATCTCAAGTGCTTAATAAAGCTTTTTCAAATAGAAGCTATGTTTTCTTAACTCTTGGCTTCTTTGTGTGTGGGTTCCACGTTTCGTTTGTAGCTACTCATCTTCCTGCATATCTTAATGACCTATCAATGCCTACTTGGATTGGATCATGGTCGCTCGCTCTTATAGGTTTGTTTAATGTTTTTGGAACTTTGTTATTTGGACATTTAGGTGACAACAAGTCTAAAAAAGACTTATTAGTTGTGCTTTATTCCTTGAGATCCATATTGTTTTTAATTTTTATCTTTTTGCCTAAAACTGAAATTACAATAATCATTTTTTCTTCAATTTTGGGAATTTTGTGGCTTTCAACGGTTCCTCTAACAAGTGGAATAATCTCAGTAATTTTTGGTTCAAAATATATGTCGATGCTATATGGCTTTGCTTTTTTATCCCACCAAGTTGGATCATTTATGGGCTCTTGGTTTGGAGGAAGATTATATGATTTTTATGGATCATATGATGTCATGTGGTGGGCATGTGTATTTTTGGGTTTTGCCTCTGCCTTAATGCACTATCCCATAAGAGAAAATAAGGTTGCATTAACAAATTAATATTCTTATTCTTTATCCACATATCCACAGGTTTACCCAAAATTTTGATTATAAATTTTTTGAAATTTTTTTTATTTTTAATTATAGTTTTTTTATCGGAGCGTGAAAGTCCAAAAGCCTTTCGGGGAGTTTGTTCTTGATCGTGACGTGTTTCGGGGCCACTGGATATCCTTTCGGGGAAATTGGGTGGCCCCGTTTCTATTTAGTTTCCTTTTTTTCTAGACATCTAAAGTCAACTTCAGGCTTTAACCCATTAAAATTGAAATGACACACGTTGAGCTCGTGTCTCCTGCACCACACTTGAAAGCCTCGATCAGTAAATCCTACATCAAGCTTAGTGTATTCCTGTAATGATTTTGCATCAGTTGATCCTTCAACAAATTCATCTGAACACTTGGTGCATACTACGGGCTTGTTGATATTACAGAATAAATATCCTAATTCGCTGATGTCATCAGTCATATTATTGCTCCATTTATTATTTTCTGAGTGTAACATTCACTATAAAATATTTACTTAAAATAAATGTAATTAAAATTATATGAATCTTGAGAAATTTGAAAAATACCCACTTACATATGGACCTACACCAATAGAATTTTTACCTCGTTTGAGTGAAGCCATTGATGCAGACGTAGAAATTTATGCAAAACGTGACGATTGTAATTCTGGCTTGGCAATGGGTGGAAATAAACTGAGAAAACTTGAGTACATTGTCCCTGACGCGATTGCTTCTGGAGCTGATACTCTGGTTTCAATTGGGGGCGTTCAATCAAATCATACAAGAATGGTAGCAGCAACTGCAGCAAAAATTGGAATGAAGTGTGTCGTTGTTCAAGAGAGCTGGGTTCCACATAATGATGCAGTTTATGACAGGGTTGGAAATATCCTCCTTACTAGGCTTATGGGTGCAGATAGTCGATTGGTCACCGATGGATTTGACATAGGTATCAGAAAGAGCTGGCAGGACGCCCTACAATCAGTCAAGGACAAAGGAGGAGTACCTTATGCAATACCTGCAGGAGCTTCAGTGCATAAATATGGTGGATTAGGTTATGTTGGTTTTGCTAATGAAGTAAGATCGCAAGAAAATAAGATGAATATAAAATTTGATTATATAATTGTATGTGTGGTTACAGGGTCAACACAAGCAGGTATGATTGTTGGATTTGCTGAAGATGAGCGTGCAAGTCAAGTTATAGGTATTGATGCATCTGGTACTCCTGACAAAGTAGAGAAGCAAGTAAGAGAAATAGTTGATAATACTGCTGAACTTGTTGAATTAGGTAGAGCTATTCGAGATGATGAAATTATTATTAATCCAGATTATGCATATCCAGCCTATGGAGTTCCGAGCGAAGAAACAAATCAGGCTATGCGATTAGCGGCTAGAACTGAGGCAATGATTACTGATCCTGTTTATGAAGGAAAATCTTTACAAGGAATGATTGATCTTGCAAAAAAAGGTTTTTTTAAAAAGGGTTCAAAAATACTTTATGCCCACTTAGGAGGTGCTCCAGCAATTAATGGTTACTCTTATACATATCGTAATGGCTAATTTTTTGAATATTTTACAAAAAAATCACTTAGTTTTAATTTGACTTCTAATGTCCTAGCAAGAAAGAAAAGACCACTTATTTTTCTTTGTATTAGTAATATTTGTGAGCTTGGCAATGAAACAGGGTCCTGAAGTTTAATAATTTCTTCACTTAATTCATTCATTCTTTCTATTACATTTGTATTTTTAAAATCAAACCCAAACTCACTATTTAATTCATCAGAGATTTCATAAAAATGATCTAATATTTTATTCTTAATATTATTGGGCAGTTTTTGGTCAATGACATTAAGTTCATATAATATATTTTTTGATTGATCGTAGTCCCTATTGACTATGGCTCTCAGAAGCTTTGAAAAATTTTTCTTATAATTTTCATTGATATCAACACACGATCCAAAATCAAGCAGGATAATTTTGTTATGATCTATGTTGTATAAAAAGTTTGCATAATTGGGATCAGTTTGCATACAATTCAATTCAAATATTTCTAAAAATAAAAGTTTTACTAAGTTATAAAATATGAATTCTTTTTCTTTTTGAGGTCTAGAGGCCACTTTGTCAATTGTCACTCCATTCTTAAACTCCATACAAATGATATTATTTGTTGAATATTCAAAATTAGGTTTTGGAACTTCAAAAATTTCATCATTTAAGAAATAATTGTGAAATTTGCTCAAGTATTTTAACTCCGATTTGTAACAAGCCTCTTTATGTAGTTGATGACTGGCGATTATTAATAAGTTTTCAATATCAATTGAGGCTGGTAATAATTTTGTACCCTTTAGTATTAACCCAAGATTATCAATGTCATTATCTATGCTATCTTTTACACCAGGATATTGAACTTTCACTGCTAACGTTTCATTGGTTCTTCTAAGTCTTACTTTATGAACTTGACCTATAGATGCTGCTGCAACTGGTACATATTGAAAAACACAAAACTGAGATTCAAAATTTTCTTCCCATTCATCTTTAAGTACTTTAACAACTTGCTCTTTTGGCATTGAGTAAGCTTGGTTTCTACATACAGATAAAATTTCATTAATTTCTTTTGGCAAAAACTCCCCTGTTTCTAAAGATAGTAGTTGGCCTACTTTAAGAGCTGCTCCACGCATGATGGATAGTTGAGTAACAAACTTTGTGAAATTTTCTTTTGTTAGAAGTAATTCTTTTATATTTACATTATTTTGAGTGATATAATTTTTAGATGCTGAAAGTGCAATATTAACAGCAATATTTAGTGTTGTTTTGCTGAGACCAAAAAATCTTTTCACTCTTCCTGTTGGAACTGGATAAGAATTATCCTTATCAGTCATGATCTAAATTGAATTTATTTATGATATTTGGAATATTTTTTTTGAAATTAAAGAAGCCTTTATTAGAAAACTGCCATGAGTACAAATCTTGCTTTTTATACTTGAAATTCAATTGGTTTTTAAATTTTATATTCAATCGATTAAGTATATCTAAATTTTCACCAACAAAAGGATATATCACATCAATTTTTGGATTATTGGAAAGAACATCTTCAAGATCTCTAAAATTAATAATTTTTGAATTTGTAATTAATTTAGATACATTTTTGATAATGGATTCTTTGAAACTCGTAACCCTATGAGATAATTTAATTTTTCTTGATGAATTATCAAATAATACAAAATAAACAGTTTTATATTGTCCACTTATATCTAATAATTCTTGAGTATTAAGATTACTATCAAAGATAATAAGATTTTCATGTCTAATTTCTAAATTTTTAAAATCCAACTGTCTTAATTTAAAATTTTTGTCCTCTAATATTGGCTCTGCATTAGTTGTCAACTGAGTGTACTGAAAACGTTGGTTGGTAAATTTTGAAATATTGGCAGACCTCGCGAGATAGTGTTTACCTTTAGTTTGAATGCCAGCAACCCACCGCCAACTAAGTGTATTAGAAGCAGGATCACCATCGTATAAGTGTTCCATAAAAAAAGCAGCTCCTAAATGCCATGGCAATCTTAATGTAAATATCCAAATACTGGCAAACCACATTCTTGCGTGATTATGAAGATAATTTTTTTCTTTAAGTTCGATAACCCATTCATCAAAACACATGATACCAGTATTGCCATCGATGGCCTTTTTATAAAATTTTGATTTCTCGATTGATTGATAACTTTCACAAAAGTCAGTCCACACTGATGGTCTTAATTCCAACCAACCTTTCCAATATACCCTCCAAAAAATTTCCTGAATAAATTTTTCAACCTGATCAAATTTATATTTTTTAAGACAGCTTTTTACAACGTCGTACTCAAATAATGTTCTATGAGATATATAAGGAGAAAGTAATGAAATATTGTTTCTATTATCAGGTCCAAAATCATAATTTCTATCTCTAGAATAACTTTTAAGATTATTCTCTATAAAATAATTTAGTCTTGAAATACCTGTATTATAGTCAGGTTCAATGTTCATATTGTTGATCTTAAAATTAAAGATTCGACCAGTGATCTGGTCTAAAAATTTTATTTATTAGATCCATACTATTTGTTATAGATCCAATAATCTGATTGCAGCTTTTAATAATTCTTCTGATTTCGAGTGGTCTCCAGAAGCGTGCAGTTTCATACCTTGATCTTTTAATGATTTTGCAATAGATACAATTTCTGGATGGGCAGATTCATCAACTTTAGCGAGTGATTGTTTTATTTGGTTATTTACCATTGGACACATACCCGCAGAAGAAAGAGATGTGAAAAGTAGAAAAATTGCTAATGTGTGTGTAATTATTTTTTTCATAAAGATACCTTATTGTTAAACATTCATATGAAATATCATCCGAATTAAACATTTCAATTGATTAAATTTTCCTAATTTTCCTTACTTTTGGCTTTATTTTATGCGACAATTTGCACTCAAACACATTCTTTTCATTTATGAATTTACCTTTATTTTGCCAATTTAATAATTATATAAATATTGTTATGGAATATAATTTTTCACATCACAAGCCTCAAAATACAAGTGATTATATCGCGTTGTATTTTACAAAATTCCTTCGTTTTTTAGCAGATACGTTTTTTGCAAAAAGATACGGCCATAGGGCTGTAGTACTTGAAACCGTAGCGGCAGTTCCAGGTATGGTTGCCGGTATGTTAACTCACTTGAAGAGTTTAAGAAGGATGGAAGAAGATAGGGGCTGGATAAAGACGTTACTTGATGAAGCAGAAAATGAGCGAATGCATTTGATGACGTTCATTCATATTGCTAAGCCAACCGCACTTGAAAGGTTTTTAGTCATATTAGTTCAAGGTATTTTCTTCAACTTGTATTTTATAATGTATTTAATTTCACCTCGAACTTGTCACAGAATTGTAGGGTATTTTGAAGAGCAAGCTGTTGTCAGTTACACAGAATATTTAGAAGAAGTTGAGCAAGGCAGAGTTGAAAATGTTAAAGCTCCAGAGATTGCAATAAATTATTGGAATTTATCTACAGATGCAAGACTTATCGATGTCATCAAAGTAGTACGCGAAGATGAAGCTGGTCATAGAGATGTTAATCATAATTTTGTTAATGATCTTGACAAAAAATCGTCACCACAAAACAAAACTATAGAAGTGAAAGAGAAAGAGGTTAATATAACGGCACAAAAAAAATAACTTTTTATGCCTTTAGATTTTACTCTTCTTTATTTCTTTATTCCTGTATTTTTTGTAATTTCAATTACTCCTGGTTTATGTATGACTCTTGCCTTAACCATGGGAATAACAATTGGAGTTCGTAATACAATGAAGATGATGGTGGGAGAATTAATCGGAGTATTAATTGTCGCTGGTACTGCAGTAATAGGAGGCGGAGCAATTATTGCAACCTTTCCGATCGCCTTTTTAATATTCAAGTATTGTGGTGGTTTATACTTAATTTATGTAGGATATCAGCTTTTTAATTCAAGAGGAGCACTCGCACTCAATCTTGACGGGTCCCATTCTTTTGAAATTAAATTTCATAAACTTGCTTCACAAGGTTTCCTTACAGCAGTAGCAAATCCGAAAGGTTGGGCTTTTTTTATAGCCATGGTCCCCGCATTCATCAATTATGAAAATGATTTACCACCTCAAATGGCGGCATTAGTTCTAATTATTCTAATTATTGAATTTTGTTCTTTAATGATCTATGCCGCGGGTGGTCAATTACTTGGACAAATCTTAAAACAACAAAATAATATTAAGCTTATTAATAGAATTGCAGGAGTATTAATGATTGGTGTAGGTATCTGGCTAGCCTCGAGTTAAGTCGAAAAAAGTAACCCAGGTCCAGATTGATTAGCTTTCCCAGATAGTGTCATCATATGCCATGTCAGAGCAAGATTGGATGAGATCACTGGTACTTTTAATTTTTGTTCTGCTTCTTTTATGATTTTAAATGTTTTTAAGTTAGTACATGAAATAAAAATAACATCACATTCTTGAGTATAAACTTTACATACAGCATTAAATGTATCTTTCTCATTTATTCTAGCTACAACAGTATCATCTGACTCGTTGTATGCTAATGTATTCTTTATTTCAAAACCTCCATCTTCAAGGTGATTCCGTACACTTTCCGTAACACTTTTTTCATAGGGAGATACAAAACCAATATTTTTACAATTAAGTTTATTAAAAGCAGCTTTTACTGCTTTTATAGGGTCTGTTACATGTTTACAATTTCTTTCAGATTTAATTATGTTTGAAATTATTTCTGATCCAATAAAAGTAGCCCCTGAAGTACACGCGTAACCTATGACATCAAAAAAAATGTTGGGTAAAAGATTTGTTGAAACTGGAAGCCGTTCTTCCATTTTTTTTAAATTATCTCTTGTTACCTCCTTATCGCAATGAATCCTTGAATGATAAATTGACGTTGTATCATCTAAAATATTCCTAAATTCTTGTTCAATTGTTTCATCACTTTTTAGAACAATAAGCCCTAATCGGTGCTTATAGTAATTTTCGTTATCTAAATTATATTCAAAAGTCATAACATTTTTATTGCCTTCAAAATTGTCTGTCTTGTGTCAGCTGGATCGATGACGGCATCAATTTCTAAATGTGCAGCCGCTTCTATTGCTTTTCCTTTTTCATAGAGTTTGCTAACAAGATCATTAAATATTTGTTCTCTTTTTTCATCATTTTTTTCCGACTCCAATTCTTTTTTGAAACCAAGTTTCACTGCCCCTTCAAGTCCCATGGCACCAAATTCACCATCTGGCCAGGCTGCTGTATAGATTGGGTCGTGTAAACTCCCACCGACCATAGCCTGAGCGCCTAAGCCGTAACCCTTCCTCATAAAAATGCCAATCAAAGGTGTAGTTATTTTTGATCCTCTAGTAAATAGTTTTGACATTCTTCTTACAGCACCTTCTTTTTCACTTTCAGGACCAACCATAAATCCTGGTGTATCTACTAGTGAAACTATTGGCATTGAATATAAGCTACACAATTCCATAAAATCTGACATTTTATCTGCACTTTCAGAATCTATTGCCCCCCCTAGATGCTTACAGTCACTTGCAACTAAGCCAAATGGAATACCTTCAACTCTAATAAATCCTATGATAATACTTTTTCCATAAAATGGTTTTAGTTCAATAAATTGACCTATATCAGAGATTAGTTTTATAATATCTCTCACTGGATAAGACCACTTTCTATCATGAGGTAGTATATTTCTAAGACTTGTTTGATCTTCAGAATTCCATTCATCTAAGTTTCCTTGAAAATAACTCAACAATTGCTTTGCAACATCAGCTCCATGAGTTTCATTTTCAGCAATATAATCAACTACTCCATTGTATTGGTGATCCTCAACTGGACCAATTTCTTCTGGACTAAATTTTCCAAGGCCACCACCTTCAATCATTGCGGGACCAGCCATTCCAATCCAAGACTGTTTAGTTGCAATTCTTATATCTGCACATCCAAACAATGCTGCATTTCCTGCAAAACAATAACCATTATTAATTGCTATTCTGAGACATTGCCCGGAAAGGCGAGCCCAAGTCGAAAAAGAAGGAACATGTAGACCGGCGATATTAGTTTTCACATCAGTATCTCCAGGCCTGCCCCCACCACCTTCCGTAAAAATTATTACAGGCAATTTAAATTCTTCAGCCTTGTCACAAATCCTATCAAGTTTCATGTGGTGAAAGTATCCCTGCGTTCCAGCTAAAACTGAGTAATCATAAATAATGCTAATAGCGTGAGAATTTTCTGCACCTATCAGTTCTGAATTAATTTGACAAAATCCAGTAATAATTCCATCTGCAGAGGTTTTGATTTTAAGATCTTCATAATCTCTTCTATTTCTTTGTGCAGCTACAGCAAAAGAACCAAATTCCAAGAAACTGTCTTTATCAACTACATTATTCAGATTCTCTCTTGCTGTGTTAAAGTTTTTGTTATGTCTTTTATCAACTGCATACATTCTGTGTGTATCCTCAGTTTTTTTAAGTCTATCTATGAATTCCAAATAATTATTATTTTTTTTTACACTCATTAGTTAGGCCATTATAGTAATTGTAAAGTTTCTCATAATATCAGAACCATTAATTGGTCTACGATGTTCAAATAAATACACTCCCTGCCATGTACCTAATTCTAAAGAGCCATTTTTGATTGGTATGTTTAAGTCAGAATTTGTTAATGTTGACCTTATATGTGCAGGCATATCATCAGCTCCTTCTTGACTGTGAATGTATCGAGCATTTTCTGGCACAAGCTTGTCATAAAAATTGTTTAGATCCTCTAAAACTGCTGGATCAGCATTCTCCTGAATTATCAGAGATGCGCTAGTGTGTTTGATAAATAAATTACAAATTCCTTTTGAGACCTCATTTTTTTTGATTGCTTCATTTATTATACTAGTAATATCGTGGATGCCTTTACCTTTTACTGTAACTGAAATCTCTTTTTGTATAAACATTTGAAATAAGATATTAATTGAAATAGCTTACACTAATGAGCAATTTTGTAGAACCGTTTTCAGAATTTGGCCTCAGTATTCAAAATACTTATGCTCAATTACCTAATATTTTTATAACAAAAACGGATCCAATACCTGTAAAAGATCCAAAATTAGAAATTATTAATTTCGAATTAGCAAAAGAATTAGGATTAGAATTTGAAAATATTGATAGAGATAGCCTGGCTCAGATTTTTTCTGGCAATAAAATACCAAAAAACTGTGTGCCTTTAGCGCAAGCATATGCTGGTCACCAATTTGGTCATTTCACGATGCTTGGTGATGGCAGGGCCTTAATGATGTGTGAGCATTTAACGCCTTCAAATCAAATTATTGATATTCAACTTAAAGGCTCAGGGAGAACTCCATATTCACGTGGTGCGGATGGACGTGCAGCCTTAGGACCAATGTTAAGAGAATATCTTATGAGTGAAGCACTGCATCATTTAGGTATACCAACTACTCGAAGTTTAGCAGTAGTTTCAACTGGTGAAAAAATTATGAGAGAATTTCCTGTGAATGGCGCCATTTTAACTCGTGTTGCTTCAAGCCATATAAGGATTGGCACATTTCAGTATGCTGCAGCAAGAAATGATAAAGATGCTCTTAAAAAATTACTCAACTATTCAGTTAAAAGACACTTCCCAGAAATAGAAAAAGAGTCAGATGTTGTTTTATTATTTTTAAGGTCCGTAATGGAAAAACAAATTGATCTTATAGTTAATTGGATGAGAGTAGGATTTATTCATGGTGTAATGAATACAGATAATTCGACTATTTCTGGTGAAACGATCGATTATGGACCTTGTGCTTTTATGAATGGTTACAATCTAAACACCGTTTTTAGTTCCATCGATTTACAAGGAAGATATTCTTATGGTAATCAACCTAATATAATTCATTGGAATATTTTAAGATTAGCAGAATCATTAATCAGTTTAATTGATGAAGATGAGAAAAAGGCGGTATCACAAATAGAGAGCAAAATAAGTGACATATCCTCTCAAATCTCGTCTAAATGGTTAAGTATGATGTTTCAAAAAATTGGCATAGAAGAAGCTGAACCAAAAGATGAACAAATAGTTCATGAACTTTTAAAATGGATGCAAGCTAATAAAGCTGATTTTAATAATACTTTTTGTTATTTAATGGAACAACCATATGTAGACGATCAAATTTTTGAATCAGATAGTTTTAAACAATGGAAAAATAATTGGGACTTGAGAGTTACAAAAGAAAAGAATTATTTAGATGTAATGAAAAAAGCAAATCCTATCTTTATTCCAAGGAATCATTTAGTTGAGGATGCCCTTGTTGAGGCTGAAAAAGGCAAAATTGATAAATTTAATTCACTAATTGAAGTACTTAGTGATCCCTACAAATTTCATTCTAAATATGATGAGTATTATCGAACCCCAGATGTTGATGAAACGAATTATAAAACTTTTTGTGGGACCTAGCTCACTTTTAGCTTCTTTTCAAGACGCCTAACAAAAAAAGATACAACTAAAATCAAGACCAGATACTCTAATACTAAGAACGTATATATTTCTAAAGGCCGGTATTGACTAACTACAAGTTCATTAGCTTTCCTTGTTAATTCGTTTAAGCCTATGATCGAAACAAGCGATGACATTTTTAACATATACACGAATTGATTCCCCAGGGCTGGTAAGATTATCCTTACAGCTTGTGGTAGTGTTATATGATAAAAAATCTGAAAGAAATTCATACCCATAGATGAGCCAGCTTCCTTCTGGCCCTTTGGAACGGCTTGAATGCCTGATCTAAATATTTCTGCTATAAAAGGACTTTCACAAATACTTAGAGCGATAATTCCAGCTGTAAATGCTGTAAAATTTAAATTTAATAATACAGGTAAACCATAATAAACCCACAATATCATTACTAATACAGGGATCGCTCTAACAATTTCTGTGTAACCTATATTAACCGCATTCAAAGTTCTATTTTTTGAAATACTTGCGATAGATATTAATAATCCGATTAGTATAGCAAAAAAAATTGAAATTATTGATAGAATTACTGTATATCCTAAACCCCCGATTAAAAATTCAATATTTGATAAGCCAACTTTGTTATTAGGTGTTATTACATACCAACCCCACTGATAATTGGAAGAACAACTATTCAGAAATAATAAGCTTGAAATAGCTATAAGAAGAGAAATTTTATTCATGCTATTGAAAATCGTTATAAAAAATATAGTTAAAATCTTTCAATATTAACGTATAATTTTTAAAAATATTTAAAAAAAGGAAAGTCAAATGAAATTAATTCAAACTCTTATATTTGTAATTATATTATCTTTTTCATCACTTGTAAGCGCTTCAACACTTGATGATATTATGAAAACTGGTGTACTCAAAGTAGGTACTACTGGCGATTTTCCTGGATGGAGCTATAAAAACCCAGACACCAACAAATATGAGGGCTATGATATTGATGTAGCAAAAAAATTAGCTGAGGATATGGGAGTTGATTTAGAGTTTGTGGCAACAGATTGGAAGAACTTAGTTTCAGGTGTTGTAGCTTCGAAATATCATATGACTTCTAGCGCATCAATTACTGCAAAAAGAGCATTAACAGCTGGTTACTCAAATTCTTATTATGGAACTGGAACAGTCGCAATGACACTATCTAAAAATTTGGACAGTATCGGAAGTTGGGATAATATCAATAACAGCAATACGACAGTGGCTGTAACACTTGGTACCGTTTTCGAAAATGAGGCTAAAAAATCATTTCCTGATGCTAAATTAGTAATGGTAGAAGCTCCTGCTAGAGAATACCAAGAAGTTCTCTCCGGTAGAGCAGATGTTTCACTAACTAGTAAAGTCGATGCAATGAAATTGATTAATCTTTATCCTGAGTTATCTATCGTTAATGCAGATGAACCAAAAAATGCAAAATTGTTTGCGATCTTGTTGCCAAGAGGAGATCAGGAATGGATCAACTTTATAAATCATTGGATTGCTGACCAAAAAAACAAAGGATTTTTTAGTCAAACTGCTTCAAAGTTTGGGTTATAATTTCTTTTCTCAAGGTTAATTTGGTAGATTGAGAACTTATAAACCAAAGCTGCAAAAATATAGTTAATAGAAAGAATTACTAAAAGCATAGAAGTAAACTCTACTTTTAAATAGAGAACCGCAATGGATAACGCACAAATAGGTAGTATTACCATTCTTAATAGATTTATTAGCATTTGATAATTAGGTTTCTTTAGGCCCTGCAGTAATGCAGATGATATGAAAAAGATTGGATAGCACGGTCCTGCAAATGCAGCAACTTTAAGATATGTTGATCCGTAATAAATAATTTCTTCATTATCACTAAAGAAGAACATGATATAATCTGATGATAAGAAAACAAAAATACCACACGTGGCCATAAATAATGTTCCATACAATATAGATTTTCTGTAAGTATCAAAAATTCTCTTAAAGTTTTCGGCTCCAAAATTTTGACCAACTAACGCAAGTGTTGAAGCATTGAGACCTAAAACTGGCAATAGAAATAATTGTTCAAATCGTATTGCCGCACCATAACCTCCAGCAGAATAATCACCGTATGTTGATATAAAATATAAAAGGACAAATACACCTAGTCCTATAAACATCATTGAGCCTGTAGCTGGAATGGCTTGACTTAAAATCTCTTTTTGGAAATTTATCTTTGGAACAAAGCATTCAGGATATAAATACTCTCTAAGATTAGTCTTATGTACTTTTAAAATTATATAAATTAAACCAAATAGTTGTGAGCAAAGAGTTGCTAACGCAATACCTTTGATACCCATAGCAGGTATGAAAAGCGCTCCATATATAAACAGTGGGTTTAAAAATAAGTTAAGAAAAAAAGTAATGATTAAAACATTTCGTAATGATTTTGTATCCCCTTTTGAAACAAGAAACGAATTAATAGTAAGTTGTAAAAAAAATAACGAAGACCCAAAAAAAATGATATCCATATAATCTTTTGCATAAGATATAATGGAGGGACTCGTTTTAAGAAACAAAAGTATTGGTTCAGTTCCGTATAATCCTACGAATGTGACAAAAATTGAAATTATTATGCTCGCAAGTATCGACTGAGCTAAAAATAAAGAAGCTTTCTTATCATTTTTTTGACCAAGTGCGTTTGATATCAGCGCTGTAACACCAATAGACAGACCAGTTGTAAAACCAATAATGATAAAATAAATTGGAAATGATTTTGCAATTCCTGTAATTGCATCCGGGGATATAAGACCAGCAAATTTTACATCAACTATATTATAGAGAGTTTGAAATAGAGTTCCAATGCTTGAGGGAATTGCTATTTGTCTTATAAGTGAGGAAATTTTGTCTTTGGTTAAATCCATAA
>CABZNM010000011.1 GCA_902527075.1 uncultured Pelagibacteraceae bacterium
ACCTGCTTGAAATTAACATCTACACCATATTTATCCCTCATTAAAACTATGCGGGGTAAAATTAAATAAGAATATGGACTTCTAAAAGAAAAAT
The DNA here is from genome assembly GCA_902527075.1 of uncultured Pelagibacteraceae bacterium. The sequence continues at coordinate 95 of CABZNM010000011.1, forward strand.
ATAAATCTACTTTCATGTTAAGATCAATTTTTCACAACCAGTATTTTCAAAAAACTTATTAATTTTTTTCTTATCAGTTTCAGATAACAGATTATATTCATCATTTATCCACTTTAAGCACTTAGATTGATAAGGAAAGGATTTCTGTCTCCATAAACAATTATCAATTGAAGTTTCCCACTCTTTTTCACCCTCTTTTATGGCTTTATGATTGGCAATTAGTGCTGGAATATATCCCTTAGATAATTCTCTAAAAAAATCTGCAAGTTGTTCTATAGCTTCATCCCCAGACATCCAATCATCATCATGAGTTTCTAAACCTGAATAATCCTCCATTAATCCAACCCATGCAACTGTTCTCAAAGAGGTTTGGTGAGCAATACTTCTTGGAGTAGGATCGAAATTCACGAGCTGAGAAAACTGTCCAAATAGTGCAAAGTCAGATGACGACGGCCTTTTGCCCAAAAGAAATTGGTTTTTTGTGAAATGTTTTTCCAGTAAAGCTAGAATTCTTCTGTAACTAGCATCGATAATCGCTGCAGTGGAATTATTGGAACCCACAACCCACAAACGCTCTATTTGCCTTTGACTAATCATAGCCTTAAAATTCTGCAACATATCATCTGGTAAAGTACCAATTGTCTGCAGAGGAAGAATAGTGCCAGCATTATCAGCATCAACTTTGTCATGCCATCTATAATGAAACATGTATTTAGTGCCCCATTCATCAGCAAAATCCTCTAAAATATAGTTTATAAATGATAAAACAGGATTTTTTGGAATGGCTTCTCTTCCAGAAAATTCTCTTTCTAATCTTCTGATAATAGGAGTTGAGTCTGTAACTGCTTTTAAAATATTATTTTCGTCTGGCAGAATGAACGTAGGAAGCAAAGAGGGCTTTGGTTTTTCTATTTTCTTTTTATCAAGTGTAGATACTGGGTCACCCCATATTATACGATAGGGTATTCTTCGGTATCTTAAGTACGATATCATCTTTCTGGTATACGGCGAACCCACTCCACCAATTAGTTCTAAGGGATTAGGAAGTGTCATGAAAATAATTTAGTATATAATGAAGCCATAAATTTATAATAAGACAACCAAAAAGATTTGACTAGTTATATCAAATGATAAAAAAAATTATTTTCACTCTAATATTCTTTATGCTGTTGGTCTTTTGTCTTCTTCAATTACAATTTGTTCAAAATCAACTTGCTGACTATACCGTTCGCTCTCAAATATTTAATACACTAATAGAAAATCCTAATATGCCAACTGAGGATACTCTGAGTGCACTGATTTGTGGATCCAGATCTCCTGTTGTTGCTTCAACTGAACGTGCTGAGACGTGTACAATGATTATTGCTGGAAATGACGTATTTATAATTGATGTAGGTGATGGAAGTGTAAACAATTTAAGAAATTGGGGAGTACCCTTCGATCAAATAAAAGCTGTTTTTATCACTCACTTGCATTCTGATCATATTTCTGATCTCGCTGATTTACATTTAATGACATGGGTGAGTAAATCACCAGATAAAAAAAGTAAGCTTTATGTTTATGGTCCTCTTGGAATTGATGCGGTAACAGCTGGTTTTGAATTAAGTCATAAACTAGACTATATTTATCGTAACAGACATCACGGGGATGAAATAATGCCTCTAAATAACGCAGGATATGTTTCTAAAGTATTCAATGAAGGAAATATTCTTAAATTTTCTGATAGTGAACTTGAAGTAAGACCTTTTACAGTAATGCATAGTCCTGTAGAGCCATCTTTTGGTTTGAGGTTTGATTATAAAGGAAGATCAGTTGTAATTAGTGGTGATACTACTCCCAATGATAATGTAATCAAATTTGCATCTAACGCTGATATTCTGATACATGAAGCTCAATCTAATTATTTAGTCGATCTCGCACGTGATGAATTGGAAAGAAATGATAGTTTTTTAAGTAAAATCATGAGTGATATTAAAACATATCATACGACTCCAAAAGACGCAGCCAGAGTTGCTAAAAAAGCACAGGTGGATCATCTGATTCTTAATCATTTGTCACCAGCTCCAGATAGTTATGTTGCTAAAAAATTTTTTACGCGAGGCTTGAAAGATATCTTTGAGGATTGGACCATAGCAGAAGATGGTATGATGATAAGCCTTCCGGTTGACAACACGGAAATAAATTTCTCAAAATTTAATAAATAAATAGCCATTTTCTTGAAACTGACGAACAAACCATAGACAAATCTCAATGGTGCTAAATTTATTTATATTGCAACGTATTTTTTAAAAATTTTGCTTCGGAGGATATTTGAATTGTAGTATGGTTTTGCGGGGAAAATTATGGACATACACGAATATCAAGCAAAAAAAATACTATCTGATTTTGGAATTGGAATTCCACGAGGTGGAATAGCATATAGTCCTGAGAATGCAGAGTACAAAGCAAGAGACATAGGTGGATCACGCTGGGTAGTGAAAGCTCAGGTTCATTCAGGTGCTCGTGGTAAGGCTGGAGGTATTATTGTTTGTGATGATGCTCTAGAAGTAGCACAAGCAGCCGACAAGTTACTTGGAAAAAAATTGGTAACAAATCAAACTGGTCCCTCAGGTAAAATTATTAATCGAGTTTATATTGAAGAAGCTTCTGATATTGAAAAAGAACTTTATTTAGGTCTAGTCTTCGACAGGGGGTCAGAATGTATTATGGTAGTTGCATCAACTGAAGGCGGCATGAGTGTTGAAGAAATTTCTGCAAAAAAACCTGAGACAATTATCAGATCAAAAATAGAAGCAGCAGTTGGTATACAGGAGTTTCAAGCACGTGAAATAGCATTCAATTTAGGAATTGAGCCTGGTTTAATATCAAGAACAGCTGAAGTTATTCAAGGTTGTTACCGAGCATTTAGTGAATTAGACGCAACGATGGTTGAAATAAATCCTCTTGTCATAACTAAAGATAAACATGTATTAGCGCTCGATTGTAAAATGAGTTTTGATAATAATGCTCTGTTTAGAAGAAATGAAGTTTCAGAATTGAGAGATAAGTCTCAAGAAAACTCCAGTGAAGTCTATGCATCAGATAGAGGACTGAATTATGTTGGACTAGACGGTAATATAGGAAATATTATTAATGGTGCTGGGTTAGCCATGGCTTCGATGGATATGATTAAACTTGCTGGTGGCGAGCCTGCAAATTTTCTTGATGTTGGTGGTGGTGCTACGCCTGAAAAAATTGTTAAGGCGTTTAAACTTGTTTCCTCTGATGAAAAAGTAAAAGTAATATTAGTAAATATATTTGCAGGAATTAACAGGTGTGATTGGGTTGCGGAAGGAATTGTTCAAGCACTTCAAAAAATTAAAATAGAAATGCCTATAGTCATAAGATTAGCTGGCACAAATGTTGAAAAAGGTAACAAGATACTAAAGGATAGTGGCGTTAGTTATATAGAAGCGCAGACACTCGAAGAAGCAGCAAACAGAGCCGTTGAAGCGCTTAAGAAAGTTGATGAAAATTAATGTCGATCTTTATTGATGAAAATACAAAAATGATTGTCCAAGGATTTACTGGTAAGATCGGTAGTTTTCACGCTCAAGAAATGATTAAGTATGGATCGAATGTTGTAGGAGGCGTAACTCCTGGCAAAGGTGGAACAACACATCTTGATCGTCCAGTGTTCAATACTGTTAAAGATGCTGTCAAGGAAACAGGTGCAGAAGCAAGTATATTGTTTGTGCCTCCAAGCTATGCTGCTGACTCTGCTATGGAAGCAGCAGATGCTGGTATTAAAGTTTGTGTTGCGATTACTGATGGAATCCCATCACATGACATGATTAAAGTTAAAAGATATATGAGAAGATACGCAAAGTCTGAAAAGATGACTATGATAGGTCCTAACTGTGCTGGGATAATTAGTCCTGGTAAATCAATGCTAGGTATTATGCCTGGTCATATATATAAAAAAGGTAATATTGGTATTGTTGGCAGATCAGGTACTCTTGGCTATGAAGCGGCTTCACAGATGAAAAATTTGGATATTGGTGTTTCAACTAGTGTAGGTATTGGTGGGGATCCAATCAATGGGAGTTCATTTAGAGATGTTCTTGCCAGATTTGAGGAGGATCCAGGTACTGATGTTATTTTAATGATTGGTGAGATCGGTGGACCTCAAGAAGTAGACGCTGGTAACTTTGCAAAAGAAAACATGAAAAAGCCAGTAGTAGCATATATTGCTGGACTAACGGCACCAAAAGGAAGGGTAATGGGTCACGCGGGTGCAATCGTGTCTGCTTATGGTGAAAGTGCGGTAGAAAAAGTCGAACTCCTAAAGGAATGTGGTGTTACTATCTCTAAAAACCCATCAGTCATAGGTGAAACAATAAAGTCTGTTTTAAACAAATAATTCCGGTTATATACTAGATCTAGATGACAACTAGAACTAATACGAAAAACTCAGTCAAAAAAATATCCCAAGTTATAAACCTTTTGGGTCGTATCATGGGTCTTGTTATCAAAGAACAGGAAGGTATAGAATTATTAAATAAAGTTGAAAAGGTTCGACAGTTATCAAAAGCAGCTAGAACTGGAAATAAATCAAAATTTAATGATTTAAAAAAATATATTTCTAAACTAAGTCCCAGAGACTCACTTATCGTCGCAAGATCGTTTAACCAATTTCTAAACATTGCTAACTTAGTAGAGAATGTTTACAGCATTCATAAAGTAGACAATTATAATTTTAGAAAAGCCCAAGGAACTAATGAATTTATTGTTTTAGAGGATGCAATTTCTCATCTTTTGAAAGATACTAAAATAAAAAAAAGTAAAATATATGAAACAGCGAGAAATCTCAAGATTGATTTAGTCCTTACTGCTCATCCCACAGAAGTTAAGCGTAGAACATTGATTCAAAAATATGCAAAAATAAATACGATCCTAGAAAACTTTAATAAACTGAGAATTTTTAGTCAAAAAAACATAATTGCAGAAGAAAAATATCTTGAAGAACAGCTTCATGAAGCAATTACATCTATTTGGAAAACCGATGAGATCAAAAGGTCTAGGCCAACTCCCTCAGAAGAGGCTCGATGGGGTTTGGCAGTTATAGAAGAAAGTCTGTGGGATGCTGTTCCTAAAATTGTTACAAGACTGGACAATGTAGTTAATGAACATGTTGGCAAAACTCTTCCTATCAATTTTTCACCGATAACATTTGGATCCTGGATTGGTGGAGATAGGGATGGACATCCTTATGTTACTAAGGAAGTAACCGAGGAAGTGATACTCCTCTCGCGATGGAAGGCAGCAAATCTCTATGAGAAAGCTTTGACAGAGATTATTGAAGATCTCTCAATTCATGAATGCACAAATGAAATTTCCAAGGTTATAGGAAATCACTGGGAACCCTATCGAGTTTATCTAAGACCAATTAGGAATAAAATGCGTTTAACTCAAATGGCAATTGACGCCCATTTAAATGAGGGAAAAAGTATTAAAGAAACTCAACTTGTAAGTTCAATAAATGAGCTAATTGAGCCACTTAATGTTGTTTATAGATCATTATGTGAAGTGAAGTGTGATGTAATTGCAAACGGTCATACTCTCGATCTTCTAAGACGAGCTCATGCTTTTGGACTTAATTTAGCAAAATTAGATATTCGTCAGTCATCTGATAAACATAGAAAATTATTTAAAAGTATTATTACATACCTTGGTCTTGGAGATTACGAGAAATGGTCTGAAAATGAAAAAATTGATTTTTTAACAAAAGAATTTAAATCAAAAAGGCCATTAATACCTCGAGACATTAAACTAAATAAAGAAGAAGCAGAAGTTTGGGAAACATTTCAAATGATATCTAAATTACCTAGAGAATGTTTAGGCGCGTACGTAATTTCAATGGCCTCTAGTGTTTCAGATATTTTGTCAGTGTTAATATTGCAAAAAGAAGCAGGCATTAAGTCTTATTTGAGAATCGTACCTTTATTTGAGACATATAATGATCTTAAAAATTCTTCAGATATTATGAAAAATCTCTATTCAAATAAATGGTATGTAAATTATTTTCATCACAAACAAGAAATAATGATTGGCTACTCTGACTCAAGTAAAGATGTTGGAAAGCTATCTGCTAGCTGGGCGCAATATTGTGCGCAAGAAGAATTACAGAAATTATCTGACAAAAATAAAATTGAATTAACACTGTTTCACGGCCGTGGTGGTTCAGTTGGAAGAGGTGGTGGACCAGTATATACTGCCCTGCTTTCACAACCACCTGGAACAGTGAACGGCAGAACAAGAATTACTGAACAAGGTGAAGTTATTCAGCAAAAATATGATACTGCATCATTGGCCGAAAATAGTTTAGGTACTTACATTGGTTCAGTTTTTGAGGCAACTCTCATTCCTCCTATCAAACCTAAGCAAAAATGGCGTGATGTAATGGATGAGATGAGTAATGTTTCTGCTAAAGCTTATCATTCAAACATAGTGGATGATCAAAATTTCTTAAGATACTTTGACGAGGTTACTCCTCAAAAAAATCTAGAAAAACTTTTTATTGGATCTAGACCTACTCGACGAAATGCATCTAAAAATATTAAAAGTCTTAGAGCAATTCCTTGGATGTTTGCTTGGACTCAAATGCGATTTATTTTGCCTGCATGGCTTGGCATTTTAGAGGCTTTATCCGATACTAAGAAAAAACACACCAATAAAATTTTAAAAGAAATGCTTAATCAGTGGCCTTTCTTTTACGCAATGATGGATATGTTGGATATGGTATTAGTTAAAACTGATCAAAGAGTGATTGAGTTTTATGAGGAATGTCTAGCTGATAGGACTTTGAAAAATACTGGTCGAAATTTACGTAACCAATTGAATAAACTCATAAAAATGAACAGAGAGATAATGCCAAAACACATACTTGAAGAGCGAGAGTCGTACAGAAATTCTATCAAAATAAGAAATACTTACAGTGATATTCTGAATTTACTCCAAGCTGACGTGATGAAGAAGCTTAATTCTGTAAATAAAATCAAATCTAAATCTCAGAAAGATTTATTAAACGATACGATGATGGTTACTGTGGCTGGGATCTCAGCAGGAATGAAAAACACAGGTTAAGAAGTAAATATTCTATCAAAAAAATATTTCATTTCATTCCAAGAATGTTTATCCGCCTCTACGCTATAAAATAATCCTGCACTTTGATCGTTAGCAAGTGGATTTGTAAATGCGTGACCTACTTTACTATACGCATGAATTTGCCATTTAGCATTCTTACTTTTTAATTCCTCTGCTAAATCAATCATATTTTTTGGTGTTGCCATTGGATCATCATAGCCATGTAAAACTAATATTTCACTTTTGATGTTGGTTGTTTCTTTTAATTTTTGGCTAGACTTTGCTATTGGAGGGTCGTATAGACCATGAAAACTTACGATACCTGAAATATCTTCGCCCGCTCTCGCAAGATCAATCGCACACTTTCCCCCAAAACAAAAACCTATTGCTCCAGTTTTGGATTCATCAACTAAATCAAAATCACATAAAGTTTTATGGGCATGTATCATTCTTGATTGTAAAAGCGTACGATCACTATTTAGTTCATTCATCAGTTCCAGAGATTCTTGTGGATTTGATCCTCTCCTGCCCTGTCCATATATATCAATAGCAAAAGCAAAGTACCCCAAAGTCGCAAGCTCTTCAGATTTCTTAATTTCAAAATCAGAATGTCCTCCATATGCATGGCAAACTAAAATGCCTGGTCGCCTCGAAATATTTGACTCATCAAATGACACTGATCCTTCAAAGGTTTCATTGTTTTTTAAATTGCCATATATAAACTTTTCTGTTTTTACCATGTTTAGAGGTTACCCTCATAGGCATCGATGTAAAGTTGTTTCATTTCATCAAAGTTTATATCTTTTGGATTTGGAGTAGTTGATGGATCTTTTAAGGCCATACTTGCCAACATATCAAAATCAAAATCAACTTTTAATTCTTTTAATGTGTTAGGAATCTCTAGGTCTTTTCTGATAGAAAGTATCCATTCCATAAAACCATTGAATGATTGATTATCAATTTCAAGATATTTTGTTAATAAAGTAATTCTCTCTCTTATAACAGGCTCATTAAACTTTAAAACGTAAGGTATGAAAATTGCATTTGATAGACCATGATGGATATCATTAACGGCATTTATTGGGTGACTGAGAGAATGTATTAAGCCCAGTCCCTTTTGAAAAGCAGTCGAACCCATGGCAGAAGTGACTAGTAATTTTGAACGAGACTCTATATCTGATGGATTATTAAAAGCATTTAACAAATGATCTTTAATATTTTTTAACCCCTCAACAGCAATCCCATCTGCCATAGGGTGAAACCCTCTGGCACAATATGCTTCTAGACAGTGAGCAAGAGAGTCCATACCTGTCGCGGCAGTAAGGTGTTGAGGTAATGATATTGTTAAATTTGGATCCATGATGACTAATTCTGGTAGCATTGATGGGTGAAAAATAATTTTTTTAGTATGATTTGTCTCATCAATTATAAGTGATGATCTTCCTGTTTCTGATCCTGTTCCAGCAGTAGTAGGAATTGCAACAACAGCTGGTAAATTTTCTGTATTTGCATGTGTCCAATTATCGCCAATATCTTCAAAAAAAAATAAGTCCTTTGTTTGCATAGACATAAATGCAATTGCTTTGCCTGCATCAAGTGAGCTTCCTCCACCTACGGCAATGATACCATCATTTTGATTATCCTTAAAACATTGAACACCATTCAAAACATTTGTTCCAGTTGGATTACTTTTTATTTCTGAAAAGATAGAATAGCTCACAGACTTATTTTCTAATTGCAAAATAATTTCTTTGAAGCCTTGATTATCCAGCATGTCCGGATCAGTTACTATAAGTGGATTTGAAAAATTTAACTGACAACAAGCTTTATATATTTCTTTAATACGACCTATTCCAAACCATATTGGTGTAGGATAGTTCCAATTCACTGTTTGTATATTTAACATTTTAAACTATTTCTAAACCTTCTCTATAAATTATATGTAACTTTAATTTTAAATTTTAAAGTAAATAAATCCTATTTTCATTTTTTTCTCCTTAAATTTATAATGTGGGGGGGTTAACTTTTTGTCTTGTTCCAATTGCATGGAATGCAATTGCTATAATAATTACGAATCCACCTATCAATGTATATAATCCAGGAACCTCATTTACTCCAAACAATGGTATCCAGCACCATATTACACCACCTATTACTTCTGTTAATGACAGGAGCATAAATTCAGCTGCTGGCAGGTATCTTGCTCCAATACTCAATAAAATTAAACCAGTTGCCACAAAGGTACCATGTAACATACTTAAATAAATATTTTGAACAGGCATGGTATAGCTATCAGCAAAAATAATAATCATTATTAAAGAGAATAAAGCACAAAAAATTCCAGCAATAATAATGGTCGTAAATTTAGGAGTATCGGGTTGCCATCTCAGTGTTACTGCAAAAATCGCAAATCCAATTGAACAAAATAAACCAAATAGCCATCCTAAAATTGTCCCTGCATTCCAATCATTATATGCCATCAAAACCATTCCTAACAATGAGACAAGGCAAGCAATAACTGTTGCTGTTCTCATATATTCTCTGAGAAATAAGTAAGCAAACAATCCTGCAAACAAAGGTTGAGTTCCAATCATGAATAAAGTGGTTGCAGCAGATGTAAATGTCATCCCAAAAATAAAAAATATAAATGCAAATGCTAAACCAATACCCCCAAGAAGTCCGGAGTATCCTACTCTTTTAAAATTATGCCTGAATGAGAGACCTTCATGGTAAAGTAAGAAAATAAGAAGAATTGTTGCGACTGTTATTCCTCTACAGAATAAATAGTGCCACTGATAGATTTGCGCGTCAATCATGTAGCGGATCGTTGGCGCTCCAAAACTCCAAATCAGGCCAGCTGACAGAGCTAGTATAAATCCGATTAAATATGTTTTGTTATTCTGCTCAGTCATATAATCTAAAGCAGGATATATAAATAATAGATTTATGACACTATAAATGACTACAGATATTCAAATAACGGAATTAGGCGAGTTCAACAAAAAATTCGAGGATACATATAAATTATTTAAAAAACACTTGGAAAACAATGAAGAAGTTGGGGCTTCTTTTGCCGTATATCAAAATGGAGAAGTCTTGGTAGATCTTTATGGTGGTTACCGAGACCGTGATAAAAAAAATAAATGGGATGAAAATACAATAGTTAATATTCACTCAACGAGTAAAGGTATTGTTGCAATGATCGTAGCTAAATTAATTGATAAAGGTGACTTGGATTTGGAAAAAAATGTAGCTGAATACTGGCCTGAATTTGGAGTGTCTGAAAAAAAAGAAATAAAAGTCAAAACACTGCTATCGCATCAGGCAGGCATGTATGGATGGAGACAGCCCATTGATGAAACAGATTTTTACAAATGGGATTTTGTAGTCAATCTTTTGGCAAAGCAAGAACCCTATCACAAAGCTGAAGAAAAAATATGTTATCATCCTAAAACAATTGGTTTTTTAGTTGGTGAATTAATAAAAAGAATTACTGGCAAATCGGTAGGTCAAAATTTAGAGGATTTACTTAATCACCCACTTGAAACAAAATGTTTTATCGGAACACCCTTAATGTACCATGATAATATAGCTGAGCTAATAAGCTCAGAGAGCTTAAGAAAAGCATTCAGTGATCCGAAAAATGTAGATGAATATCTAATTACTGCTTTTCTTAATCCAGCAAATAGAACTAAAACTGCTAATACACCTGAATGGAGACTTGCTGAAATTCCCGCTATGAATTGTCATTCTAATTCAAGGTCACTTGCAAAAATCTATGACTTTTTCCTATCTCATAAATCTAATAAATTCATCTCATCGGATACATTTGATCTCCTTACGACAGTAGCTATAAGTGGAGATGACCAGGTAATGAAGTCCCCTATGCAATGGTCATATGCAGGTTACAGTGTAGGTGGTGGAAAATTATTTGGAAAAAGTAGTCAGGCATTTGGTCACACTGGATGGGGTGGCTCCATGGCTTACGGTGATCCTGAAAATGGAATTAGCTGCGCATATACTATGAACTTATTGACTGGTTCAATGCTTGGCGACCAGAGAGCGCTAAAGTTAGTTGAAACTATATATGATACAATATGAAATTAAGTTTTAGATCTAAACTATTCTATGGTGGAGGAGATTATGCCATAAACATTATGTGGCAATTAACTGTCTTCTACTTGTTATTTTTTTACACAGATATTTTTGGATTATCACCCGTAAACGCTGGGTTAGTTTTCTTTATAGCAAAAATTTGGGATGCATTTACTGACCCAATTATGGGGTATATTGCAGATAACACATCAACGAGATGGGGAAAATTTAGACCTTATATTTTGTTTGGATCAGTACCCGCTTTAATAATGATTATTTTATGTTTTACTTCACCAGATTTGTCTGAGACAGGAAAATTTTATTGGGCTCTTTTCACTTACATTACATTCACTACTCTATATACAATAATTGCTATCCCAGTTGGTTCACTTATTCCCGCAATGACGCAAGATAGAGATGAAAGAACTTCACTTGCATCATTTAGGTTTTTAGGAGCAAGCTCTGGATCAATTACAGTTGCAGTTTTAACATTGCCTCTTGTTGGCCTCTTTAGCTCACCACAGATTGGGTTTCCAATTGTAGTCGGTTGTTTGGCTGTACTGGGAGCTATTTTTGCATTTTTATGTTTTTTCAATACCAAAGAAGTTTATTCAAAACCATATGAAGAAAGCATTGGGGTCAAAAAAGTAACCAAAATGGTATTTAATAATTATCCATTGCATTTCGTGATACTCGCACTATTAACCACTTGGGTTGCAAATAATATAAAGCAACTCACAGTCGTATACTTTGTTAAATATAACCTTCAGTTAGAAGCTTACTTTAGTCTAATACTACTTGGTGTAATTTTGCAAATTATGTTTGGTGCATATTTAATTAATGTAATTAAGCATAAGTTTGAGAAAAAAACTTTGTTTATGATTGGAACTTTTCTTTACGTAATTACAGATTTAATAATCTATTATATAACAGGATATGAAAACTTCTGGTTATTCGCTTTTATTGCAACCTTTGGTTTTATTGGTTTTGGTATGGCAGGTGTTATGGCCTGGTCAATGATTGCCGATACAATTGAGTACGGTGAATGGAAATCTGGATTCCGAGCTGAAGGTGTACTAAATGCAGCTCATGTATTTGTCTTTAAATTAAGTGTTGGTTTTAGTGCATGGCTAGCAGGAGTTATTCTAGAAAGTACGGACTATGTTGCGAATGCATTACAACAAACTCCAGAAACATTGAATGGTCTCTTTATCATGGGATATATTTTTCCTGCTGTTGCAGGAACGATAGCAATAATTGTTACATACTTTAATAAGTACGATAGTAACTTTTATGAGAAAATATTTACCGAATTAAAGCAAAGATAAATAAAAGTTATGTATGCAGTCTCAATTGGTGAGGGCTTTGGAAGAGTTAACCTTATCGGAGAACATCTGGACTATAATGGTGGGTATGTAATGCCATTACAAATAAAGAATTCAATTATATGTGAAATAAGCGAGAATAGGAATAATGATTATATTTCTATAGTTTCTGACAGGTATAAAGACTCATTTATTGTTAAGGATTTAAAAAAAAGAAATGACTGGACTGATTTTATTATTGGTTCGTGCCTATTTTTTGAACAAAAATTCAAAGTTAAAGTAAATAAGATATCAATTAATGTTAAAAGTAGTCTCCCGCTAGGGATAGGACTCTCCTCTTCAGCAGCAATCACAGTTGGTACTTTAAAATCTTTAGTTAGTTATTTTCAAAAAATTATGTCTGATGAAGAATTGATAAATCTAGCATATGAAATTGAAAATAACTTTATAGGAGTAGGTGGTGGAATAATGGATCAATTTGTTTCGGTTTTAGGCAATCAAAATGAGGCTCTTTTTCTTAATACTGCAAACAGAAAATATGAATTGATACCAATTTTCAAAAATTATAAATTTGTAATTATTGATAGTAATGCTCAGAGAATATTATCAGCTAGTAGTTTTAATCAAAAAAAAGAATTGTGCTTTTCTGCTGCGAAAAAAATGAATTTAGAGAACCTCTGTGTTAAATCAAATATTAATGAAAATGATATTCACTTGCTATCCGATGATGAGCTGCGTGTTAGTAAGCACGTAATAGAAGAAAATATAAGGGTGGTTAAAGCTGCTAAAGTTTTAAAAAATAATAAAGCTAAAGAATTTGGAAAATTGATGACAGAAAGCCATGTGTCATTATCTAAATATTATGGGGTTTCTACAAATGAACTAGATAAATTAGTTGATTTATCTAATTCTTTTGGTGCACTAGGATCTAAATTAACAGGTGCTGGTTTTGGTGGTGCTATTGTGACTCTAATAAAAAAAGAACTAGTCGAAGAACTTAAAAAGTATATTCTTAACAATTATCCAAATGCAAAATTTATATAATTATGAAACTTAATTTACCAAAAGATTTTATATGGGGTACTGCAACCGCAGCCCATCAAGTTGAGGGAAATAATACAAATTCAGATTTCTGGTTATTAGAAAATACAAAAAATACTACTTTTGTGGAACCATCAGGTATCGCTTGTGATCAGTGGAATAAATATGAAGAAGATATTGATTTAATGGCTGATAATTCAATTCAATCATATCGTTTATCCATTGAATGGGCTAGAATACAACCCTTAGAGGGAGAGATCTCTCAAGAAGCAGTTGATCACTATAAAAAAGTTCTCGATTATTGCCATTCAAAAAATATTAAAACATGTGTTACTTACCAGCATTTTACTTCTCCATTGTGGTTTACAGCTAATGGTGGTTGGGAAAAAAGTGAAAATGTAGATTTATATGTAAGGTATGCTGAAAAACTTACTAGAGAACTTGGGGATTACTCAGACATGATTTGTACCATAAATGAGGCTAATCTTACTTCTTGCTTTGCGCATAGTTTTCCAAGTTATCCTGCTGGAGGAATGAAGACCCTTATGCCATTTGTTAGTGAAGCTGCAAAATCTTGCGGCTCAACCCTAGAAAATTTTGGTCCATTTCTTTTTGGTCATCCTTTCAAAATAAGAGATTGTATGATGAAGGCTCACGTGAAGTCTTTTCCAGTCATTAAAGAAAATTTAAAAAATGATCAACCAGTTGGCATTACTCTATCTATTATGGATTATCAATGCGTTGAAGGTGGTGAAGCGGTCAGAGATGAAGCACATAAAGAGTCCGTTGATATATGTCTTGATCAAACCAAAGATGATGACTTTATAGGCATTCAAACTTATACACGCCATACATTTGGACCTGATGGTATTATAACGCCTAATTTAAAGACTTCAGATATGTTGGTAATGGGCTATGAGTACTATCCTGAGTCACTTGAAAATGTCTTAAGATATGTGAGCCCAAAAATAAATTGCCCAATGATCGTAACAGAAAATGGTATTGGAACTGACGACGATCAACAAAGAATAAAATATATAACAACTGCACTAGAAGGATTGCAAAGATGTATCGATGATGGCTTAGATATCAGAGGATATTTTTATTGGTCTTTTATTGACAATTTTGAATGGCTTTTTGGATATAAACCAAGATTTGGACTAGTTAATGTAGATAGAAATACACTTGAAAGAAAAGGTAAGACAAGTCTTGAGTTTTATAAATCAGTAATCAACAATTCAATTTAGTTAAATTTCATCACTCACAGCTTTATTAAGCATACACCCATTTATGAGCCATTTGCCAGTATCTTGTCTTTGCATAGTATAGGTAGCGGTAACAAAAATACCGTCTGGATCAACCAGATAAACAATCAAAATAGGTACACCATCAATTAATTCAACTGGACCAAAATTGATACTTTTAGGTCTGTAAACAGCCTGGTACCCACTTTTAATCATTCTTTTGAACTCATCAGCATTTTTGAATATTTGTTTTATAATTGGTGAAGCGAAAGAATATGCTTTTTCAAAATCATCTTCTTGGAATGCTTCAAGTTGCGATTTCACTACATTAACAATATCACTTTCATCTTTATCTGATAAAGTTGAAGCCTCTGCGTTAAATGTCAGAAATGTAATTATTAAAAAGAATCTACTGAAAGATTTAATCTTCTGCATCAGCAAAGATTTTCAATTTTCGCGCTTTTAATATTAAAACCGCAAGTGCAATTAATAAAATTGCTCCACCTTCATATAATAACATGCTTGGATCCATGGTTTTTCCCTGAAGAATTATAAGTCTTGCTACTGCAGTAATTGCGATAAATAGAGGTATGCTGATTCTAATTCTATTTAGAGTCCAGTATTCCCTTATCATTTGAATGACCTCAAGATAGATAAATAGCAATAATAAGTCAGCAAGCTCGACTAAGCTTTTTTCGTACATTGCGTAAATTTCGTAACCAATTGCAATAACGGTTGCAAAAATTATTAGAACTAAAGCAACTTTTTCAATACTTTTAATTAAATTAATCATAGAATTTCAAATAAGCCTGCAGCTCCCATTCCCCCACCAACACACATAGTAACAACTCCATATTTTGCATTTCTTCTCTTACCTTCAATTAAGATGTGTCCAGTCATTCTAGATCCAGTCATACCATAAGGATGACCAATTGAAATAGAGCCACCATTTACGTTTAGCTTATCGTTATCAATACCTATCTTATCCCGACAATAGAGTACCTGAACAGCAAAAGCCTCATTAAGTTCCCAAATATCTATATCATGAACTTTTAGATTATGTTGTTCTAATAATTTTGGTACAGCAAATACAGGGCCAATACCCATTTCATCTGGCTCACATGCAGCAACTGCAAGACCTCTAAAAATTCCCATAGGTTCAATATTCTTTTTTTCAGTTTCTTTAAGATCCATTAGTAAACAAGATGATGCCCCGTCAGAAAGTTGACTTGCATTCCCTGCAGTAATACATTTATCAGGTCCCATTACCGGCGTTAATGCCGCAAGACTTTCCAAAGTTGTTTGAGGTCGATTACATTCATCTTTGTCAACTGTCACGTCTTGAACAGTTGTTTCTTTTGTTTCTTTGTTAATCACATCCATTTTTGTAGATACTGGAATGATTTCATCGTTAAACTTACCTTCAGTTTGTGCTGCAGCAGTTCTTTGTTGACTTTGTAAAGAATATTCGTCCTGCTTTTCACGTGTAATCCCATATCGATCTGCAACAATATCAGCTGTATTAATCATTGGCATCCAAAGCGCAGGGCATATTTTTTGAAGCTCAGGCTCAATTAAATGTTTCATGTTAAGGTTTTGTTGGGTCAGAGATATTGACTCAACACCTCCCCCTATCGCAACTTTGATACCATCTACAATTATTCTTTGAGCAGCAGTAGCGATTGATTGTAAACCTGACGAGCAGAATCTGTTTATTGTAGTACCTGGAACAGTAACTGGACATCCACCTGATATTGCAACATTTCGTCCGATATTATGACCAGTTGCACCCTCTGGCTGACCACAACCGAAAATTACATCTTCAACTTCGCCAGCATCAATACCTGCTCTATCGATTACGTGCTTTACCGTTTGGCCTCCCATAGTAATACCATGTGTCTTATTAAAACCACCTCTCACTGCTTTCGCCAATCCTGTTCTTGCAGTAGATATAATTGCTGCTTCTCGCATAAAATTGCTCTATTTGATTAATTTGCGTAACATAGAGACTTTATTCGAAAAAAAAAGTTTTAAATTCACGCGTGACAAAAAATGACCAAAAAAAGGGATAAATTTTGGCAGTTAATAAATTTATTTTTTCTTGACCGTTATATATATGAAAGATAAAAAGTCGCATTCTTAAATTATATTGAAGTCTTTTTTCATGGTAATGCTTAAAACACATACGACAGCACCAACTTGGGTTCCAGATGGTTACAAAAAACTTGGTTGGCATGCCGGATTTGATGTTTTGGTAGGACCGATGTATTACAAAAAAGAAGAATCTGGAGAATACAAATTCATCACTAAAATTCTAGATAAGCATCTAAATGCTCACGGTATAGCTCATGGTGGTTACTCTATGACATTAGCAGATGTCTTTCTTGGAACCTCAGTTTTTGTTGCAAGTGGCAAAAAACCCTGTAGTACAATATCACTTAATTGTAATTTTGTCAGTCCTGGACTTCAAGATGATTTGGTTGAGTGTGACGCTAAAGTAACACGTACAACAAAATCTCTTGTGTTCATTGAGGGGGACTTAATTTCGAAAGACAAAATTATCTTATCTGCATCAGGTATTTGGAAAATACTTAATCAGTAACTTTTAAAAAATTTTTGAAGCGATAAGAATGATTTCATATCTTGTATCTTTTCATTTTTCATAAGTTTTTTTACTTCCTTAAAAGATAAAATCTTAGTTTCTAATACTTCATCAGAGTCAAAACTAGTCACGGTTTTTTTATATATCGTAGTGCTATAACAATAAATTACACAACTATTATATGCAGGTGAAGGAAAAAAACTTCCAAGCGATTTCCAATTTTTACCATGATAGCCAGTTTCTTCAATTAATTCTCTTTTTGCACATTTAAGAGGATTTTCACCTCGATCTATTGTTCCTGCAGGTACTTCTAGAAGAACTTTGTCAACTCCATATCTGTATTGTTTGAGCAAAATAACAAACTTTTTATCTAAAATAGGTACTATTGAAGCAACTCCATTATGCTCAATTTTATCTCTCACTAATTTATTTCCATTTACCCAAATAACTTCATCAAATTTTAAATTGAATACCTTTGCGGAAATTTTTTTATTAGTTTTAATAAACTTTGCTTTCTTCACAAATTCCTCTGATATTTTTTCATATCAATTAAATTTACCTTTTTGTGTAATTCTTCAATCAACTCTATCAAATTTTTTGGGCTCAAAGAAATAGTTGCAGTATTTACTAGGGGATGAAAATTAACAATATCAAAACTGAGAAATGCCTGATCAAAGAAAAAGTTCACTACTTTATTAGTGTCGTTTAATAATCCAAACGGAGTAACTGCACCTGGTTTCAATCCTAAATATTCCTCTAAATATGACTCTCTCGCAAAAGATAGTTTCTTACTATTGAGAGGTTCAGATATTGCTTTGAGGTCAGCATTTATATCTTCAATAAAACTTACTAAATAAAATCTATCTTTTTGGTCTTTGAGAAATAGATTTTTTGAATGTGCCCCACTTATTTTACCTCTTAGATTTTTTGAGTCTTCAACAGTAAATAGTGGTTCATGATGTGTAATATCAAAATCATAATTACGATCTGATAATATTTTTATTAAACCCTGTTCTTCAACCATCAAGTAAATTTTTTAAGAGTATTTTTATAATTTGACTCTGGGAGCTTATTTATCAAATCTCTAAATTTTAATTTTGAAATCCATTTCCTTTGGTATGCAACTAACTCTATTGATCCTATCAATGTCTTATTCTTTTTTTGATATTCCATAACGTAATTTGAAGCAATCAACATCTCATGAGAGTCACCAGTATCAAACCACTTTATATTTTGTGATAGAGGAATAACCGAAAGTTGATTATTTTCATGATAATCTAAATGAACATCAACGATTTCAAGTTCACCTCTCTTAGATTTTTTTAATTTTTTTGAAATTTCAACAGACCTTTTGTCATAAAAATAAAGTCCAGGTATACTATCGTTACTCTTTGGCTTACTCGGTTTTTCTACAATTGATAGAATTCTACCCTTGATATCGACCTCAATTACAGCTGATTTTTCAGGAAACTTAGTTTTCACAGATAATATATTTGCGGGTAATCTTGAGTTTTGGACTTTAGATAGGTATTTTTCCATTTCTTTACCAATAAATAAATTATCAGCTAATGCTAATGCAAAGGAATCCTCTCCAATAAATCTTTTTCCGATTCGCATAGCGTCTGGTATTCCAATTTGTTTTCTCTGATAAGTATATGAGAACTTCATTCCAAGCTGTTTTCCAGAACCAAACATCTTTTTGAATATTTTTGTGTCTTCACGTCTACTTATAAAAAGAATATCTCTTATGCCAGCGAGCATCAGATTGCACAAAGCATAATATAACATGGGTTTATCAAATACAGGAAGTAGTGGTTTTGCAGTAACTTTTGTAGCAGGCGATAACCTTGAACCTTTACCTGCAGCGAGAATAATTCCTTTTTTATATCTCATAAAAAATAAAGTATCTGAAAATTAGAAAAAAAAAAAATAAAATTATTTTTTCTTCGATTTATGCTCTAAAAAGTCTTTATCTCTTAAATTTTGAAAGTCTGCGTTTGTTTTTTGCATTTTTGACATCATACTTTTCATGACATCTTCTTTATGCAATGTAGCTCCATTCCACATGGCAACATATTTAAGACCTTCTTCAACTGTATGATCTCGAGAATAGTTTAGAACATCCTTGGTACCCCACATCGCTAAAGGAGATTTAGAGGAAATTTTCTCCGCCATTTCAAAGGCTGCAGTAATCATTTCTTCCTGAGACGGATAAACATAGTTTATTAATCCAACTTCATGAGCTCTATCAGATGATATACTCTCGCCCATCAGTGCCCACTCCCTTGCAATTCCTGCTGGTATTACTTTCGGTAATCGTTGAAGAGTTCCAATATCCGCTGCAAGTCCAACATTTATTTCTTCAATCTTAAAAAAGGCATCAGCCGTACAAAGTCTGATATCTGCTGCAGTAATTAAATCGATACCACCACCAATGCACCCACCTTGAACAGCAGCAATAACTGGAAATCTTGCTGTCTCAAGACAGCTAGCTGCTTTTTGAAGATAAGCCAACTGTTGCATAAAGTACCCACGACTTCTGCCAATTTCACCTTTCTCGAAACTAATCTGGTCGTTTTGAAACATGTTTAGATCTATTCCAGCAGAAAAATGAGGTCCTGTTGAAGATACTATTAGTGCTCTAATTTCACCTGTGTCATCAAGTATCTCAACCTCATCCGGAAACGTTCTCCAAAAATCTTCATTCATGGAGTTCCTTTTTTCGGGTCGATTAAACTTTAAGTGAGCAATTGAACCCTTTTTTTCTAAATCAAATGGTTTTGGCATAACTTTTTTGCTAAATTAAATAATATATTTGAAGTATATATAATATTATTCAGATAAAAATAGATAAAAATGACTATTAATTATGATGAAATAATGAATTTGACGTCTGAGAACGTTGAAATATCATATTCTGATAAAGACTCAATTTTATACAGTCTTGGCATCGGTCTTGGAAATGACCCGATGAATCTAAATGAATTAATGTATGTTTACGAAAACAGTCAGTCAGTTCTTCCATCCATGGCTACCAATTTTCAATATCATTCTCCTCTGCTACTTAAAACAAATATTAATTTTATTATGGTTGTTCACGGTGAACAGAGACTTTCAATAACAAATGCTCTGCCTGTTTCAGGTGATTTTATTGCTAATGCAAAAATAATAGGATGTTATGACAAAGGACCAGCTCGAGGGGCTATTATTGAAGTTGAAACAACTGTGAAGAACAAAAAAAATAATGAAGAAATTTGCAAGCTTGTAAGTACCACATTTGCTCGGGGTGATGGTGGTTTTGGAGGGCCTGACACACCTAAAAAAGAAATATTCATTCCAGATACAGAGCCTGATTATGTCAGTGAAGTTTCAACCAAACCCGATCAAGCACTTATATTTAGATTGTCAGGTGATTATAACCCTCTTCACTCTGATCCAAATTTTGCGAAAGCTGCTGGTTTTGAAAAACCTATACTTCATGGCATGTGTACTTACGGTATTGCATGTCGTTCAATAGTTAATGAAATTTGTGAGAATGACGCTTCAAAGCTAAAAAGATTTGATTGTCGTTTTTCTTCGCCAGTTTATCCTGGAGAAACAATTATTACTGAAATGTGGAAAAAAGATAAAATGATATATTTTAATTCAAAAGTAAAAGAACGTGATAAGTTAGTTCTTAAAAATGGAGTGAGTGTAATAAAATGATACCTAAAGTTGGAGTACAAGAGGGAAAAGAACCACTTTTCTACAATGAATCACATCATGCATGGAGAGAGGAAGTAAGAAAATTTGTTTCTAAAGAAATAGTTCCATATGTCGATGAGTGGGAAGAAGCTGGTGAGTTTCCGCGTGATTTATATAAAAAAGCAGCTGAAGTAGGGCTGATGGGAATGGGTTATGATGAAAAATATGGTGGAACTAAAGAAGGTATCGATATATTTCATGGAATTGTAACTTCTGAAGAATTTGCACAGGGTTGTGGTGGCGTTTCTGCAAGCCTGATGTCACATAATATTTCAATACCATTAATACAAGCACTTGGAACAGAAGAGCAAAAAGAAAAATTTATTCCTCCTGTCATTAAAGGAGAAAAGATTGCAGCCCTAGCTATGACTGAGCCTTCAGGTGGTTCTGATGTTGCTGGCCTTAAGACAAGAGCGGTAAGAAAGGATGATCATTTCATAATAAATGGATCAAAGATGTTCATTACGAGTGGAATGAGAGCAGATACATATGTAGTTGGTGTTAGAACAGGCGCTGAAGGGGCTTCAGGAATTTCAATATTAGTAATTGAAAAAGACACACCTGGATTCACTCAAACACCTCTCAAAAAAATGGGATGGTTGAGCTCTGATACAGCAGCATTATACTTTGATGATTGCAAAGTTCCTGTTGAAAATTTAATAGGTGGTGAAAATAGTGGCTGGATTGGTGTAATGAGTAATTTTAGTCAGGAACGATTGGGCATGGCTGCTGGTATGAATGCATATTCGCAAATCTGTATTGATGAAGCTGTTTCTTGGGCAAGAGAGAGAAAAACATTTGGAAAACCACTCATAAACAACCAAGTTATTAAACATAAACTTGTAGAAATGAATCGTTGTGTACGTGCATCAAAAGCATGGACAGAATTGCTCTCATGGCGTGTGATGAATGGCGAAAGTCCAATTGCAGATCTCGCAATGTTAAAAGTACAAGCTAGTAAAACAATGGAACTTTGTGCAAGAGAAGCAATGCAAATTTTAGGTGGCGCTGGTTATTTAAGAGGAAATAGTGGGCCAGCACGAGTAGAGAGAATTTACAGAGAAGTTAGAGTTAATGCAATTGGTGGTGGCTCTGAAGAAATAATGTACGATTTAGCTTCTCGTCAGTTAGGGTACAAAGCTTGAATTAGAATTCAGCTACGTCCATTTCCATCATCGATGACTTGCCAGCTTGAACCTTTTGTGAATACATTACGAGTTCAGGCATGACTTTTTCAACAAAATAAGTTCCAGTTTTTATTTTGTTTTTGTGAATGGGTTCATTTTTACCTACAGAATATTTTGCCATCCGCGCCCACATATAAGTGAGAGACATTAATGCAAGTAAATTTAGATAATCAGATGCAGAAGCCAAGGCATTTTCTGGATCTTGCATACCATTTTGCATTAACCACATAGTTGAGGCTGTGACTTCTTTAAGAGCATTTTGTAGTGGAACAATAAATTGTTTTATATCTTCATCATCTTTATTCTCAGATAAAAATTGTTGCACTTCTTTTTGGAAATTTTGAAGAAGTCTTCCTTTATGCATTGTTAGTTTTCTTCCGACTAGATCCAAAGCCTGAATACCATTGGTGCCCTCATAGATTTGCGTAATGCGTACATCTCTCAAATATTGTTCAAGAGGATATTCTTGGGTAAAGCCGCTGCCACCTAAAACTTGTAGTGACTCTGAACAATTTTGAAAACCTCTATCAGTACAATAAGCTTTAACGATTGGTGTCATAAGTGCTGCAAAATCGTCAGCTGACTCTCTTACCTTTTCAT
>CABZNM010000012.1 GCA_902527075.1 uncultured Pelagibacteraceae bacterium
GAAATGACCAATCAATAGGTTTATTTTTAGGTACTGCCATACATGAAACAGCCCAGGTGGCTGGGGCAGGTTTAATTTATGCCCAGCAATTTGACTCACCGCAAACTCTTGATTTTGCAACAGTGACTAAGCTTGTCAGGAATGTGAGCATGATAATAGTGATACCACTTATGGGCTATTTGTATCTTAGTAATGAGGAAAAGAAGACAGGTAGCAGTTTTTCAATTCTTAAAGTTTTTCCAATATTTATATTGGGATTTATTTTATTAGGTATTATTAGAACTTTTGGTGACTATAGCATAGCAAATGAACAAAGAGCCTTATTCTTTCTAGATGAAAAAACATGGCTCGAGACGATCAATTCTATCAAATTAATTGCCGAAGTTTCTCTTGGTGTAGCAATGTCCGCTGTTGGATTAAGCACAAAATTAAGTTCTTTTAGAGAACTTGGCATCAAACCTTTTTATTTAGGTTTCATTGCAGCATTCTGCGTAGGTGTGATCAGTTTTATTGGAGTAAATCTTTTTGTCATCTAGCAAAATTCTTCTTTATTTCATGATACATAAAACTTAAATTTTTCACATTTTTAATCGATCTCTGTAGCCCCATTACTCCGGTATTAACTTTTTTGTTTTGGAAGTTCGTTATTCCGTCAATAAAGCATTTTCTTTTCTTTAATCGTTCATAGTAGCTTTCAATATTTGAATACGTATGAAGTATATGAACAAGAAGTTGTAATTCTTCTAGCCTGTGCAATATAACCGCCCAAGAAATATCTGCTAAGCCAAAGTCATTTCCCATTATCCATTCTTTATTATTGATTTGAACATCTAATTCTTTCAAATGTTGATTTAAATTCTTGCTTGCTCTTAGTGATATTCGATATAATGGAGTGCTTTTTCTATATGAAAAGTATCCAAGTAATTTAAACAATAAAAAATTTACTGCTCTAAACTTTATTGGATGTTTAATCATATACGGAAGAAATTTAAGAATACTTATATTTCTCAGCATGCTTATAAAAAGTGGTGGTGTTAATAAGGAAACACAGTTGCCAGCATATTGATCTAGATTATTTATGGGTTCACCAATAAGTGAAGCTTTCCTTATCCAGCTTTTTTCATCATCATTAATAATTAACTTATCATTTTTGTGTTCATTTAAATATTTTATCTGTTCATGAGACTCATATATTGGATATCCATTGTGAAGTAGAACAGGTACTGTTACTTTTGGATTGATCTTCTTAAAATACTTGCTCAAATTTTCAGCATCACCAGTTTCAATAATATTAACGTGCTTTGATTTATAATGAATGTCTGCTTCAGACATACAGATCCTAACTTTTCTTGAACAAAGTGAAAATTCATTATGATAGAGAACCCACTCATCACTGGTCTCAATAACTTTGAATGATTGTTTACCTGAAAGAATCTCTAAATTTTTATTTTTTGTTTTCATCAGAGTCCCAGACTCTATTTAACATTTGGCTTGCCGATACTGCTGTTGGAAATCCACTGTAAAATGCAACATGAGTTATCATTTCTTCAATTTTCTCTTTTTTTATGCCTAAATTTTTTGCCCCTCGTATATGAGATTTTAATTCATTCTCTCTATTTAGAGCCACTAAAACAGTGAGTGTGATCATGCTTCTTTCTTCTAGTGACAGCTGTTCAGTTCTTGACCAAACTGTTCCATATAACATGTCTATTATTTGCTTGAGTAAACTTTTTGAAACTGGAGTATCTTCATTTTTAAGGAGATCCATTTTCTTTAAAATTTCTAACCCTTTTTTTCTATCTTGATCGTCTAATGGCATATTTATAGTTTAATCTTAAACAAAAGAGTTTCAATTAAATTCAATTTTCTCTCTCATATTATCGAATACTTCATTAATTATCATTTCGAGACTGTCGTTATTTTTGAAGTGGAGTAAATCAAAAACGTACTTATCTGGTCTCAAAATAACTCCATTACATTTATATTTATCACAATATATTTTCATATCCGTGTGTGTTTCTTCACAAGCAATGTATCCTTTACAGCTTGAATGATCATTACTGTCAGTAATATTTATAATTTTAAAGTTGTGCTTATTTATTAGCTCTAAATTTTTTTCTGAAATTTTTTTACTACCATTAAAATTATTTAAAATTATCCCAAAGTTTTTTTCTAAGACTTTATCAGTGCTCACAACTCTTCCATCATGAAGACGAACATTTATTTCATTAAAATAGTACCTTTCGATAGAAACATTCTTTATTTTTGGCATTTTATGTACACCTGAACCTAAGCGGTTACCGTTTAGCACAGGAAATACATTTTCTTTACCTTTAAAATAACTCTGTGTTCTTAGTAATGTGTTTCTAATAAATGCTTTAAATTTACTTTTAGCATTTATAATCCCGCCCATTTTTATAGCTCCTCTTGTTATACGTGCAACATGTGGTTTTCTCTCTGACTCATAGGTGCGTAATATTTTCTCTGAATAAAGTCCTTTCAGTACTCCATTGATTTTCCATAATAAATTCTCTGCGTCTCTGCAACCTGAATTCATGCCTTGTCCCATGAAAGGTGGCATTTGATGAGCAGCATCACCGAGAAGAAATATATTTTTATCATTCCATTTTACAGCATTGGCCGCATGAAATGTGTAGACTGCTGTTCTAGAAAATTCGACTTCATTATCACCTAGCCACTGATCAATATACTTCTTAAATACTCCCTCTTTTTGTATCTCATCAATAGAGTCACCGGGCATGAAGGCTATTTCAAATCTAAAGCAATTTTCGACACCTTGAATGATCGTCGTTGGTCTTGATGGGTTGCAAAATTGAATTGCATCGACATTTGTAAAGCAATCAAAACAATTTTTGGTATATCCATCAACTACCATCCATGTTTCATCTGCATCGAGGCTTTTTAATTCTATTTTGTTAAGCTTTCGAATTGTACTATTTGCCCCATCACAAGCTAGCAAATATTTGCTGTTAGTCTCAAATTCTTGACCAGTATTAATATCTTTATATGTACAGCCAACTATACCATTTGACTGAGAAATACCTAAAATTTTGTTTCCAGTTTTAATGGTATTAGTTTTATATTTTTTTGCATTTTGTCTATGTGCTTCATCGAATTGAGGTTGATGAATAAATAATATTGAATGTTGATAATTATAAGTATCAAAGCCGTCCATTGTAATTTTTAAAATTGATTTTTTATTTGCATCTTGATTATCTACTCCTCTTATTTTTCTGGTCTTTACTTTTGTACTGAAATCACAATGAGCCATTGCTCTTTGACATTCTGCATCCCAAGTAATTGCTCTAGGTAGGGGGTATGCCTCTTTTTCTTTATCTAAAATTAGAGCTTTTATACCGTAATAACCAAGTAGATTTGCGCATGTTTCACCTACAGGTCCATAGCCAGCTACAATGACATCATATTCAGTTTCAATCACGTGATCTAATACAAGGGCGTCTCTTGTGGTTCTTCAATTACTTTATTTTTTATGAAGCCCAGTTTTTCAATTTCAATTTTTATTTCATCTCCAGCTACAAGCCAATTCCTTTTCATCACTGCAGAACCAGCGGGTGTTCCAGTTGGAATTAAGTCACCAGGTTCAAGTGTGAATGCGGTTGATAAGTATTCAACTAAAGAAAAACAATCAAATATAAGATCATTTGTATTTGCTGATTGACGCAGCTCGCCATTGACATGCGTTTCTAATTGTAAATTATGTGGATTACCCACCTCATCACTTGTCACTAGATAGGGACCAAACGGACAATGAGTATCCCATGATTTTCCCATTGTCATTGTCATTGGCGGCCCACGCATTTGCCAATCTCTTATAGTAACATCATTAACAATAGTATAACCGTAAATCACACTACTTGCTTTATCGTAAGGTACATGACGACATTTTTTACCAATAACAAAACCAAGTTCGCCTTCATAATCTAAGAATTCTGATGCACGAGGTCTATGAATTGAATCATACGGACCATTCACAGAGCTATTTTGTTTATTAAATATATTTGGATATTTTTCTTGTGCTTTACCGATTGTCTTAGCAGCAGTTTGTGCTACCTCATCTTTATGTTCTTTGTAGTTCAGTCCAACAGCAAGAATTTTACTTGGCTTTGAAATTGGAGCTAATAATTTAATTTGATTTATTGATAGTTCATTTTCAGGTTTTTCAATCAAATCATTTGCTTTATCTAATCCTTCTTCACCAAGCTTAATAAATTCAATCATTTCACTTGGTAGCGGAGAATTAGAAAAATCGATTACATGGTCACCCTTAACGGCCCCAATGGAAATATGACTATTATCTTTAAAAGTAACTAGTTTCACTACTTAAATTTTAATTTATAATTTTGATTTATGTATAAAGTAACATTATAAATAGCGTATGGGCAATAAAGATATTACAACTAATTTTAAGCTGTATAAAAAATTTAGGTCTCCACATTCACCAGATCAGCTTCATCACATTGCATTTAAAACAACTAACTACGATGCAATGGTAAAGTTTTATACTAATTTATTTGGTTGTGAACCGATGTATTATAGTGAAGATATTACATTCTTGGCATTTGATGAAGAGCATCATCGAATTGCAATTGCAAATACTGCACCTGCTTTAAAAAGAATTCCATTCATTGCAAAACTAATTTTAAGTTTGAAAAATTGGTTACATCGAAATACTCCAGATGTAGTTGGCCTTGATCATGTTTCTTATCGAATGACTCCGATTGAAAAATGGTTTGAATTTTACAATAATGCCAAGAAAAGGGGTTTAAAACCGTACTGGACCATTAACCATGGATGGATAAGTGGAATGTACTACAAAGATCCAGATGGTAATTTAGTAGAATTATTTTATGAACATTGGAAAAATGAAGAAGAATTTGAAAAAGCAGTGACTGACGGAGGATTTCCTGAGGAGCCAGTTGGAACCAATATGGATATAGATATTTTATACAAGATGTATCAAGAAGGCGCAGACTATGAGACACTTATAAAGAAGGGAAACACTGTTCCCGAGGGCAAATTACCTGTTTCTGGCATAGAGGCTGCAGTCAAAATGACAAAAAAGTATAAGTAATACATGGATCTTTACGAAGCCAACTCTTTTCTCAGAGTGACCTTTACCATCATAACCATATTACTAACTGTTGGACCTACAGTTGCAGATTTCAATAAAACGCATGCCACTCATCCTAAATGGATTGGTCATGCAAGATTTCATGTTGTATGGCAAGTATTGGGGTTCTATCCTGTAGCATTTATTAATCTAATTATTTTGTGGTATCACATACCAAATTTTTATTACCCATATCAAATTTATTTGTGGTTAATTTGGTTTTTTGGTTTTGTTTTTTCATTTTTTTTAACAATGTTTTTTATGCCTTTATTTAAAGGAACTTTATCAGATCTTGGTGGAAGAGTTCCTTTTAAATACACATTTGGAAGTAAATTAAAACTACTTCCGTTTAACAAAGATAAACATTTGCCATTCAAAATAAACAATGAAATTAAAGTAGTTTACGTAGACGAAAATTTACATAATTTAATTCTTCCAACTGTAATTGTAATTTTAACTTTTATTTTTTTCCTTCAAGTTTAATTAACAATTATGATTGAGTATTTTATTCCACTATTAATACTTTGTATTGTCCAGTCTGGGACACCAGGGCCAAATAATATTATGCTCACTGCTTCTGGAAAAAATTTTGGATACATAAAGACAATCCCGCATATGCTTGGAGTTGTACTTGGCTTTTTGTCATTGATACTTGTTTTTGGGCTTGGTTTGACAGTTATATTTTCAAAATACCCAATTATACAATTCATTCTCAGGATCGTTGGTTCGATATACCTTTTATATTTGTCTTATCGTATTTACACATCGGTCAATACTGAAGATTTATCAAAATCTAAACCAATAACATTTATGGAGTCATCATTGTTTCAGTATGTAAATCCAAAAGGTGTAATGATGGCAATCACAACTATTTCTATTTATACAGATCATATAAATTTCAAATTCATAAACAGCTTTAATGAGGGAATGATCTACATTTTAATTGCATTCACTATTTCAAATATTATTGCCGTGATAACCTGGACTTCAGTTGGTGTCTTTATTGGTCAATTTATTAAGTCAGCGAGTGGTATAAAGATATTTAATGCACTTATGGCATTTTTGCTGGTTTTAACAATAATTTGGATTAATTTAGATTTAGCATCATGACAAATAAAAATCTTATTTTTAATTTAGTGGTTTTCCATTGTTTCATTATTGGAATATCTAATTACCTAGTGCAGTTTCCGATTAGTTTTGCAGGATTTGATTTTACTATTGCAACTTTTACTTTCCCCTTCATCATATTAGCTACTGA
The DNA here is from genome assembly GCA_902527075.1 of uncultured Pelagibacteraceae bacterium. The sequence continues at coordinate 6,411 of CABZNM010000012.1, forward strand.
TTTAACAGTGAGATTATCTGGTTCGAGAGAAGCAAGACGGATTATTATTTTTGCATTCATACCAGCATTCATTATTTCTTATTACTTTGCAGATATTCGAATTGCAATTGCGTCAGTTGCCGCTTACGCACTTGGGCAGCTGTTAGATGTATTTGTTTTTTCTAAAATGAGAAATAAATTTAACGAGACAGGCTTAAAAATGAGCAGGTACTGGTTTGCCGCTCCATCCATTAGTACTTTTTTTGCACAATTAATAGATACTTATCTATTCTATGGTGTCGCATTTTACCAAGGTAAAGATGAGTTCATGCGTGATAATTGGATCAATATTGCAACAAACGATTTTATGTTTAAATTAATCATTTGTTATTTGGCCTTTTTACCGATGTATTTTGTAATTTTAAATAGTCTTTTTTCATTCATTAGAAGAAGAGCCTCCACATGATTTTTGAAAAGCTTTGTACAGAAGCTTTTGATGAGAGGAATATATCAAAAGATATTCACGAGATGAATGATCATATAAAAAGCCTCCTAGCTAATGCGCCACCCTCTCATGAAATTCCATTTGAAGTATTGCAAGATATAAGAAGAAAAGGTGGAGGTTTACTTGCATTTCAACAGTATTCAGAAAAAGCTGAAAACATACAGGTCAATTACGGTAATCATAAAGTGATGATAAGAATTTTTAATCATGATAGTCCTGACTTTGTATATTTACATATTCATGGTGGAGGTCATTGTATTGGTGCTGCAGATATGCAAGACCAGTCCCTAGAAAAAATTTCAAGTGATCTTAATTGTGCAGTGGTCAGTGTAGAATATAGACTTGCACCAGCAAATCCATATCCAGCTGCCCCTGATGATTGCGAAGCTGCAGCAATTTGGTTGATAGAAAATTCCAAGAGTCAATTTAATACTGAAAAAATAGTGATTGGCGGTGAATCAGCAGGTGCAAACTTATCCGCAGTTACACTTCAAAGACTCAAGAGTAAGGGACTTTTAGATAATGTTAAGGGAGCAAATCTTATTTATGGTTCTTATGACGCTCGACTTACACCAAGCACTTTGAGACAGCAAGGTTCAGATGAAATTTTCTTACTGTCATATGAAATGATAAGAAAATTTAGGGATTCCTACTTTCAAGGCAATTTAGATTTGAGTTTAACTGACATTTCTCCCATTCGTGGAGATTTATTTGGAATGCCGCCTGCATTATTTACAGTTGGCACGAGGGACTTATTGTTGGACGATACATTATTTATGTATGGCCGATGGTTAAGCCATGGCGCTAACGCAGAAATTATAATAATTCCTGGAGCAGATCATGCATTTAATGCATTTCCATCTGATACCACAACACAGGTTGAAAATAAAATTTATGATTTTATAAAATCAGTTATTTAAATTAATTAAATAATTCTCTGCAATACTTCTACCTAAGTTGTAATCAGCTTTTAAAATATCAATATTTTTAGTGTCCCTTTTAGATTTCAGTCTCGATGGTGGACATAGCTGTATAATTTCACAATCTATAGGAGGATTTTGAATAAAGTCTAATGCTCTGTTATATGTTTTATCATGACATAAAAGGGCTTTTCTTAGTTCAGGAAATTCTTTTGAAAAAAATGCGCCTATGTAGTTTTCAAGTTTTAGTTTTCTTTTAAAGGTTTTTTCATAAGTCCTAATGATTACAATACGCTTAGCCCCTAATTCATATGCCTTTTTGACTGGCAAAGGATCTGCCACACCACCATCAAATTTGCGTTTCCCGTCTAATATACTTGGAGTCCTTACGAGTACTGGTAAAGTACCCGATGCAATCATCCTGGGCATCCATTCTTCATCCCCAAATTCTAGATACTCAGCTTGCGCACTTATCGCGTCGGTAACAACCGCAATGTATTTTTTGCCTTTTACATTTTTTTTTATTTTCTCCATATTAGGCTTGAATAGTTTTTCACCGTCCTCGTACATTTTGTGAAATTTTATTATATCGCCACCGGTGAAAATATTTTTGTAATCTAAATAATCCCCTCGTGCAGCGTAAAGCATTTTTTCAAGATTATTATCTGTTTCCCTAATTAGATACCAACAAAGAACAGCTGCACCGTTCGATACTCCAATATAAATGTCGAATGGATCATAATTTTCTCTAATAAATACATCGGTAATTCCAAAAGAAAAAACACCTCTCTGTCCACCTCCTTCAATAATAAGGGCTGTTTTTTTGTTTTCCATTAAAAATTAAACTAGTAAAATTATAGAAAAAATCAAATGTGTTCTATTATAATTCTAAAACAATCGGATAATGAGTGGCCTCTAATATTAGGTGCAAATAGAGATGAGATGGCAAACAGAGAGAGCCTTTCTCCTGGAAGACATTGGGAAGATCGTCCACACATAATCGCTGGTAAAGATTTAAGTGCTGGTGGAACATGGCTTGGAATAAATGACTATGGATTAGTAGCAGCAATAATGAACAGAATGAATACGCTTGGACCAGCATTAGACAAAAGAAGTCGTGGAGAATTAGTCTTAGATGCTCTTGAGCATGCGGATGCATCAGAGTCGTTAAATGCAATGATTGAAATAGAGAAAAATTCTTACAGAGGTTTTAATATGTTTATAGCAGATAATTTAAATGCTTATTGGATAAAGTCTGACGAGGAAAGGGAAAAAATAGAGTATTTTAACATACCTGACGGTCTCTCCATGATCACTGCATACGATCGAAATGATTTAAGTTCATATAGAATTAAAAACTATCTTGAAAAATTTTCATTATCAAATCAACCAAACCCCACAAAACAAGAGTGGCAAGATTGGGAAATGTTGCTTGGAAGTACCTATAGCGTCAATAATGATCCTTTAGCAGCGATGTGTGTTAAAACAGATATGGGATTTCAAACTGTCTCATCTTCTTTAATAGCATTACCAACTTTTCAACCCAATTATGGAAAAAACAAACCAGTTTATAAATTCGCAAATGGCTCACCTGACACAACCCAGTATTTTGATATTGAAATCTGACTATTCAGGATACTTTTAAAGTATTGATTTTATTAACTTTTAATCATTAGTATAAATTTTTTTGCCTAGTTTTTTTGTATTGTTAGATCATTTTGAATAACTATAATCGACAAACTTATTCAATTATGGAGCTTTAAAATGACTGACTGTTATATTTACGATGCGATAAGAACCCCACGTGGTAAGGGAAAGAAAAATGGAACGTTACATGAAGTAACAGCGTTAGAGCTGTCTACTCAAGTTTTAAACAATATTAAAGAAAGAAATAACTTAGACACATCTGATGTAGATGATGTTGTATTAGGTTGTGTTGCCCCAGTTGGAGAACAAGGGGCAAATATAGCAAGATCAGCAGTTCTTAATTCTGATTTTGATCAATCAGTTTCAGGAGTTCAAATAAATAGGTTCTGTGCTTCAGGGCTTGAGGCTACAAATATGGCTGCAGCACAAGTAATGTCTGGTCAAGCTCAAATGTCAATTGGCGGTGGCGTTGAATCTATGTCAAGAGTTCCAATGGGATCTGATGGCGGTGCAATGGTTGCAGATCCTTCAGTAGCAATTAAAAACTATTTTGTTCCTCAAGGCATTAGTGCAGATATGATTGCATCAAAATTTGGTTTCTCAAGAGATGACGTAGATAGTTACGCAGTTGAAAGTCAAAAGAGAGCTAAGAAAGCCTGGGATGAGAAAAGGTTTGATAAATCCATCACGCCTGTGAAGGATATTAATGGACTTACGATACTAGATCATGATGAACACATGAGACCAGATGCTACAATGCAATCGCTAGGTTCATTAGATCCTTCATTTGCAATGATGGGGGAAATGGCTGGATTTGATGCTACTATTCAGCAAAGATATCCAGAGGTTGAAAAAGTAAATCATGTCCATACTGCTGGAAATTCTTCTGGTATTGTCGATGGAGCTGCAGGCATTTTATTAGGCAATAAAGAAATGGGAGAAAAACACGGTTTAAAGCCCAGAGCAAAAATAAAAGGTTTTGCTTCAATCGGATCTGAGCCAAGTATTATGCTTACTGGACCAGGTTACGTTTCTGACAAGTTACTTAAGAATCTTGGCATGAACACAGGTGACATTGATATATGGGAACTGAATGAAGCGTTTGCGGTCGTTGTATTGAGATACCTCGACCACATGGGAATTGATCATTCTGACATTAATGTTAATGGAGGAGCTATTGCAATGGGTCACCCGCTTGGTGCAACAGGAGCAATGATTCTTGGAACAGTTCTTGATGAACTTGAAAGATCAAATAAATCTACTGCCTTAGCGACGCTTTGTGTTGGTGGTGGAATGGGAACTGCTACCGTTATAGAACGCGTTTAAAATAAGGAATAAGACATATGGCTGATGTAAGTTACGTGATAGACAGCAATGGTATTGCTGTTGTTACATGGGATCTAGAAGATAGATCAATGAATGTTCTTAATCTTCGATCAATTGCAGAATATAAAGAAATAATCGAAAAATGTATCAAAGATGACAAAGTAAAAGGTATTGTCCTTAGAAGCGCTAAGGATGCTTTTATAGCTGGGGCAGATCTCACATCGTCGGACGTTTTTGGATTTGATAAAGTCAGCGAAGATAAAGTAAAAGCTGCAGAAAAAATTTATAACGGAAATATGGAAATGCAGATGCTTTTCAGAAGCATGGAAACATGTGGCAAACCCTTTGTCGCTGCAATAAATGGTCATGCTTTAGGTGGGGGCTTCGAAATTTGCCTTGCTTGTCATTATAGAGTTTCGATTGATAATGATAAAATTCAGATTGGTCAGCCTGAAGCAAAAGTAGGATTAATCCCTGGTGCTGGTGGCACTCAAAGAGTGCCAAGACTAGCTGGTGTTACTCAAGAAATGATGGGATTTCTTCTAGCTGGTACACCTCTTTCACCTAAGAAAGCACTTGCTGCTGGTTTAATTAATGAAGTTGTAGAAGAAAAAAATCTTATTGATGCTGCTAAAAAATATATAGTTGATGGCGGTAAAGCAATTCAACCTTGGGATGAAAAGGGCTACAAATTTCCTGGTGGACTTCCATATACACCTAAGGGAATGATGCTTTGGGCAGCAGCCTCATCTTCTCTTAGAAAAAATTCTTACAATAATTATCCAGCTCAAACTGCAATTTTGTCCGCCGTATATGAAGGGATTCAAGTTCCAATTGATGCAGGATTGCGCATTGAAGCAAGATATTTCACAAAAGTTGTTATGGATCCACGTGCGCAAAATATGGTTCGAAGTTTATTCGTGAACATGCAAGCACTAAGCAAGGGGGCAAGAAGACCTAAAGAATTCGATAAATATGACGTAAAAAAGATAGGAATACTTGGAGCAGGATTAATGGGTGCTGGAATAGCCTACGTTACTGCCAAAGCTGGAATAGAGGTTGTCCTAATTGATGTTGATCAAGGTGCCGCAGATAAAGGTAAGGAATACTCAGAAAACATTCTTAACAAATTATTGAGCAAAAAGAAAACCACTGAAGAAAAGAAAGAAAAACTTTTAAGCTTAATAATGCCAACAACAGACTACGCTAATTTAAAAGGGGCAGATTTAATTGTTGAGGCCGTTTTTGAAAATAGAGATATAAAAGCTGATGTAACTGCAAAAGCGGAAAGTCAGATTGCTGAAGATGCTGTATTCGGATCAAATACATCTACTCTACCTATATCTGGGCTTGCAGAAAAATCACAAAGACCTGCTAATTTTATTGGGATTCATTATTTTTCACCGGTTGAAAGAATGCCACTAGTAGAAGTTATTATGGGGAAAGAAACCTCTCAAGAGACACTAGCTAAGACAATGGACTACGTTCAAAAAATTAAAAAAACACCAATTGTTGTAAATGATAGTCGTGGCTTCTACACTAGTAGGGTGTTTGGAACATACACCGGCGAAGGAGTTGCAATGTTAACTGAAGGTATCAATCCTGCACTGATAGAGAATGCTGGTAAAATGACCGGTATGCCGATGGCTCCTCTAGCTTTATCAGATGCTGTAGCTCTTGATCTCGCTTGGAAAGTTACAACCCAAACTCAAAAAGATATGGAAGCTGAAGGTAAAGAGTTTCCTATGACGCCGATGTATAAAATACTTGAGGAAATGGTTGAAAAACAAGGCCGATTTGGTAAGAAAAATAATAAAGGCTTCTATGAGTATCCAGAAAATGGAAAAAAGTTTTTATGGCCTGAACTATCCAACTTATGCAAGCAGGCAGATGAACAGCCTGATGCTGAAGAATTAAAAAAGAGATTTCTATATATTCAAGCTCTAGAAACTGCCAAGTGTTACGAAGAGGGCGTGCTTACGGATGTAAGAGATGCAGATGTTGGGGCAATTCTTGGCTGGGGTATGGCTCCGTGGACTGGCGGGCCTTTATCTTTCATAGATATGATAGGAATAAAAGAGTTTGTTGCTGAAGCTGACAAACTTGCCCAAAAATATGGTGAAAGGTTTACCCCATGTAAACTTCTTAGGGACATGGCTGCCAAAAATGAAAATTTTCACAGCAGTGGTAAATCTAGTCAAGCAGCATAAATAATAGTATTATCATTTTTAATTCTGTTTTTTATTCGAAAGGAAACTTATGGCCAATACAACACCCACAACTAATTCGCTTGAAAATTATTTTTTGCCTTTTACTGCAAATAAAGATTTTAAGAAAGAACCTAGATTATTAGATAGAGGTGAGGGTGTTTATTATTGGAACCATAAAGGTGATCCAGTTATCGACGCATCCTCGGGTCTTTTTTGTGTACCACTTGGCCATGGTCGAAAAGAGATTGCAGAAGCTGTTCATCAGCAACTTTTGAAGCTCGACTACTCACCAAGTTTCCAAGTTTCACATTTACCTGCATTCTCACTTGCAGAAAAAGTTGCAAAATTATTACCTGGTGATCTAAATAATGTTTTTTTTACAATCTGTGGATCAACAGCGATTGATTCTGCAATAAAAATTATACAAGCATACCAGCATGCAATTGGTCAATCTCAGCGAGTAAGATTTGTATCTCGTGAGAGAGCTTATCACGGAGTTAATATTGGAGGCACATCTTTAAGTGGAATGATAAAAAATAGAGAAATATTTACAGCGACTATGCCTGGGGTTATTCATCTTAGACATACTTGGCTTGAAGAGAACAAGTATACTAAAGGTCAGCCTGATTCTGGAGCACATTTAGCTGAAGATCTCCAAAGATTTGTCGAAATGTATGGACCAGAGTCAATAGCTGGTTGTTTTGTTGAGCCAATAGCTGGATCAACTGGAACTATTGTTCCACCAAAAGGTTACCTTGAAAGACTAAGAGAGATTTGTGATAAGTTTGGAATAGTTCTTGTTTTTGACGAAGTAATCACTGGTTTTGGAAGAACTGGAAAAGCCTTTGGTGCCGATAAATACAATGTTCAACCAGACATGATAACTATGGCTAAAGCAATTACAAACGGCGCTCAGCCAATGGGAGCGGTCGGGGTTTCAGATAAAATATATAATGCAATCGTCGACAATGGCCCAGAACATGGTGTTGAATTTTTTCATGGTTATACATATTCAGGCCATCCTGCTTGCGTAGCTGCATCACATGCAACATTAGATATTTATGAAAAGGAAGATGTTTTTGTAAGAGCAGAAAAAATGTCATCATATTTTCTTGATGCTGTTTTTGATGCGTTTCAAGATATACCAATAGTAACTGATGTAAGAGGCGATGGCATGATGGCAGCTTTTGATTTAGCTGTAGACAAAAATCCAGGTGTTCGAGGATATGACGCTCAAAAGAAAACTTTTGCTAATGGTGTACATATAAAATTTACAGGTGATGCAGGTATTGTTGCGCCTGCTCTAATTGCTGAAGAAAAGCATATTGATGAAATGCTTCAAAAAATTAAGGAAGTTCTAGTTAAGTATTAAATATGACTTCTAAGCCTAATCTTCCTCATGAAGCTGAGGTTGTTATTATTGGAGGAGGAGTTGTAGGCTGTAGCATTGCTTATCATTTATCAAAAAAAAATATTGATACAGTTCTCTTAGAACGCAAATCACTGACATGCGGAACTACTTGGCATGCAGCAGGGCTGGTAGGTCAATTAAGATCTTCAAAAAACTTAACAATGATGGCCAAGTATTCAACTGACCTTTACTGCGAACTTGATCAAGCAAAAGATCTATCTACAGGCATGGTTCAGAATGGTTCAATTTCAATCGCCGAAAATGAAGAAAGGCTTGAAGAATTGAGACGATCCGCGTCAATGGGCCGACATTTTGGACTCGAAGTTGAGGAAGTAGGTTTAGATGAAATTAAAAGTATGTATCCATTAATTGATCTTAAAGGAATAAAAGGTGGATTTTACCTCCCTAAAGATGGTCAGATTAATCCAGTAGATGTAACCATGTGTCTTGCTAAAGAAACAAAAAAAATGGGTGGAAAAATAATTGAACATAACGCAGTATTAGGTTTCGAGCAGGAAGAAAATAAAATCACTAGAGTTCTTACTGAGTTAGGAGAAATCAAATGTACAAAAATTGTTATTACCTCAGGAATGTGGAGTAGAGAAGTTGGAAAAATGTGTGGTGTGAATATTCCACTTCATGCATGTGAGCATTTTTATGCACTTACTGAGTTTTCAGAAGATATCATAAAAAATCTTCCTGTTCTCAGAGCTCCGGACTCACAAATTTATGTAAAAGAAGATGCTGGTAAATTATTAATAGGAGCATTTGAAGTGAAGGCTAAGCCATGGGGAATGAGTGGAATTCCAAAAGATTTTGAATTTGATAGTCTGCCAAACGACATTGATCATTTTGGTCCAACATTGATGAATGCTATGGAAAGACTCCCAATTTTAAATGAAATTGGAATTCAAACATATTTTAACGGACCTGAAAGCTTTACACCTGATGATAAGTACTACCTAGGAAAAGTTCCCTACAAGGACAATGTCTTTGTGTCAACTGGCTTTAATTCAATTGGTGTTCAATCAGCGGGTGGCGTTGGCAAGGTTATGTCAGAGTGGATTATAAATGATATGAGCAATATTGATTTGTGGGACGTAGATATTGCAAGAGTATTAGACTTTCAAGACAATGATAATTATTTACGAGAAAGGAGCACTGAGTCATTGGGTCTCTTATACAAAATTCATTGGCCATTTTATCAATATGAGACTTCAAGAGATCAAATTAAATCACCTATTCACAAAGATTTGGAAAATCATGGTGCATGTTTTGGAGAATTAGCTGGATGGGAAAGGGCAAATTGGTATGCAGAGGATAAAAGTAAAGCGAAATACGAATATTCATATGGTAGACAAAACTGGTTTGAAAATGTACGGACTGAATGTCATCATGTCAGAAATAATGTAGGTATTTTTGATCAAACTTCATTTTCTAAATTTATAATTGAAGGTGAAGGCTCCCTTCCATTTTTAAATTACGTCTGTGTAAGTGAGATGAATGTATCGGTTGGAAAAATCGTATATACACAAATGTTAAATCATTTAGGTGGAACTGAGGCAGATATTACAATTACCAGAATAGAAAATGATAAGTTTTTATTTATTACATCACCAACCTCTCACAATAAAGACTTATACTGGTTGATGAATTTATCAAAAAAATTTGGGTGTGTTAGTGTAAAAGATGTTTCTCACAAATTTGGCTGCCTTTCATTAATGGGTCCAAATGCTAGGAATCTAATACAATCTTTATCAAATGATGATATTTCAAATGCAAGTATACCTTTTGGCTTCTCCAAAAAGGTAAGAATAAAGAATATTGAATGTAGATTAAATAGATTAACTTACGTTGGTGAAAAGGGTTTTGAAATTTATGTGCCAATTGACCAACTGGTTGATTTGTTTAATTCAGTTTATGGAAATGGAAGTCAGTTGAAACCAAAGTTAGCAGGTTACCATGCTTTGAATTCACTAAGAATGGAAAAAGGATACTTACATTGGGGACATGACATTACTGTTGAACAAAACCCTTATGAGGCAGGCGTAGGTTTTTGTGTAAACTTAAATAAAAAAGCTCCTTTTCTTGGTCAGGAGGCAATTGAAAAAAGCTTAGAGGCAGGTCTAAAAAAACGAAAACTCAATTTTTTTTTAGAAAACCAAGATGTACTTCTATATCATAATGAGCCTATTTACTTCAATGGAGATCGAGTTGGGGAAATAAGCTCTGGAATGTATGGTTTCTATTTAGACAAATCATTAGCAATGGGATATGTTTCTGGACCTAATAATGTTGCAATAGACAAAATGATCTATGAGCAAAAATTTGAAATTGAAATAGCTGGTGTTAAGTATAAAGCTACAGGTTCTAAAAAGTGTTTTTATGATCCTAAACGTAATAAGATATTAAATTAAGAGGTTTTCCAATGACAAAAATGACAACAGAGGAAGCTTTTATAAAAGTTCTTCAAAAACATGGTATACAAAATGCTTTTGGTATTATTGGATCCGCTTTTATGCCGATATCTGATTTGTTCCCAAAAGCAGGAATTACTTTTTGGGATGTTGCTCATGAGACCAATGGTGGAATTATTGCTGATGGATATACACGGGCAACAGGTAAGATGTCGATGTGCATTGCTCAAAATGGACCAGGTATCACGAATTTTGTTACGCCTATTAAAACCGCGTATTGGAATCATACTCCAATGCTCTTGGTGACTCCACAAGCAGCTAACAAAACTATAGGTCAAGGCGGATTTCAAGAAGTTGAACAAATGGCTTTATTCAAAGATATGGTTTGTTATCAAGAAGAAGTTAGAGATCCAACAAGAGTTGCTGAAGTACTAAATCGTGTAATATCAAAAGCTTTTAGAGGGTCAGCACCCGCTCAAATAAATATTCCAAGAGATATGTGGACACGGGTTATCGATATTGAAATTCCTCCAATCATAAAATTTGAAAGACCTTCTGGAGGAGTAGAAGCCATTAAGAATGCATCTGAGTTATTATCAAATGCTAGCTTTCCAGTTATTTTGTCAGGTGCGGGAGTGATTTTAGCAAATGCTATTGAGGACTGTAAATTACTTGCCGAAAGATTAGACTCCCCGGTTGCATCTGGTTATCAGCATAATGATAGTTTTCCAGGTAGTCATCCACTTGCTGTGGGGCCCTTAGGTTATAATGGGTCAAAAGCTGCGATGGAACTTATTGCTAAAGCTGATGTTGTCTTGGCACTTGGCACGAGATTAAATCCTTTTTCAACTTTACCAGGCTATGGAATTGATTACTGGCCTAAAGATGCATCCATAATCCAGGTTGATATCAATTCCGATCGAATTGGATTGACGAAAAAAGTATCAGTTGGCATTTGTGGTGACGCAAAACTTGTTGCGCAAAAAATTCTCGTAAATTTATCTTCAGATGCAGGAAATAAAAATAGAGAAGAACGTAAAGCACTTATTCATCAAACAAAATCATCATGGCTGCAAATTTTAAGTAGTATGGATCATGAAGATGATGATCCTGGAACAACTTGGAATAATGATGCTAGAGAAAGAGATTCTGACCGTATGTCACCTCGAATGGCATGGAGAGCTATTCAGGGTGGGCTTCCAAAAGAGGCGATTATATCATCAGACATTGGAAACAATTGTGCTATTGGAAATGCCTATCCAACATTTGAGGAAGGGAGAAAATATCTTGCTCCTGGGCTGTTTGGTCCTTGTGGTTATGGCTTTCCCTCTGTATTAGGCGCTAAAATTGGCTGCCCTGATGTACCAGTTGTTGGTTTTGCGGGCGATGGTGCATTTGGTATCAGTATGAATGAAATGACATCATGTGCTAGAGATGAATGGCCAGCTATTACAATGGTAATCTTTAGAAACTACCAATGGGGTGCGGAAAAAAGAAATTCTATACTTTGGTATGATGACAATTTTGTTGGAACTGAATTAGACCCAGATTTAAGCTATGCAAATGTTGCTGAGGGTTGTGGCCTTAAAGGTGTTACAGTCAAATCTATGGAGGAACTTACTAACTCTTTGAGAACTGCATGTGATGAGCAAGCAAATGGTGTTACAACTTTTATAGAAGTTATTTTAAATCAAGAATTAGGAGAGCCATTCAGAAGGGACGCTATGAAAAAACCTGTTGAAGTTGCTGGAATTAATCCTGAAGACATGAGCCAAGATCAATTAGGATAGAGTTTCTTAATATTCTCTTCTTCCCGTACTCCTGATCAGATAAGCTTAAATTCTTTGAAACAAATACATTTTAGATGTTGCGCTACTTTTGTGATTAGGCAAAGCAACAAATGGATTGGATATCTTAATTTTTGATATCTGTTTTTTATTTTTCTCAATTTCATCTTTAAACCCAAGCTTTTCATAAATAGACTCTGCTATCGACAATATCAAATACCCTTTATTTTTTGTAACTCTAATTAATTCTTTGATTGCTTTTGCTCCTACATGCCCTGATGTTAGAACTCCAGTGCATAAAACAATGTCAAATTGATTACTTCTAAGTGAAATTTTCTTATTAAGAGACTCTTGAATTAGTCTCTTGTAAATTTTTTTATTCTTAGCAATCATAAGCATGTCTTTTGAATAGTCTAATCCAACTATATTTTTAAAATTCATATCACTTAAGACCTGGGCAACAAGTCCCGTTCCACAACCAGCATCTAATATCTTAGAATTTTTTTTTACCTTTATATCTTGCGACATAACCAACTTTAATTGAGAAGGGTATGCATAGCCCCAATCGACTAAGTCCCGATCATAATCACCAGCCCAAAATTTATAATGTTGTTTTAATTTAATAGAACTTTTTTCATTATAAACAATGTCCAGCCATTTTTTCCCCATTTTAAGTACCTTTATATTTGTATTAGTAGTCGAATAGTATAATTATTAGTTATATTTCAATTATGATCATCGGAATTCCAAAAGAAATAAAACCTCAAGAAAATAGAGTAGGACTTACTGCGAATAGTGTAAAGAGCCTTGTTGATGAGGGTCACGAAGTAATTGTAGAAACTAATGCAGGTAATGGTTCTGGATTTCAGGATTCAGAATATTTAGAGGCAGGTGGGAAAATCATAGATACTGCCAAAGAAATATTTGAACATGCTGAAATGATTGTAAAAGTTAAAGAGCCTCAATCTCAAGAAGTTAATTTGTTAAAAAAGGGGCAAAATTTATTTACTTATTTACATCTTGCTGCTGATAAAAAACTGACAGAAGGACTTATAAGTTCTGGTTCGACATGCATCGCCTATGAAACTGTAACTGATGACAATAAAAGACTACCTTTGCTTGCGCCCATGAGTGAAGTCGCAGGTAGAATTTCAATTCAAGCAGGAGCAAGATCTTTAGAAATGACTAATAAAGGAAGAGGTGTTTTGTTATCTGGTGCGACAGGTGCCCCTCCCGCAGATGTGGTTATAATCGGATGTGGAGTTGTCGGTTTCAATGCTGCGCTAATTGCGCACGGGATGAAAGCAAATGTAATTCTTATTGATAAATCTCAAGAAAGACTTGATGAATTAAGTAAATATTTTGATGGAGCTGTAACTACTGTCATTTCGACTCCTGAAAGTATTTCTGATCAAGTAACTAATTGTGATCTATTGATTGGTGGAGTGCTTGTACCAGGAGCAACAGCACCTAAGTTAGTAACTGAAATTCTTGTATCAAAAATGAGAAAGGGCGCCGCATTAGTAGACGTTGCTATTGATCAAGGAGGTTGTATAGAAACAAGCAAGCCTACAACTCATGCAAATCCAGTCTATATACAGCATGATATAGTCCATTATTGCGTTACTAATATGCCAGGTTGTGTTCCAAGAACTTCTACAATTAGTTTAAACCAAGCTACACTTCCCTTCGTAAAAAAATTGGCAAACAAAGGCGTGAAAAAAGCATTGTCAGAAGACAAACATTTACTTAATGGTTTGAATATTTTTAGTGGATCTTGCACTCAATTGGACGTCGCTCGGGATTTAAATTTAAAATACGTGGATCCAAAAAAAATATTTAATTAATACTTTTTGCGGCTTTTGTAAGCACTTTTAATTTTGAACGAGCCAAACTTCGCGATAAATAACCTAGACCACAATCTGGTGCAGCGATCAATCTGTCTTTGTCAATATGATCTAAGCAGTTTTTAATTCTATCAACGATCTCGTCTACATCTTCAAGTTCACTGGAGGCAACTTTGATCAGTCCAAAAATTACTTTTTTATTTTTGAAAATTTCAAGGAGTTTTAAATCATTAAACCTATGAGCATCTTCAATTGAAATAGTATCAAGTATTGAGTCTTCTATTGTTGATGCAATTTCAAAATAACTATTAAGTGGGGCCTTAGGATAATCTATCGCATCGATTTTGTCGGGATAACCACAACAAACATGAACAATTTTATCTACATCTTTTGGAGTTTTATGAAAACATCGTTCTAGATTTTCAATTCCAAAATTAAGTGCATCATCACTCTTTCTCGCAAAAAGAGGTTCATCAATCTGAATATGTTTACAACCACTATCTGCCAAATATCTAATTTCTTGATTGATAGACTCCGATAAATCTATTCCCATTATTTTATGATCTTTGTAAAAATTATCAGCAATAGTATCAGCAATAGTTAGTGGACCAGGAATTGTAATTTTTACTGGTCTAGATGATAATTTTTGACAAAGCTTAAATTCACTTGCCAAGAAAGGTTTATCAAATTTTATTTTATTAGTTATTGTTGGCAGATAACAATCATAGTTTCCAGTTCTTGCTGTTTTTTTTGTTAATTTATTGAAGTCAATACCTTTAAGAAACCTACAATGGTAATGTATATAATTTTCTCTTCTTACCTCACCATCTGTTACAACATCTATGCCACAATCTATTTGATCTTTAATGATTTCATGGGAAGCTTTAATAATTATCTCTTCAAAGTCTTCCCCCATAGCATTTACTGCTTCAACCCATCCAGATGTAGGATATTCTGAGTCTGTTCCTTTCTCGTCTTTAAACCAGTCTGGAAGATTTAGATAATTTGGTTTTGGATATGATCCTATTGTTGTGGTCTTAAGCATTTAGAGGTTTCATTAAAGACAATTTTTTGTTTCATTTTAATAATTATTTATAATAAATTAAAAAAAATCATATTAATCAGTACTTTATTTATTATATTTAAAGTTTAAATATATAACTTCTTTTTATCTATATTTTTCATAGGATTAGTAAAAATTTTCATTTTACCCTAAAAAAAGCTTTCGAAAATCATCAATTTTACTCTTTACAGCAACCCTCATATGTATGAGAATTTTTTATTAATTAAATAATAATAGAGGAGTAGCCGTGAAGAAAATTAATAAAACTCTTAAGGCTGCAAAAGTTTCAAGAAGATCAGTACTAAAAGGTGCAGCAGCTACCGGTGCAGCAGCAGCGATTGGTCCTTGGTATATTCCTAATGCTTTTGCTGCTCCCGTTGTTAATGTTTTAATGTGGGGAGAGTACTTACCTGACTCTGTAGTTGCAGATTTTAAAGCTAAAACAGGCATTACAGTTAACCATACTAAAATAGGTGATAACGGAGAAATCATATCCAAAATGAAAGCTGGTGGTGGCGCTGGTTTCGATCTAGCAAGTCCAACTAATATGAGAGCTTTACAGTGGGAGAACCTTGGTGTTCTTTCTCCATTTGATATGAACAGAATAAACACAAGCGCTGTTAATCCTGGAATGCTCGCGGTAGGTGAGCGTGACTGGAACTTTGGTGGCAATGGTTCACACTGGGTACCTCAATTGTGGGGTACAGAGTCTATATCATGGAGAACTGATAAGTGGCAACCTGATGGACTTCCAAGTTTTGGTGATATTTGGGAACCTAATCCAGGTATTGATGGAGCTTTCATGATGGGTAGAACTTATTCAATGATGACTGGTTGTGGTATTTGGATGCACCATCAAGGAAAAATGGATTTCTGGTCTTCATATAAAGATGAGGATACAATGAGAAAAAATTGGGAAACAATTACTGATTATTGTATTTCTAAAAAAG
>CABZNM010000013.1 GCA_902527075.1 uncultured Pelagibacteraceae bacterium
TCAGAATAGAGTAAATGAGGAGACGCAGGCTAGAGAAAGTACTCCAGATTTATTTAGTGATCAAAATGTTCACGAGCTAGAAACATCTAACTCAGTTGAAAGTAATGATGATAACGAGATAGATCAAGATTTACTTGAAATCCCCTCATTCCTCAGAAGACAGAATAAATGATCGATGATGAGTTTAAGCATAAACCAGTCCTAATAAATGAAGTAATTGAGTCAATAGAGCCAGCTGATGACAAAATCTATTTTGATGCAACATTCGGGAACGGAGGATATTCAAAAAAGATCTTATCTTCATCCAATTGTAAAGTTATTGCAATTGATAGGGATCCATCAGTATCTACCAAAGCAAAAGAATTTGAAGAAAAATACAAAGACCGCTTCAAATTTATTGAATCGAAATTTAGTCAAATCGAAAAAGTTATGGAAGAACTCGAAAGAGAAAAAGTTAACTGTTTCTTATTTGATATAGGAGTTTCATCAATGCAATTAGATAATGCGAACCGGGGATTTTCATTTATGAAGGATGGTCCATTAGATATGAGGATGAGCAATACTGGAAAAACAGCTGGTGAGTTAATAAATAGAATAGATCAGGATGAATTAGCGGATATTTTATTTCATTACGGAGATGAGAGAAATTCAAGGAGAATTGCCAGAAGTATTATAAATTATAGGAACAAAAAAGAAATCAAAACTACCTTAGAACTTGCAGACATCATTAAAAAAAATAATTCAAATTTTAAGTCAAAAATAAATCCTGCAACTAAAACTTTTCAAGCATTAAGAATGTTCATTAATAACGAACTAGAAGAATTACATTTGGGTCTAAACCAAGCCTTAAACTTACTTTCAATCGCTGGAAAAATCTGTGTTGTAACTTTTCATTCTTTAGAAGACCGCTTGGTAAAAAATTTTTCTAAAGCGCTTGGGTCTAGCGTCATAGTAGAAAAGGTGATTAAGCCATCTATTAACGAAGTAAGGCTTAATCCAAGGTCAAGATCTGCAAAATTAAGGCTTATTCAAAAAATAAGTAATCAAAATAAATATATACCAATTGAGGAGTGTGGATTTAGCTTATGATTTCAAGAATATTAAAAATTTTTTCAATTCTTTTATTGTTATTAGGCATCTTATCAATAATGGTGATCAAAAATATATCAGCCAACAAACAAAAACAAATAAATGAGCTTGAACTTACATTAAGAAATGAAGAAGCAAAGAATGAGCTTTATAAAATTGAATGGAGCCGAATCATTTCACCAATAAATTTAAAAAAAATTTCTGAGATGGTTATCACTAACGATTATACCAAATATTTTGTAGTAATAGATAAAAATGACATCAAGCAAGAGCAAGAATATTTCAATGATGTCATAAATGTTGTAAAGCCGGATACTAATTCACCTGCAAGATAGTTTTGTGAAAAAAAAATCACACAAACGAAAAAAAATTGACATATATCAAAAAAGCTTTGCCTTTACGCATCGATATAATGATGAGAAATTTGCATTTGAAAAATTTAAGTCAATCAGAAATAAATTCGCTTTAAAAATTAATAATAGATTAATTTTAGCAGCTGTAGTTTTTAGCAGTATATATTTAGCAGTAGCCATTCGAATGATTGATGTTAATTTATTTTATCATCAAGAAAATAAATATTTTTCTAATAATAAATTAATTGAACGAGGAAATATTTATGACAGAAACGATGTATCTATAACTGCAAATATTAAAATGTATAATATTGGCATCAATCCAAATCAAGTAGACGATAAATCTAAGCTTATATCCAAAATAAAATCTATATATCCAAATATTAATGAAGTGGATTTACGAAAAAAATTTAAAGAAAATAAATTTTTTTATTTAAAAAGAAATACTCCACCAACTGATTTGCAAGAAATAGTAGACTTAGGGGAAACAGGCATCACTATTGAAAATACAAATCAGAGAAAATATTTACATAAAGAACTATTTAGCCATTTAATTGGAAAAGTAGATATTGATAATGAGGGAATATCAGGTATTGAGAAATCCTTTAATGCTGCATTAAAATCTGAAAGTAAAAAAAAGTTCGAAACTTCTCTTGATGTAAGACTTCAGCACATCGTGAGGGATGAAATATTGTCTGGTATGGATTTATATAGTGCAACGGGTGGTTCAGGACTAATTATTGACGTAAATTCTGGAGAGATATTGTCTATGGTGTCATTGCCAGACTTTGATCCAAATGCAAAAACTCAAAACCAAGATAATATGTTTAATAAAAATACATTAGGTCTTTATGAGTTTGGTTCAGTCATGAAAACTTTTACAACAGCAATAGGTATTGAAGAAAAGAAATTTTTTCCAAACTCAATGTATGAAATAAATGATAGTATTAAAATTGGAAAATACAAAGTAAGAGATGTTCATCGCCCATGTGAAGAAGACTATTGTTCAGTTGAAGATATTTTTGTTCACTCATCTAATGTAGGAACTATTCAGATGATTAGAGATGTGGGAAAAGATTTACAACAATCCTACCTTTATGAGTTAGGGTTACTTAATGAGATAGATTTAGAATTGCCAGAATTAGCGAGTCCTATTTATCCTGATCCTTGGAGAATGGCTAACACTGAGTCAATATCATATGGTTATGGATTATCGATTTCTCCATTACATTTAGCAAGTGCAACTGCAACTGTTGTTAACGGAGGCTATCTTATTAAACCTACTCTTCGTAAAAAAGAGGGGGAAGAGATTAAAGGTGAAAGATTATTTTCAGAACAAACGAGTGAAATTATGAGATATCTCATGAGTAAAGTAGTGGAACAAGGAACAGCAGCACGCGCATTTAGTGAACACACAGACAATAAATATATTGTGGGTGGAAAAACTGGAACAGCAAAAAAAATAAAAGATAAGTCCTATGATAATAAAAAAATGACCACTTTTATTTCTACGTTTCCTATTAATAAACCTGAATACATTGTCCTTATCTCTTTGGATGAGCCCAAAGGAATCAATGATGATTATCATCCATACAATACTTTTGGTTGGACTGATGCTGGATGGAATTCAACAAGAGTAGTAAGGCATATAATAGATAGAATAGGCCCTATTTTAGACACAAAAACAAAATATTTACCTAATGAGAATATAATCATCAAAACTTCTCATTAGAATGCTTGAAAGCCAAACACTAAATTACATCAAAGCTAAAAAAATAAAGTTTCGAGAGTTTTCTTTTGATACACGCAGTCTAAAAAAAAGAGATATTTTTTTTGCTATTGATGGAAGCTGCAACAATGGAAATAATTTCATATTAGAGGCACAAAAAAAAGGTGCTTCTTTAATAGTTGTTTCATCTAAAACTTTAATTCCAAAACTATTAAAAATACCTTTCATCAGAGTAGATAACGTAAGAAAAGAATTATCACTATCAGCTCATTTATTTTACAAAAGCAATATTAAAACAAAAATTGCAGTCACAGGAACTAATGGTAAAACTTCAATTACCTTTTTCTTGAAATATTTACTTACTAAACTTAACAAAAAAACTATCTCTGTTGGTACATTGGGAATCTCTAACAGTAGTAGAAATGTTTATTTAACTTCTCCTGACCCAATATCACTTTTTAAAGAATTAAAATTAGCTTCATTACAAAATCACAAAATACTAGTAATGGAAACATCATCTCATGGGTTAGATCAGGAAAGATTTTTTGGTTTAAAGTTTGATCTGAGTATTTTAACTAATATTTCACATGATCATTTGGACTATCACAGGACCATGAAACATTACATAAAAAGTAAGGCTAAATTATTTACAGAATATACTAGTGACAATGGAAAAACTCTCATCAATGCAGATAGCAAACATTTGAAAGCTTTTAAGTCAGAAATAAAAATAAATAAAAAATTAAAACCTATTTATTTTAATCTAAATAATAATTTCAAAGTAGATTCAATTCATCAAAGTGAAAATGGTAATGACATAATAACTGCAATTATAGGTGGAGAAAAAATAATTTTTCAATTTAGGAGTTGGCCTTTTTTTCAAATTCAAAATTTTCTTCTAGCATCCGTTGGCCTTTATCTAATTGGTTACAACATAAAAAAAATTGCCAAATTAAGTCTAAATTGTCCCTATGTACCTGGTCGCATGGAAATGGTTGGATCTACCAAATCTCTTGCAAAAATTTATGTTGATTTTGCACACACCCCTGATGCACTCAAAAGTTCACTTAAAGAGGCAAGAAAAATATGTAAGGGTAGATTAATTGTACTATTCGGCTGTGGTGGTGACAGAGACAAGAAAAAACGTCCTAAAATGGGTCAAATTGCAAATGAATATGCTGATCTAGCGTATGTAACAGATGATAACCCGAGAACAGAGTCACCTAAGAAAATAAGAGAGGAAATAATAAACAATTCAAAGTATTTGATTGATTTTGGCAGTAGAGAAAATGCAATTAAAAAGGCGATCTTTAGATTACAGTCTAATGATCTTTTATTGATTGCAGGCAAAGGGCATGAAGATTATCAAATCATTAAAAATAAAAAATTTAAATTTAGTGATAAAGAAATTGTAAAGAAATATCTCAGAAAAATATGAGTAATTACATAAGCGTCTCAGAAATTAATAAACTATTTGGCACACAACTTACAAAAGTACCCATATCAGGTGCATCTATTGATACAAGAACAATAAAAAAAGGAAATATCTTTTTTGCTTTTAAAGGCAAAATATTTGATGGACACAAATTTTTAGATAAAGCTGCAAAAAAAGGAGCATCCATAGCAATAGTTGAGAGAGTATCAAAAAAATTAAAATTACAGCAAATTAAGGTAAAAAATGTCCATAAAGCTCTCATAGACCTGGCAAAAATATATAGATCAAACTTAAATTCTAAAATTGTTGGTATTACAGGCAGTGTTGGCAAAACAAGTACAAAAGATTCTATTTCACATTTATTTAGAGGAAATAAATATGTATTCTGTAATCGAAAATCATTCAATAACAATATTGGCCTACCTCTAGAAATTTTGAATATGCCAAGACAAACAAAATATGGTTTTTTTGAATTGGGAATGAATCACCACAGTGAAATTTCAAAGTTAGTAAAAATTTTAAAGCCTCATATTGCGGTTGTTTTAAATGTAGAAAACGTACATTTAGAAAACTTCAAATCTTTAAGAGAAATAGCATTGGCAAAATCTGAAATATTTACAACTACCAATAATGTTGAGACTTTAATTTTGAATAGTGATACCAATCATTATGCCTATATTCAAAATCTATTCAAAAAAAGCAAAGTAAAATATCTTGCCAATTATAGTTTGAATAAAAAAACACAATACAATTATAAAATTTCTCAAAAAAATAATAAATTGCTTCAGGTGACAATAAAGAGTAACCAAAAGCAATTGTCGTCTTACGAAATTAGAAATGACCAGAGAAATTTAATATCAAACAGTGTATGTATTGCTTGTTGTCTTGATATATTAGATTTAGATCAAAAGATAATAAAAAAATTCAATAAAATACCTCTTACCCCTGGAAGAGGTAATCATATAAAATCTTTATACAAAAGTTATAAGTTAAATATTATAGACCACTCTTATAACGCCAGTCCTCTTTCAATGAGAGAAAGCATCAATATCTATAATAGTTTTAAAATGGCCAATAAATTGTGTATTTTGGGCGATATGAATGAATTAGGTTTTAAATCAAAAGCCTTTCATAAAGACATTTTATCTTATGCTATTAGTAAAAGATTTAAAAATTATTTTTTTGTTGGAAAGCAATTTCATGACCTAAAATTCAAACAAAAAAATGTTAACTTTTATGAAAATATAGATGAATTGATCAATGATATTGATAAAGTCATTATTAGAAATTGTGCTATATTTGTGAAAGGATCAAATTCAATAAATTTAAAAAAGTTTATAGAATTTGTATCAAGTAAAAAATGATCTTATATTTAATTAATCAATTCGATTTAATAAGTTTACAAAATTTTATAAGCTATTTAACTGTAAGAACTGGTCTTGCGTTATTTACATCATTTTCTTTTATTCTATTTTTTGGTCCATTTCTTATAAATCTAATAAGTAAATATCAAACCCATGGTCAACCTATTAGAGATGATGGCCCTGAAGGACATCTGATAGCTAAAAAAGGAACTCCTACGATGGGTGGGATAATAATATTAATATCAATAGTTGGATCAATTTTAATCTGGGTTAATCCAGAAAGCTTTATATCATTTCCAATTATTTTTATACTAATCTCTTTTGGACTAGTAGGTTTTATAGATGATTTCTATAAAGTAAGATCCAATACAAGTAATGGCATTTCTGCAAAAATAAGAATAACTCTACAAATTATAATTACCTTAATATTTATTTATTGGATTTCAAATTATCATTTAATTGACATAAAGCTTTTGTCATTACCAATTTTAAAAGATGCCTTCATAAATTTAGGATTATTTGGAATTCCATTCACACTAATTGTTGTTTTAGGATCTGCTAATGCAGTAAATTTGACAGACGGCTTAGATGGCTTAGCTATTGTTCCTGTAATGATAGTTGCCGCTACTTTTGCGGTGATTTGTTATTTAGCAGGTAATATTATTTTTTCAGAATACCTTTATATTAATTATTTGCCAGGTGCAGGCGAACTAACAGTTGTTTGTGCTGCAATCATCGGATCAGCACTTGGTTTCCTTTGGTATAATGCGCCACCTGCAATGGTATTTATGGGTGATACTGGATCCCTATCATTAGGAGCATCAATAGGAGCAATTAGTGTTCTTATTAAACAAGAAATTGTTTTAGTAATTGTTGGTGGGATATTTGTTGCTGAAGCAGTCTCTGTTATTCTTCAAGTTGGTTCATACAAAATTACAGGTAAAAGAATCTTTAAGATGGCACCACTTCACCATCACTTTGAACAAAATGGGGTCCCTGAATCAAAAATAGTTATCAGATTTTGGATTGTAGCAATAGTCTTGGCTCTAGTTGGTTTGGCTACTCTTAAAATAAGGTAGTTTTTAAATGATAAAATCAAAAGTATTCAAAGGAAAAAAGTTTATTATTCTTGGTATGGGTATTTCAGGCCGATCTGTTTATAACTCACTGTCTAAAAGTAGTGCAATTGTAAGTTTCTGGGATGATAATTTCAAAGTAAGAAATTCTCTCAAAACTAAAGGTTTTAATATATGTGGAGTAAAAGAAATTAAGAAAGCAGAGTACATTATTCCTAGTCCAGGTATTAAATTGAATGGTGTTCATACACATCCACTTATAAAAAAAGCAAAGGTTAATAAAATAAAATTAATTTCAGAGTTAGATCTTTTTCAAAATTACTTAAATCAAAAAAAACATCCTGAAAGAATTAAAATTATTGCAATTACTGGCACAAACGGCAAATCAACTCTAGTCAGCTTGCTAAACTTTATAATAAAAAAAAATCACAAAACTACAGTTCTTGCAGGAAATATAGGCAAGCCAATATTTAATTCAAAACCAATTGAGTCAGGTGTTATCATACTTGAACTTTCTTCATATCAACTAGAAATCACAAAAAGTTTTAAGCCTGATATTGCATGTATAATCAATTTATCAATTGATCATATCGATAGACATGGAACATTTAAAAAATATGCCGATGCTAAGTCAAATATTTTTCAAAATTTAGATAAAGATCAATTTGGATTTTGCTGTTCAAATAATACATTGCGACAAATAATAAATAAAAAACATCATCAAAAAAAAGACCGGATTGAATATGTAAGTATTTCTTCTAAAGCAAGAATAGACATAAAATATAATGACCAAATTGATAACGAAAAATATAGTTTTTCACTAAAAATTCTAAATAAATTAAATATTGGTAAACAACAATTTTTAAAAAATATTAAATCTTTCAGAGGCTTACCTTTTAGAACAGAGGTTATTTTAGCTAAAAATAATTTAAAAATTATAAATGACTCAAAATCAACAAATTTTGATTCATTAATCTATGCTTTATCGAAATATGAAAATGCTATTTTAATATGTGGCGGGGTTCTTAAAGAAAAAAAATTTAAAGTCTTAGATAATCATCTCAAAATGGTGAAAAAAGTTTATATTTTTGGGGAAAAAACAAAACCTTGGTCGAGGTACTTTTCAAAAATAAAACCGACTATATCAGTAAGAAGATTAGATGATATCGTTCCTAAAATATCAGAAGATTTAAAAAAAGGAAAATATCATAATATATTATTCAGTCCTGGAGCCTCATCATTTGATCAATATCAAAATTTTGAAGATAGAGGCAATCATTTTAATAAACTATTTAGGGGATTAATATAAAATTGAAACCTGAAGACAAAGAAAGAAGTATATTAACAGACTGGATTTTAGAGATAAACAAGCCAATACTGCTCTCTGTTTTATTATTGATGCTTATTGGACTATATATTAGTCTCACAATAAGTCCTGCCAGCAGTCGATTTTCGTCAAATATATTTTCAATCTTCAATATACAAGCTTTTTACTTACTCCTTGGACTAATAATATTTATATTTTTATCTTTTTTTTCAGTGCAAAGACTCAAATATATTTCGTATTTTTTTTTTACAATATGTTTATTGATGTTAGTTGCGACATTATTTATTGGCACAGAATTTAAAGGATCTAAAAGGTGGTTAGATTTTCAATATTTTACAATTATGCCTATAGAATTAATCAAGCCTTTTTATTGTGTTCTACTGGCATCAATCTTAGAAATTAGAAAAGAAAAAACGAAAGTTACCTCATATGCATTAAGTTTCTTCGTATATGCAATTCTATCTTCAATTCTAGTACTGCAACCAGATATTAGTCAACTTTTTATTGTCTCTTCAATTTACTTTGCTTCAATTTTTATGAGTGGTTTCAGTATTATCATTTTATTTTCAATTTTATTTTTTGGAATTTCATTATTCACTGCAATTTATTTTTTTAATTTTAATGTTCAAAATAGGATCAATTCTTTTTTATACCCTGAGAATTACGATGTTACTCAAACTGAGCTTTCTCTACAAGCAATTAAAGAAGGGGGCATTATTGGTGTTGGACCAGGAAATGGTTTTTTAAAAAATAAAATCCCTGAAGCTAACTCAGATTATATTTTTTCAGTTGTGGCTGAGGAATATGGTTTACTAGGATGTCTTCTAATCCTTTTTATTTTTTTTCTAATTTCATACAATGGTTTTAGAACGGTATACAGTAACAAAAATCATTTCTTACAAATTAGTTTATTTACTTTAGTAATATTCTTTTGCCTTCAAGCGTTAATTCATATTGGGGTTAATTTAAGACTTTTGCCAACAACTGGTATTACTCTGCCTTTTATAAGTTACGGTGGTTCCTCGACTATTGGAATGTCCGTTACATGTGGTATTATTTTACTATTATCTAAAAATAGACACAAAAATAAGACATTAAATCTCTAAATGATGAAAATGTTATTAATTGGTGGAGGTACAGGAGGTCATTGTTTGCCAATGAACGTACTTTATCATGATCTTTTGAAAAAATCCCAATGTTATGTTCTTACTGATAAAAGAGGGGAGAGATACTTCGAGAATATCAACAAAAATAAAGTATATGTTTTAAAAAAGTTACTAAATAATAATTCAAAATTAGCTAATATTATCAATATACCTATTTTATTAATTCAATCTTTTTACTTTCTGGTCTCTATTAGACCTGACTGCTGTGTTGGATTTGGTGGCTTTATTACACTGCCATCTATAATTTCTGCTTGGTTTCTAAATATTAATACATATGCTCACGAGGCTAATGCATTAGTTGGTAAAACAAATTTTATATTAATAAATTTTGTGAGAAAATTATTTGTAGCTTTTGAAACTACAACCTATCGAGGTAAAAAGGTTAATAATGCAATAAAAGTTGGATTGCCCATCAGAATTGAAAAGAAATATAAATCCAATAAAAATAATAGCAAAATATTTCAAATTTGTATTCTTGGTGGAAGTCAAGGTGCTAAAAATTTATCAATCATAATATCTAAGGCAATTAAGCAATTAAAAGAAACACAAAGACTCGATTTGAGAGTATTTCATCAATGTAGGGAAGAAGATCGAAAAATAGTAAAAAATATATATAAAAGTGCAAAAATAGCTGGATTTACGTCAGATTATTTTAGTGATATTCCAAGTATCTTATCAACTTCAAATCTTATAATTTCTCGAGCAGGATCTTCTACACTCAATGAGATAATTTATTATAATAAACCTGCAATTCTTATCCCTTATCCGCATGCTGTAGATGATCATCAATACTTTAATGCTAAAATTTTAGAGAAAAATAATGGAGCGAGAATTATTCTTGATAAAGAATTAACACAAGCAAAAATATATCTTGAGATACAGCGAATAATTAATTTATTTAAAGATAAGAAATATAAAATAAGTTCTAATAAACAGAATTTAAATGCTTCATTTCTAATATATAATTTTATTGAAAAAGATTTATGCAGATAAATAAACGTAAACTAATACATATAGTTGGCATTGGTGGTATTGGTATGAGTGGAATTGCTGAAATTTTAAATGATCTTGGTTATTTAGTACAAGGTAGTGATATAGTGATTAATACTAATATTAGTCGATTGAAGAAAAAAAAAATAAACGTATTTATTGGTCATAAAATAGAGAATATCCAAGATGCAGAATTAGTTGTCTATTCAAGTGCAATCAAAAAATCTAACAACGAATTAAAGGAGTCTAAAACTAGAGGTATACCAATAATTTCACGAGCTGAAGTACTATCACAAATCGCTAATTTAAAAAAAACTATCGCTATTTCAGGATCACACGGAAAGACTACTACAACCTCTCTAATTGCTACTGTACTTAATAGCGCAAAATATAATCCAACCGTGATCAATGGAGGCATTATTAATCAATTTGGTACAAACACAAAGCTAGGAAATGGAGAATGGATGGTCATTGAAGCTGATGAGTCAGATGGAACATTTGTTAAATTGCCTTCTACAATTTCAGTTGTAACTAATATTGATCATGAGCATTTAGATTATTACAAGTCATTTAGTAATTTAAAATCTCATTTTAAAACTTTTTTAACACAAGTTCCCTTTTATGGATTCGCAGTTGTTTGTATTGATGATGAAGTTACAAGAAAATTAGTAAACTCAGTTACATCTACTAAATTAATAAAATATGGCTTTCATAAAAGTAGCGATGTTCGTGCAAGTAATATTTATTACTTAAAAGATAAGGTGCGATTTGACGTCTATTTTAAAAAAACAAAAAAATTAATCAAAGATATATCGTTGCCATTATTTGGAGATTACAATATTAGAAATTCACTAGCGGCTATTGCAATTTGCTCAAATTTAAATGTTCCTGACAAAATTATTAAACATTCACTATCTAGATATAAAGGAGTTGAACGGAGATTAACAAAATTATGGTCATCAAAAACAATTACAATTATTGACGATTATGCTCATCATCCAACAGAAATAGAAAATGTTCTAAGAGGTTTGAAAAAAACATATAAAAAAACAAGGATAGTATGTATTTTTCAACCACACAGATTTTCAAGAATGGCGCGTCTTCAAACACAATTTACAAAATGTTTTAAATCAGCAAATCATGTATTTGTGTCTGATGTTTATCGGGCTGGTGAAAAAAAACCTAAAAATTTTAAAATGTCCTTTTTTACCAAAAGATTAAGTGAAAACTCAAAAGTTAAGGTATCACATTATCTAAGTAATAATGATTTGCTAAACTTAGTAAATTACAAATATCAAATCTTATTTATTTTTTTAGGAGCAGGTACTGTAACTAGTTGGGCTAAACAGTTTTCAGAAACATTAAAAAAAATAGATGAATAGCCACCAGGTTCACTTTAAAAAAATTTACAAACAAATTGATGCTCAAGGCGATTACAAATTTGATTTTAATTTATCAAAGAACACTTGGCTTGGAGTTGCTGGTAGTGCAGAAATATTTTATATACCAGACAATAAAGAAGAACTGAGTGAAATACTTAAAAATTTAAAAGGTGATTTAAGTGTAAATATTCTCGGTTTAGGATCAAATATACTTATTAGAGATGGTGGAGTTAAAGGGCTTGTAATTAAACTCGGAAGAAACTTCGGTAGCATTGAAGAAAATGAAAATCACATAAACGTTGGATCTTATGTGCCTGATAGAATATTATCAAATTATTGTCTAAAAAATTCCTATACTGGGTTTGAATATTTATCAGGTATCCCTGGATCTATTGGAGGTGCAGTATTCATGAACGCTGGTTGTTATGGAACTGAAGTTAAAGATATTTTCTTGAAAGCTTATTGTTTAGATTATGATGGTAATAAAAGAACATTTGAAAATACTAGTGGTACATTTTCGTATCGTAAAAATAACATCGCAAATAATTTAATAGTAATTAACGCTGATTTTAAAAAAACAAAAGGAGATTTTCAAACAATAGAAAATAAAATGAAAGAAGTAGTGAGTACAAAAAAAACTACTCAACCAGAGAAAATAAGAACTGCAGGAAGTACCTTTAAGAACCCAAAAAAAAACATAGGTAAAAAAGCATGGGAACTAATTGAAGAGTCTGGTCTTAGATCGTTTAAAATGAACAATATTTCTCTATCACCCAAGCATGCTAACTTTATTGTAAACCAGCAATTTACATCATCAAATATGATTGAAGACTTTGGTGAGGCAATAAGAGAAAAAGTTTTTAATCAAACAGGTATTATGCTTGATTGGGAAATACAGATCATAGGAGATCGATGAAATCTAAAAAAAGAGTAATGCTGATTTATGGAGGTATATCCTCTGAAAGAGAAATTAGTATTATTTCATCTGTTGGCATAAATGAGTCATTGATACGCAATAATTTTGAAGTTATTAAAATTGATGCCGATCAAAACTTAGAGAAGGAAATAAAAAAATATAAGCCAGACGTAATATTTAATGCACTACATGGTACTTGGGGAGAAGATGGAAAAGTTCAAACAATAATTGAGTCAACAAATGTTCCATATACTAATTCAGGGATAAAAGCATCTGAACTAGCTATGGACAAGCATAAGTCATCAAAGGTATTCACTAAGATCAATTTGTGTTATCCAAAAACTAAATTAACAAGTCTTAAATTAATTGAAGGTAAAGATATAATTAATTATCCCTTTGTTTTGAAGCCAAGAAATGAAGGATCAAGTGTGGGAGTAGGCATAATAAAGAATGATAATGATAAGGAAAAATATATTGATCTTAACAAAGAAAGAGATGAAATCCTTATTCAAGAGTTTATTGATGGAAAAGAAATTCAAGTAGCGATATATGGTAATAATAAAACTGGATCTATTGAAATAGATCCAAAAAATGAATTTTATGATTACGAGTCCAAATATTTTGATAACGGAGAAACTAAACATATTATTCCACCAAGGATAACTGACGATCAGATAGCCTTTGTTGAGGATCTTGCTATTAAAGCTCATAACGCATTGGGATGTAAGGGTATTTCTAGAACTGACTTTATACTTGAAAAAGACAGTGGAATTTTTTACATACTTGAAGTCAATACTCAGCCTGGCATGACACCTACTTCACTTGTTCCTGAAATTGCTAAAAGTAAAGGAACAGATTTTGATGAATTAATTAATTGGATTATCAATGACGCAAGTACAAACCGTTAAGTATATAAATATTATTTCAATTATATCTATATGTTTGTTTATTTTAACTGGATTAACATACTTTTATTACCCTCAATTATTTCCAAATATATTTGAAATAAAACATATAAAAGTTGTTGATAGTCAAAAGTCCAATGAAACTGATATAAGAAAAAAAATAAATAATCTATCTGATAACTTATTGTTGCTAGATAAGCAAATCCTACAAAATGAAATAGAAGAAGTTCCTTGGGTCAAAAGAGCAAATATTAAAAAAATATTTCCTAATAAAATTCAAGTTCAAGTAATTGAAAATGATCCTTATGCCGTATTCTTAAATGAAGGTGTTCCTTTTTTAATCGACTTAGATGGTACTATTGTAACTCAGATTTCAGATCAAAGTATTGACACAAGTATGATTCAAATACTTGGTGAGAAGGCAAATGAAAATCTAGAGAGTTTTATTAAGTCTATAAATATTCATTTCCCAGAACTGATCAATGATATCAAAAGTCTCGAGTATATTGAATTGAGAAGATGGAATGTGAAACTAAAAAGAGATTTAAAAATTAAATTTCCAGATGAAAAAATTGATCAATCAATAATTAATTTAAAAAGACTTTTTATTGAACAAAATGTCTCTGAAAGCAACATTGTTGAAATCGATTTAAGGATACATGGCAGAGCTTCTGTTAGAGTATTGGAGGGCAAAGTAAAATTTGGTGTTGATGAAATATAATGGCAAAAGAAACCATAAATGTAATTGATATAAGGTCAGACAAAGTAATATGTTCAGTTGCTCAAGAAATTCAACTACTAGATAAGGGCAAACTTACTCAATTAATTGGAGTAGGCGTTTCAAGACTCCCAGCTATATGTCAAAAACCGCTTGCTCTTGAAGACATTACTCTCAAGCAACATATATCTGAGGCTGTAGAAGCTGCCGAAAATGAAGCATCTACCACAATAGATAAAGTTACCATTAGTATTTCTGATAATATGCAGTCTCAATACTTGACCCATGAAGTCAAATGTTCAGATTCTAAAATTACATCAGATGACATAAAATCTTTTTTTTCGTCCAAAGAATTTAGTGATCTATATACAAGCAATAATGAACCATTACATTCATTTCCAATCAGCTATCAAGTTGATAATAACAAAATAGTATCTGATCCAATCGGATTAAATTCTGAAATCTTGAGGACAACATGGCATGTCGTTTCGGTATCAAAAGATTTTTTAAAGAAGATACATAATATATTTAGTGAGCTTGACATTAATGTTCATCAAGCTGTTTCAAGCTTCTATGCTTCTAGTTTAGCAGCTCTTAGAGAGTCAGAGTCAGACCTTGGTTCTATTTGTATAGATGTTCAAAAAAACCAAACTTATTTATCCTATACTTTTGATAATCAACTTATTGGATTTGATTCAGTTAAAATAGGAACATTTCATTTTGCAAATGATATATCTCAAATTAAATCAATATCTATAGATGAATCTGAAACATATCGTAAAAAATATGACACACATAATTTTGATAGAAAAAGGAATACCGCAGATGAACAAATATA
Organism: uncultured Pelagibacteraceae bacterium; assembly: GCA_902527075.1. The sequence goes on from CABZNM010000013.1 coordinate 15,289, forward strand.
CCAAATTTACTTATCAAGGGCTGAAGAGTTAGCTGAGGTTATATTTTCATTAATTCAAAAATCTCGCTTCAGGGATTTAATTGAAAACAATATCATATTAACTGGGTATGGATCTAAATCACAAATTTTTAGTAAAATTTTAAGCTTAAAATTAAAGAATTCAAATTTTAGAGTTGGCGCCACTCTCAAATTAAATGGTCCAAAGAAATATATAGATAATCCATCATTTACCTCTAGTTGTGGATTATTAATTTATGTTGTTAATCATGATCTTGAAGGTTCAAATCATGAAAAAAATGCAAAAAAAAGAACAATAATTTCAATTATTTATAGTTTTTTTAAATCACTATAAATTGTAAGATTGGGTAACAAACTTTGTCTATCTCTATAAATCTGAACAAATTATAAGTACAATCGTGCAAAGTACTATTAAAAATTCTTTTTCAATAAGTGGAGTAGGTCTTCATACAGGTGAACACTCAGAGGTAACATTTCACCCGTCACCTGCAAATACGGGAATAGTATTCAAACGAACTGATTTAAACATACCTGAAGATGAAAAGATAATAAAAGTTGATTTTGAAAATATTTTAAAATCTGAACTTTGTACTCAAATTCAAAATGAATATGGACATAAAGTTTCAACAATAGAACATATCATGTCAGCTCTTCACGGTCTTTTCATTGATAACGTTTTAATAGATATTACTAATAGTGAAGCACCAATTTTGGATGGCAGTTCTATCGAGTATGTAAATAAAATAAAAAATATTGGTATAAGGGAATTAAATGAAAATAGAAAAATCTATAAAGTATTAAAAGCTGTTTCATATTCTGATGGTGACTCAACTATTAGAATATCACCTTCAGACAATCTTTCTATAGACTATACAATTAATTATGACCATTGCTTAATTAATAATCAAAATTTCTTTTATAATCACTTGTCACCAGAGGATTATGAGAACATTATTTCCTCATCTCGAACTTTTGGTTTCAAAAAAGAGGTTGATGAACTAAAAAGCAAAGGTCTCATAGCTGGCGGTTCTCTTGATAACGCAATTGTTCTTGATGAGAAAGGCATCCTAAATACTGAAGGATTAAGATTTAAAGATGAATTTGTGAGACACAAGATATTAGATTTTATCGGGGATATATACCTTTTAGGATATTCAATTAGAGCTCACGTTGAAGTTGTTAGAGGTGGACATTGGCTGACACGCGAAGTAATTAAAAAATTAATGTCTGATAGCGACAATTGGAAAATTACTGATGAATTAGAAAAGGATTGTAATTCATCATCTATTGATAGAAGTCAGCACAAAAAAGAAATAGTCATTTCTCTATAAGTACAGATATTTAACTTTTATAACAAAAAATTTTCATTAAACTATGATGGATGCGTAAGTATTTTATCCTGTTATTTATATTATTTGTTTTTGGTTGCAGCAATACAAAATTAGAAACACCTGAAACTGAAGGTGAAAAACTTCAAATTTTATATTCAAATGCGATGGAATTAGTTAGAGACAAAGACTTTGTCGACGCCGCAATATTATTTGAGGATATAGAAAGACAGTACCCCTATTCAAAATGGTCTAATCAAGCGCAACTAATGACAGCATTTTGTTATTATAAATCACAAATGTATAATGATAGTTTAGATGCTCTAGAGAGATTTATTGCATTATATCCAGGCAGCATGAAAATATCATATGCATATTATTTAAGAGCTCTTAATTACTTTGAACAAATTAGAGATGTAGAAAGAGATCAAAGTATGTCAGCAAAATCTAAACAAGCCTTTAATGAAGTCATAAATAAGTACCCTGAGTCTGAATTTGTAGAAGACGCTTACGCTAAAATTGATATCATTAATGATAGACTTGCAGCAAAAGAAATTGAAATAGCACGTTACTACCAATTCAATAGTAAATGGATAGCAGCAATAAATAGATATAATGGAATACTAGAACAGTACAGTACTTCAATTTATACTGAAGAGTCTTTATTTAGATTAGTAGAAATATATTTTTCACTTGGATTGTATGAGGAAGCTAAACGATACGCTTCCACTTTAGGTCACAATTTTCCTAGTAGTGACTGGTATAAAAAAAGTTATGAGATTGTAAAAGATTTAACTTAATTTCTCGGTGATTAATAAAAACAAAAAAGCAATTATTGATGATCTTATCAAACAAATCGAATATCATAATAATCTTTACTATAATAATGATAGTCCAGAAATAAGTGATAATGAGTATGATAATTTAATACTTAAATATAAAAAAATAATAAATGAAAACCCAGATCTAAAAATTATAAATGATCCTTTAAATAAAATTGGGGGTACAGCATCAGAGTTATTTAGTAAATTTAGCCATCCATCAAGAATGTTATCACTAGATAATGCAATGAGTATTGAGGATGTTCGAAACTTTGAAAAAAAAGTAATCAATTTTCTTGGAAATGATATTAAGAAGATTGAGTACATTGCTGAACCAAAGATTGATGGACTATCAGTCAATCTTATTTATTCAAAAGGGTTTTTAATAACTGCGGCAACAAGAGGAAATGGTATGACTGGCGAAGTCATTACTTCAAATGTAATTACAATTAGAGACATTCCTCAGAAGTTAAAAACAAAAAAACCACCAAATAATATTGAAATTCGTGGTGAGATTTTTATGAATAAAAGTGATTTTATTAAACTTAATAAAAAAAGTGATAATCAGTTCTCTAATCCCCGAAATGCCGCTGCAGGTAGTTTAAGACAACTAGACTCATCTATTACAGCATCAAGGCCATTAAGATTTATTGCTCATGGATTTGGTGAAAATAATAATGAAAATTACACGAGTTATGAAAAGAAAATGAATGATTTTAAACTTTGGGGAATTCCAATAAGCCCGTACTTAAAAAAATTTGATAATATCAATGATCTTAATGGCTATCACGAAAAAATTGATAATGAGAGATCATCACTTCCTTATGATATTGATGGAATGGTTTACAAGATTGATAATTTGCAATTTCAGAAAAGACTTGGATTTGTTGGAAAGGCCCCAAGATGGGCGATTGCTCATAAATTTGCAGCAGAAACTGCAATAACAAATATAAATAAAATTGATGTACAAGTTGGAAGAACTGGTTCAATTACTCCTGTTGCCCGTTTAAGTCCAATTAATATTGGGGGTGTTCTTGTCTCCAATGCCACACTGCATAATTTTGAGGAGATAGAGAAAAAAGATATTAGAGAAGGTGATAAAGTTTTAATTGAAAGAGCTGGAGATGTAATTCCTCATGTAATTAAAGTCATTGAAACAAAGTCTAAAAAAAGATCATCAGCACCAAAGCCACCAAAATTATGTCCAGTATGTGATTCAAAAATTATAATTGATCCTGACGAAGTTGTTGTAAGATGCTCTGGAACGTTTAAGTGTAATGCCCAAATAGTAGGCAGAATAAAACACTTTGTCTCAAGGAGTGCTCTGGATATTGAAGGTTTGGGAGAAAAACAGATTAATCTTTTCTACAACGAAAAGCTCGTGAGAAAGTATTCTGACATTTTTAAATTAGCTGAAAAAAAACAAAAAATTTGCAATTTGGAAGGGTGGGGGGAATTATCATTCAATAATTTAATAACTGCAATTCAAGCTAAAAAGAAAATTGAACTGTCAAAATTATTGTACGCACTTGGAATAAGGTTCATTGGTGATAAAAATTCTAGAATGATTGCATCAGCTTTTAAATCTACCAAAGATTTTAATGCGTTTTTAAAATCGAATAAAAATATTCAAACAGAAATCGATATTTCGTTGAAAAACACTGATGGACTTGGTCCTAAAGCAGTATTGTCGTTTAACGAATACTTTGGTGTTAATAAGAACAGAGAAGAAGTTCAAAATTTATTTGACCAATGTGAAATTTTCATTGAAGAAAAAGAATTAATTGACTCTGAGATTTCTGGAAAAAAAATTATTTTTACAGGCACATTGACTTCAATGTCGCGTGCTGAAGCAAAAAATGTAGCTGAAAGACTAGGTGCAAAGGTTGTATCAAGCATTAATAAATCGACTGATATACTGGTATCTGGAGAGAAATCAGGTTCAAAACTCAATAAGGCAAAAGAGCTTGGGGTAACTGTTTTAAACGAATCTGACTGGAATAAGATATCTAAATTATAAAGGATCTGTCTCTTTCAACAGCCATTTTTTTTCGGCTTCATTCATAAAACTGTAAAGTTTTTTTCTTACCTTCTTGTGGTAATTGTTGATCCAATAGATTTCAGCTTTATTAAGCAATGCATTTTCAATTAAATTTTTTTCTAAAGGCGCAAAGCTTACAGTTTCAAACGATAAAATATTATTTTTAATTTTAGATAATATTAAATTTTCAATCCTAATTCCAAACTGACCTGTTTTGTAATAACCTGGTTCATTTGAAGTTAACATTCCATTTTCAAATCTATTTTTGCTATATTTAGAAATTGACTGTGGACCTTCATGTACATTTAGGAAATGTCCAACCCCATGTCCTGTTCCATGCTCATAATCAGTATTAATTTCTTTCAAAAATTTTCTGGCCAAATTATCAATTCTTTTCCCCTTTTCTCCGTATTTTAAATTACATGTCGCAACAGCAATATGTCCTTTGAGAACTCTGGTATACATTTCTTTACGTTCTTTATTTTGAGATGTAAAAGCAATAGATCTAGTTATGTCGGTTGTTCCGTCTAAATATTGTGCTCCAGAATCAATAAGTAAAATATCACTCTTTCTAATTAAGCGATTGGTTTTTTTGGTTACCCTGTAATGAATGATCGCCGCATTTGGTCCGGTACCAGATATTGTTGGAAAACTCAACGAATGGAAATACTTACTTTTTTTTCTATTTCGATCAATTAAATTAGAGGCGTCTAATTCTGTAATTTTTTTCTTATATATATTCTTCTTTAACCAGTAAATGGATTTAGTTAATGCTGCACCATCCCTTATATGACAATCACGTAGTCCTTTTATCTCTGATTTATTTCTTATAGATTTGAAATTTTGAATAATATCATCGATCAATTGTATTTTTGACGTTGTCTTTATCAATCCAACAAAATTAGCAGGTATAGTATTTCTATCTACCAGAAATTTATTATTTTTTGAGCAACTCTTTATATAATTTTGAATATGATGCGCTGGATGAAAGTTAATTCTTTGACGGTCAATTATTCTTTGTTTTGAATTAAAATCAGAAAAGACATGTACCTGTCCATTATTTTCAATAATTGCTCTTGATAGAAATAAAGGAGAATATTGAATATCTGAGGCCCTTATATTCAGTAGCCAACATATAGAGTCTGTTGCGGTGATTAAATACCTATCAGATTTCATTTTTGTTAGATAAAACAACACTTTCTGAACTTTGCTTTTGGCATCCTGACCGGTTTGTTTCTTATTTAAAAAAAATGGTTTCGTCCGTTTCTTCCTAGGACGATTTATCCAGATTTGATCAACTAAATTATCTCTAATATTAATTAAGTTATGATTTTTAAGATTTTTATTTAAGTATTTTAACCTTCTGTAATTTATGATGTTGCCATCATAACCAATATTACTAGTTTTTTGTTTTTTTATAATTTGATATGGAAGCGCATCCTTGTAATTGAGAATAGTATAATTTTTATCAACTT
>CABZNM010000014.1 GCA_902527075.1 uncultured Pelagibacteraceae bacterium
AATAGATCAAAGCCTCAGCATAGACGATTACCTGAAAAGTGTATCAGAAGAAGTAGGCGAGTCTATTACAGTTGATAGATTCGTAAGATACGAATTAGGAAATTAAAAATGATCAAATCAGAAAATAAACGGATACTTTTAAAGTTATCCGGAGAGTCACTCATGGGAAGTGAAAAATACGGTATTGAACTTGAGGTTATTGATAAAATTGCAAAAGATATAAAGAGTCTCATAGAGAACAACATACAAACTTGCATAGTTATTGGTGGTGGAAATATATTTAGAGGACTAGCTGCCTCGGCAAAAGGAATGGAAAGAGCTAACGCTGATTATATTGGAATGCTTGCCACTGTGATGAATAGTTTAGGATTACAAAATGGTCTTGAAAAATTATCACTGGATACGAGAGTTATGTCAGCTTTTCCAATTCAATCAATATGTGAAACTTATATTAGACGCAGAGCAATAAGACACATGGAAAAAGGAAGAATAGTTATATGTGCTGCAGGTACTGGAAATCCATACTTTTCAACTGACACAGCGGCCGCATTAAGAGCTGCAGAATTAGAGTGTGATTCCATATTTAAAGCGACCCAAGTAGATGGCATTTATGATAAAGATCCAAAAAAATATCCTGATGCAAAAGAAGTTGGTAAAATAAGTTATGATGATTATTTGTCAGGTAATTTAAAAATTATGGATAGCTCAGCAGTAGCAATTGCAAGGGAAAATAACATACCTATAAAGGTATTTTCTATTAATGAAAAAAATGCTTTTGTAAGAGCAGTAAATAGAGAAATTAAAGCATCAGAGATCTGTAATGTTTGATGAATTGGCTAAAGATTTAAGAAAAAGAATGGATTTATCTAGTCAATCAGCAAAATCTGAAATTTCTGGAATAAGAGCAGGAAGAGCTTCACCAGGTATGTTAGACTCGATTAAAATTGAAGCATATGGACAAAAAATGCCTATTAATCAAATAGGTAACATTACAACACCAGACGCTCGTACAATAAATGTAGAAGTCTGGGATGCATCTAATGTTTCATTAGTAGATAAATCATTAAGAGAGTCAAATCTAGGAATAAATCCTATTTTAGAAGGTAATTTAATCAGATTACCATTACCTCAACTTACTGAGGAACGGCGGGATGAATACCTTAAAGTAATTGGAAAGATTGTTGAGTCAGCTAAAGTTGCTATAAGGAACATAAGACGAGACGGAATTGAAAAGGTAAAAGCTAGCGAGAAAGAAAAAAATATAAGCCAAGATGAGTCAAAAAAATTTCAAAATGATATTGAAATCATGACCACAAAATTTATCAAATTAATTGATGATGCTCATATTCAAAAGGAAGAAGATTTAAAAAAGATATAATCTTGGTTAAAGATAATAAAAAAAAATATTACGAAATAAATCATCTGGCATTCATAATGGATGGGAATGGGAGATGGGCATCAAAAAATTTTTTAAGTAAAAAAGAAGGTCATAGGGCAGGAATTAAATCCTGTATTAAACTCATAAAGAATATAGATAAACTAGATGTAAAGATTAATGAGTTTTCATTTTATGTATTTTCATCAGAAAATTGGCAACGATCTCTGAGTGAAGTTAAAAACCTTTTTGATCTAATAGAAGAATATTATCAAGAGTTTGAAATGACTGCTCATAATTATAATTTTAAAATTAGACATTATGGGTCTAGGAAAAAATTGAGCAAAAAAATATTAAAAATTATCGACGATGTTACAAAAGAGACTAGAGAAAATAGATCCTCTATTATAAATTTGGTTTTTAATTATGGAGGAAGAGATGAGATTGTTAGTTCTGTAAAAAAATTAGGGTTAAGTAAGATTAACAAGAGTAATATAAATAAGAACTTATATACATCAATGTCTAAAGACCCAGATCTGATAATTAGAACGGGTGGTGAGATGAGATTAAGTAACTTTATGTTATGGCAATCAGCATATTCAGAATTATATTTTACAAAGAAGTTATGGCCAGATTTTAACGTTACAGATTTAAAAAAAATTGTAACAAATTTTGAAAAAAGGAAGCGTAATTATGGAAAGTAGAATGCATAATAACGACATCAAAAATTTTTTAAGTAGGATTTTATCAGCTATATTTTTTATACCTTGCATAATAATACCCATAGTATTTGAAGGTTATTTTCTCTATTTATTTTATATTCTTCTTCTATCTCTTATGGTCATTGAACTAATCGAAATGATTAAAATTTCAAAAAAAAAAATTTTCATCTATTCATATATGATTATTTGTATTATGACAATTTTTACCTTTGTAATATCAATTTCATCATTAGGAAATATAAGCTTAAAGGTTATAGAAATAATAATGACTATATGGATATTTGATACATTTTGCTATCTAGGTGGAAAAACTTTCAATGGGAAAAAAATGATACCAAAGATTAGTAAGGGTAAAACTTTTAATGGTTTATTTAGTGGTATCATTGCTACATTAGTAATTACTGGTTTGTATTATTTTGAGTTTTATAATGATTTTTATATGATTTTTTTAACAGTTATACCAATAATGATTCTTTCATTTCTAGGGGATCTTGTTGTTTCAGTTTTGAAAAGAAGTGTGAATATTAAAGACTCTGGAAATATAATGCCAGGACATGGTGGAATAGTTGATAGAATGGATTCCTTTGTATTTGTTTTTTTCTTTTTTGGAGTCTATTTGTTAATATTTGTGCATTAAATGAGAATTTTACTGTATGGAGCTACTGGAACAATTGCAGACTCAGTCTTTAAAATCGTTAAAGATAATCATCGCAAATTGAAAATAGTAGCTGCAACTTGTAATACAAATTACAAAAAATTAGAGAAACTTAAGATTGAATATAATATACGAAGAATAGGTATAAATAGTTTTAGATCTGCTCAAAAATATAAATTGCGGTATGGTAATAATAAAAAAAACCTTATTATTGGGAATGATAATTTTTCAAAATTAATTACAAAAGATATTGATATTATAATTCTGGCTATATCAGGAATGAGTGCTCTTAATATTAGCTATGATGTAATGAAATCAGGAAAGGTTATAGGTTTAGCTAATAAAGAATGCATAATTTCATTAGGAACCCGTTTACTATCATTAGCTAAAAGATATAAAACTAAAATAATACCATTAGATTCAGAACATAATTCAATCTATAGACTATTAGAGTCAAATAATAACAAATTTAAATCTATAACAATTACCGCATCTGGTGGACCTTTTTTTAACAAAAAAATAAGTTTTTTAAAGAGTGTTACACCCAAGCAGGCCTTAAAACATCCTGTATGGAAAATGGGGAAAAAAATTTCTGTAGATTCTGCAACTATGATGAATAAGGCTCTTGAAATTATAGAGGCTAAATATCTTTTTAATTTAAGAAGTGATCAGATTAAAGCCATAATTCATCCAGAGTCTATAATCCATGCAGCAGTTAATTTTCATGATAATTCCTCCATTGGCCTCTTAAATATGCCAGATATGAAAATACCGATCTCATACTTGTTTAAAATTAATAATAACAGCAGTAAAAATGAAGATATTTTACAACAACTAAATAAAAAAAGCTTAACCTTTCATAAAATTAATCAAAATAAATTTCCCGCAGTTAAATTGGCTTATAAAGTTATGGAGATTGGAGGAATAGCACCACATATTTTTAATTATAATAATGAGGTTCTAGTAAATCACTTTTTGCGCATGAAAATAAGATTTACAGATATAGTGAAATACAATGATATTACTCTTCAAAAATATTTTAAGTACAATAAAAATATTGTTCATCCCAATTTAAACGATATACATAACAGTATTGCATGGGTAAATAAAAATATATTCTTGGGTAAATTATAGTATAGAAAATAGGCAAAATCATATACGATTAAATATGCAAAATTTCCTTATTATAATATTATTTTTATGTACGATTACTATTAGTTTCGCTGAAGAAAATCTTATAAAAAAAATAAATATAGATGGTAATCAAAGAATAGATGAAGAAACTATCATATCTTATGCAAATATTAAATTAGACGATAGTTACTCAGAAGAAAAAGGAAATGAAATTTTAAAAAGCTTATTTAATACTGAGCTTTTTTCAAATATTGAAATCAAATACAGTGAAAATCAGCTTTCTATTAGTGTTGTTGAAAATCCAACTATCAATTTAATAAAATTTAAAGGCAACAGTAAGGTTAAAGATGAAGATCTATTACTAGAGATACAATTAAAGGAAAGGTCGGTGTATTCTAGATCAAAAGTGAAAAAAGACATTGAAAGAATTTTAACTTTATATCAGAGAAATGGCAGACTATCAACCGAAGTAATTCCTAAAATAGAACCTCTTGATACTAACCGTATTAATCTAAGTTATGAAATATTAGAATCTGAAATTTCGAAAGTTTCAAAAATTGTATTTATTGGAAATAATAATTTTTCAACTTCCAAATTAAAATCAATAATGAAAACCAAGGAAAAAAGACTCCTAAGATTTTTGTCATCATCAGATAGATATGATCCTGATAAAATTGAATACGACAAACAACTTATAACCGAGTTTTATAATAATAATGGTTTTCCGAATTTTACTTTTACATCATCAATTGCACAATTGTCACAAAATACAAATAGTTTTGAAGTTATTATGTATTTAGATGAAGGAGAAAAATATAATTTTGGTGAGATTAACGTAAAAACAAAATTAAAAAAAATAAATTCTGATGCTGTATTATCATTAATCTCTGCTAATGCTGGAGATGTTTTCAATAGGAGCAAAATATCTGAAAGCATAGAGATAATAAAAGAATTGGCAGAAGGAGATGGATATTCTTTCATAGAAATTAATCCAAAATTCAGTGATAATAGTATTGCTAAAACCATAAATATTGAGATTGATATCAATGAAGGTCCAAGAGTTTACGTAAATTCAATAAATATTATGGGTAATAATAGGACTTTAGATAAGGTTATCAGAAGAGAGATGCAAATTTCTGAGGGAGATGCGTTTAATAAATATACAATGAATTATTCTAAAGACTCGATTCGAGCTTTAAACTATTTCTCATCAGTTGAAATAACTGATGAAAGGTCATCCTTTCCAGATAAAATTGACTTAATAATTGACGTTGAAGAAAAAAATACTGGTGAGGCTTCAATTGGAGCTGGGTATTCTAGTTCGACTTCGGGATCAATTACATTAGGCCTTCGTGAAAATAATTTTTTAGGTAAAGGTCAAAATGTTAATTTTTCTGCTAGTTTTGCTAACACTAGGAATACATACGATATCTCATTTACTGAGCCATATTTTAATAACAAAAATTTGTCAGTGTCTTTTGATATTTATAGTAATTTTGAGGATCGTGCTGGGGTAAATTATGAAACAGAAGATATAGGATTTGGTTTTGGATTAGGTTTTCCATTAGCATCAGACAAGAATATTCAAGCCAAGTATACTTTATACACTTCAAAGGTGAAACCTGACTCAAATGCTACTGCTTACGAAAGATTATTAGGTGGAACCGATACTGTTTCACAGATTGGCTATATTTTTAATTTTGACAGAAGAAATAGTAGGTACAAACCATCAAGTGGCTTCAACCTTTCAATAAGTCAAGATTTAGCAGGTCTGGGTGGAACTTCATATTATTATAGAAATAAAGGTGAATATAATACTTATAAAAAAATTTCAGATAATTTAATTGGAGCGTTTAAATTTCAAGCTGGATCTGTCAATGGTTATAATGGTAAATACCAACCTCTATCTTCAAATTTTCGATTAGGAGGAAAAAATTTAAGAGGTTTTAAAGCTGGAAAAGTAGGCCCTAGAACAGGCTCTTCTTATACTGGTGGTCAATACTTTTACTTGACATCTTTTGAAACAAATATTGATTTAAACTTTGATGCCTATGATATTACTAGTACTTTATTTGTTGATTTAGGCAGTGTATGGGGTCTTGAAAACCCTGCCTATTCAGAAATTGATGATGATCATAATTTAAGGTCATCTTATGGTGTTAATTTTAATTGGGACTCAGCAGTTGGTCCAATAAATATTATTTATGCTAGAATTTTAGAAAGTGAATTAACAGATACTACAGATAATCTTACTTTTGATATAGGATATAATTTTTAATGATAAATAAACTTTTAAGAAAAATCATCTCATCAGTCTTTGTGCTGTTTTTTATCCTTTCATTTAATTCTTTTGCCGATAGCTATCCCAATACATCGATTGGAGTTTTAGATTTAAATAGAGTTTTGTTAGATGCAAAAGCTGCGAAAGATGCTGCTGATGAAATAGACAAAATTGCAAAGGATATTGAAGAAGAGCTTAAAAATTCTGATGAAGATATGATTCAAGAGCAAAATAAATTAATAGAAGCCCAATCTATTATGGCCCCTGAAGCATTTGAATTAAAAAGAAAAGAATATGAAGAAAAAGTTCAAAATTATAATATTCTTAGACAGAATAAACTCATGTCTGTTGACAGACTAGTTGAGAGTTCTCGAAATAAAATACTTAATGAATTAAAGCCAATTTTAGAGGGAATATCCGAAACAAAAGGGATTACTGTTATTTTAGAAAAAGGTACGGTTATACTAAATGCCGAGACCATGGAAATTACAGATGAAGTAATAAAGGCTTTAAACAAGGAGCTTCCTAAAATTGAGGTTTCTTTAGAGGAATAGTATATTCAATATGTGTCCTACTTTTTACGTTAAATTGGGTCCTGTAAAGTTAAAAAAAATTGTAAATAATATTTCCGGAAAAACTGCAGTATTAGATCACAATAAGGAATTTGACGAATTAACAGGCTTAGATAGTATAAAAAATATAGATAACACAATTTCTTTCGTTTATGAAAAATATAATAGGAAGATTGATTTACCAAAAGATATATATCTAATTATTTCTATCCACGAAAAAGATAAATTCACTGATTTTAATAATTTAATTTTTGTTGATAATGTTCATTTAGCAGTTGCAAAACTTAGTTCACTTTTTTACAGAGACATAAATGATGATGACTTAAAACAAAATAATCAACACCAAATAGCTAATGAGTGTTTTGTTTCAAAATCGGCAGTCATTAAGAAAGGTGTCACTGTTGGAAAAAATTCAATAATAAAAGATGGTGCTGTAATTAATAATAATTGTGTAATTGGAGAAAATGTATTAATTGAAGAAAATGTAGTAATTAGTAATGCGATAATTGGTGACAATGTAAGAATTGGAAGAAACACATCAATTGGTCAATCAGGTTTTGGATTCGCAATAAATAGCTTTTCAAATCATAAGATCTTTCATTTAGGCCGAGTGATATTACAATCTTATGTAAGCATCGGATCAAATTGTTGCATTGATAGAGGAAGTTTTGGTGATACAATAATTGGAGAAAATACGTTTTTTGATAATTTGTGTCATGTAGCACACAATGTAGAGGTAGGGAATAATTGTATCTTTGCTGCAATGAGCGGCATAGCAGGGAGCTCCAAAATTGGTAATTCCGTAATGGCAGGCGGTCAAGTTGGTATTTCTGGACATTTAAGTATTGGCAATAATGTTCAAATTGCTGCTAAAAGTGGAGTATTTAAAAGTGTCAGAGATAATTGTTCTGTTATGGGAAATCCTGCAATCGATAAATATACCTATATGAGGAAGTATAAAAAATTATATGGATGATGAGTTAAAATTTGAAGAAATAAAAGAACTTATTCCCCATAGAGAGCCTTTTATATATTTAGACAGACTTATTAATATAGAAAAATTAAAAAAAGCCTCAGGAATAAAAAGATTCAGAGAAAGTGAGGAATTCTTTAAGGGTCATTTTCCTGATAAACCAGTTGTGCCTGGAGTTATACTTATTGAGATGATGGCTCAAACCGCAGCAGCATTAATTGCCTACTCACTTAAGTCAGAAACATTTGATAAGATAGTGTATTTGATGAATGTTGAGTCAAGTAAGTTCAGATTGCCAGTTCTACCAGAAATGAAAGTTAGAGCAGATGTCGTATCCCTTAGATCAAGAGGGAGGGTATGGAAGTTTTACGGAAAAATGAATGACGAGAACGATAATATTGTATGTGAATCTATTTGGAGTGCTATGATTATGGATAAACAAGATGTCTAATATTCACTCAACTGCAATTATTGATAAAAATTGTATTATTGGAAAGAATGTTACCATTGGAGCTTATACCGTTATTGAAGGAAATGTAAAAATTGATGACAATAACGTTATATTTCCATCAGTTTATATTGGTGGTAATACAGACATTGGAAAATCAAATAAAATATTTTCTTTCTCATCTATAGGAGCGGTGCCACAAGATTTAAAATTTAATAATGAGAAAAGTAGAATTCAAATCGGTGACAAAAATATTATAAGAGAACATTGTACTTTTAACCTTGGAACAAAAGGTGGAGGCATGTTAACTGAAGTTGGAAATAATTCATTATTTATGGCAGGAGTACATATCGCACATGATTGTATAATTAAAAATAATACAATACTTGCAAATCAAGTTACTTTAGGTGGTCACGTGACTATAGACAATAACGCAGTACTTGGCGGTCTATCGGCTGTTCACCAGTTTTGTAGAATTGGTTCTTTAGCAATGATTGGAGGCATGTCAGCAGTTGAAAATGATATTATTCCATACGGTTTAGCAATAGGAAATAGGGCTAAAATAACAGGCATTAATCTAATTGGCTTAAGAAGAGCGAATTATAAGAACGAAGACATTATTGAATTTAAAAATGCATTCGAAAAACTTTTATGCAAGAAAAACAGAGCATCTATTTCTGAATATCAAAATAAAAAGAATAATCATTTGATTAACACTCTTTTAGATTTTATCAATGAAGACTCTACACGAGGTCTTTGTTACTATGGCGACTAAAAGAAATATTTGCATTATGGGAGGGTACGATGAGCTATCCAAATCTTTTTTTGATGATTTATTAAAAAGCAAAAAACAAGCCATATTTTTAAATTTTAATAAATTGAAATCAAAAAAGAAAAATATTTTCAATCTTGAAGTATACGAACTAAGGAAAATACTGAATATTTTAAAATTAAAAAATATATCTGAAATTATTTTTTTAGGTAAAATTGATCGGCCAAATTTAAAAAATTTTAAACTTGATGGTGAGATAGATAAATTTATACCAATACTAGCTAGTGCATATAAAAAAGGTGATGATTTTCTTTTAAAACGTATCTTAAATATGTTTAAACAGCATGGATACTTAATCAAGTCACCATTGGATCTTAGCACTTCTTATTTATTAAGTAAAAAAGATCTTAAAGTTAATCCAGATCATAGGACAAAATTGGATATCAAAAAGGGAAGAGAAATCCTAATTGCAATGTCTAAGTTTGATAACGCTCAATCAGTTGTCATAGTTGATGGTTATATACTAGCTATTGAAGCAGCTGAAGGTACAGATCAGATGTTAAAAAGAGTCATTGAGATTAGGAAAAGAAATAACACAATAAATGAACACAAAGGAGTTTTAGTTAAAATTCCTAAAAAAAATCAAAGTAGATTGGTTGATCTGCCTGTACTAGCGCCAAAAACTATTGAAATTGTTGCAAAAGCAAATTTATCTTCAATTGCACTAGACCCTTTATCAACACTCATTCTTAACAAAAAAATTTTCCTCAACAAAGCAAAAAAAGAAAATATTGATTTATTTAAAGTGTAGTTATCTAGTATTTTTTGTTGATCTATTTTGACCGTATTTAAGTTTAACTTTACCAGTGTAAAGTTGTCTCGGCCTTCCAATTTTTTGAATAGGGTCCTCAATCATTTCAGTCCATTGAGCAGTCCATCCAGCTGTTCTAGCTATCGCAAAAATAACTGTGAACATTTCTGGAGGGAACCCAATAGCCCTTAAAATTATTCCTGAGTAAAAATCAACATTAGGGTATAACTTTTTATTTATAAAATAATCATCTTTAAGAGCTATTTTTTCTAATTCAATAGCAAGTTTTAAAATTGGGTCGTGTTTAACGCCTACATGATTTAAAACTTTAGTACACACTTGCTTAAGTATTTTTGCTCGAGGATCATAATTTTTATAAACTCTATGACCAAACCCCATTAATTTAAACTTATCATTTCTATCTTTAGCTTTAGAAATATACTTCTTAATGTTCTTAATATCACCAATCTCCTCAAGCATTTCAAGAGCTGCCTGATTAGCACCTCCGTGTGCAGGTCCCCATAAAGAAGCCACGCCTGCTGCAATGCAAGCAAAGGGGTTTGCTCCTGATGAGCCAGCTAAGCGCACAGTAGAAGTAGATGCATTCTGCTCATGATCAGCATGTAAAATAAATATTACATCCATTGCTTTAGCTAATACAGGTGAAATCTTATATTTTTCAGCAGAGTGACTAAAACACATATGTAGGAAATTTTCCGCATAATTTAAATTATTTTTTGGTGATACAAACGCCTGCCCAATTGAATATTTGTATGCCATTGCTCCAACAGTTGCTGCTTTTGCAATTATTCTTCTGGTAGCTTCCTGTCTTTGATGTGGATCATTTATATCTAATGTATCCTGATAGAATGAAGATAAGGCCCCCATAACACCAACCATCATGGCCATTGGATGAGCGTCTCTTCTAAATCCTTGAAAAAAGTTTACAATTTGCTCATGTAAAAGTGTATGTCTAGCAATTAATTTTCTGTATTTATTTAACTGGGCTTTATTTGGTAGATCGCCATAAATAAGTAAGTTTGTAACTTCAATAAAATCACTCTTCGTAGCTAATTCAGCTACATCATATCCTCTGTACTTTAATAAACCTTTATTACCATCAATAAATGTAATTTTGGACTCACACGATGCTGTAGAAGAAAATCCAGGATCATATGTAAAGTGATTAGACTCTTTGTGTAACTTTGAAATATCAAGTACTTTTTCACCAGCGGTTGAATTATAAATCGGTAATGAATAAGTTTTATTATTTATTTTGAGTTCAGCTTTTGAATTTTGTGATTTTTTTTTCTTCTTTACCATTACTCCATTTAATAAACTATTTAAGGAATAAAAAAAGCTAAAAAATGCTAATATTTCCTTAAAAGTCCAACTAGCTTACCCTGAATTTTTATTCTGTGAGCAGAGAGTATTTTTGTTTCATAGAGTGGATTTGCACTTTCAAGAGCAATACTTTGACCTTTTTTTCTTAATCTTTTAAGAGTTGCTTCGTGATCATCTATTAATGCAACAACAATATCTCCATTTTCAGCTAAATTTGTTTTTTTAATTATAACTGTATCACCATTATGTATTCCCTCATTAATCATTGAGTCGCCTTCAACAGTGAGCGCATAACTTTCACCAACAGATAACATTTCTTTCGGTACATCAACCATATCATTATCATCTTGTATTGCCTCAATGGGCGTACCAGCAGCAATTTTACCTAACATTGGAAGAGTGATTAATTTTTGTGAGTTATTCGTTTCCTCAAGAATGTTTGAATTAAAATTACCCAAAACAACATTTTTCTTTTGTTGATTGGAGATTTTTACACTAGAAATACCATCTTTAATTACTTCCAAAGCTCTTGCTTTATGAGCAAGTCTTTTAAGAAATCCTCTTTCTTCAAGAGCCAATATTAACCTGTGAATACCTGACTTAGATTTTAAGTTTAAAGCAGACTTCATTTCCTCATAAGATGGAGTTAAGCCGTTTTTCTTTTGAAATGAATTTATATATTCTAAAAGTTTTTTTTGTTTAACTGTTAACATTGATTCTTTTATATTAATCATGTTCTACCAATGTTCTACACATAATTCAATCGATTTTTTTTATTTAAATTCAATAACTTAAATTTATTATCTAAACTTAGATATTTATAAATTATTATTATTTAGGTATTTTAGCAATTCATCAGAATTAATTAAAGCTTCACCAATCAAAAAAGTATTAATACTACTTTCTGACTGGATTAAATTTACATCCTCAACTTTTGAAATTCCACTTTCAGCAATAAATAATTTATTGCTATCATAGATACTACATAATTTTATGCAGTTATTTATATCGACTGAAAAATCATTTAAATTACGGTTATTAATTCCAATTAATCTAGACTTCATTTTTAATGCTTGTTCAAGTTCTTGCTTATTATGTACTTCAATCAACACATCCAAGCCTAGTTGATGTGCTAAATTTTCAAATTTGGTTGCAGTATCAAAATCTAATAGTGCCATAATTATCAAAATACAATCTGCACCAATATACTTACTTTCATAGATTTGGTATTCATCAACAATGAATTCTTTTCTAAGTATAGGAAGATAAGTATGCTTTTTAATATTTATTAAATCTTCATTTGAACCATTGAAATATTTTTCATCTGTTAAAATTGAAAGACAGGATACAGAATTAATTTCATACTTTTTAACAATATCTAATATATCTACCTCATCTTCTATTATTTTTCCAGCACTAGGACTAGCTCTTTTTACCTCACCTATGAAACTTGTATGATCTTTGTCTTGAAATAATTTTTTTGAAAATAAGAAGTTCTTAGCTTCATCAATTTTTAACGAGGATTTCAATTCTTCTATAGGTCTATATCTAGCTTTTATCTTTACAAACTTCAGTTTGTAATCATTTATTTCTTTGAGAATAGTCATTAAGAACTAGAATATTTAATTAAATTATCTAATACCTTTAAAGGTAAGCCGTCATCAATAACATTAGCACATTTATCAAATGCAAATTTGATATTTTCATCTGTTAAATTTTTATCTTCAAATAATAATACTCCAAGAGCTGCATTTATGCATACAATGTCATAAAAGGAATCTTTATTGCCTTCGAATAACTCCCTTATTCTTAAAGCATTATAATCTTTATCGTTGCCAGCTAATTCTTTTTGAATAGGGCGCTTAATACCAATTTTAATAGGATCAAATAGAACTTCACCATAATTTGAAGAATAAATTAAGTTTTCACCTTCTGTTGAAACCTCGTCCATACCATTACAACCATGTACAATTGTTACTTGTGTATCTTTTTTATTTTTAAAATATTCACAGTATATTTTATAGACTTCTTTTGAATAAACTCCTACGACCTGTTTTTTTACTTTTGTAGGATTTAAAAGTGGTCCAAGCATGTTAAATATCGTTCTAAAGCCTAGTTCTTGTCTTACTGATCCGACATTTTTCATTGCAGGGTGATGGTTAGGAGCAAACATAAAACAAATTCCAACTTCATCGATGCACTTACTTATTTTTTCTACCTGCATGTCAACATTAACACCTAGTGATGACAATACATCAGCAGAACCACATTTTGAAGATAACGCTCTGTTTCCATGTTTAGCAATTTTAATATCATGAGCGGCAAGCACAAAAGCTGTAGCCGTTGAAATATTGAGTGAAAATTTTCCATCACCACCAGTTCCACAAGTATCCATACAGTCAAACTCTGTTTCAACAGGGACCATTTTAGGTAACATGACATTAACTGCAGTTTTAAGATGATTGCTTTTTATGCCTCTTATCTGTAGAGCGGTTAAAAATGAGCCAATTTCAACATCACTTGCTTTACCAGTCATTATTAATTCCATCGCTTCATTTATCTCTTCAGGATTTAGGTCACCGTTAATTTGTTTTAAATTTAAATTTTTGAGTTCTGAATTCATAATTAGAGCTTAAGATAATTTTTGATTATTTTTTTCCCAAATGGATTTGTTGCTATACTTTCAGGATGAAATTGTACTCCAAAACATGGATATTGATTATGTTCGATTCCCATTATTACTTTTTTACCATTATCAATCGTATCAGAAATTATTTTAAAATCATTTGGTAGGGTATTATTTTGAATAATTAGACTGTGATATCGAGTAGCATTAAATTTTTTTGGAATACCACTAAATATCCTAGAGCCTAAGTTTGTCATCATTGATACTTTTCCATGCATAATCTTTTTTGCTTTTACAATTTTGGCACCAAATGCTTGAGCTATTGCTTGGTGGCCAAGACACACACCAAGTATAGGTATATCTTTGTAGAATTTTTTTATTAAATTTATGGAAATACCTGCTTCATTTGGTGTACATGGCCCAGGTGAAATAATTATTTTTTTTGGATTTAATCTTTTTATTTTATTTAATGAAATCTTATCATTTCTATAAATCTCGACATCAAAGTCCAACTCTTCTACATAATGAACAAGGTTGTAAGTAAAACTATCGTAATTATCAATTAGTAAAATCATTTTAATTTGCAATTGCAATTTCTGCAGCGTTAAATAATGCTTTGGCCTTATTTACTGTTTCTTCATATTCTTTATTTGGATCACTGTCATAGACAACACCTCCACCGGCTTGTACAAATAATGTATTATTTGAAATTATTCCTGTCCTTAAAGCAATACAAGTATCCATTTCGCCATCCGATGTAATATAGCCAATACCACCAGCATAAATTCCTCTTTTTGTATTTTCAAGTTCATCAATGATTTGCATTGCTCTTATTTTCGGGGCCCCACTAACAGTTCCAGCAGGAAAACCAGCCATTAATGCTTCAAACGCAGTTTTATCCGATGAAACTTTTCCCTCAACGTTTGAAACAATGTGCATTACATGTGAATATCTTTCGATTTCAAATTCTGAAGTAACTTTAACCGAAGATTTGTTTGCTACACGTCCAACATCATTTCTTCCTAAATCTAAAAGCATCAAATGTTCTGCAATTTCTTTTTTGTCTTTAAGGAGATCTTTTGCGTATTTATTATCAAGTTTTTTTGTTTTACCTCTCGGTCTTGTTCCTGCAATCGGTCTAATGGTAATTTTTTTATTTCTAAGTCTTACAAGTATTTCTGGACTTGAACCAACTATCTTAAATCTTGGAAAGTTAAAATAATACATAAAGGGTGAGGGGTTCGTTTTACGAAGTGCTTGATAAAGTTTTAAAACACTTCCAGTAAATTTAGTTTCAAATCTTTGACTTGGAACAACCTGAAATATATCACCATTTTTGATATATTTTTTAGCAATGTTAATATTTTTAATAAAATTTTTCTTTGAAATATTTGACTTTATATTTGCTTTAATTTTCTTTTTAAAGTTCATCTCTTTAAACTTTGTGTTTTTTGAAAATTCTTGTTTAAGGCTTTGTATATTTGATTTTAAATCTTCAAAGTTAAGGTTGCTATTATTTTTAAAATCAACATGTTGAATTATATAAAAAATTTTTTTTTGATTATCTAAAATTAATAGAAATTTTGGGAGGAATAAAAGGATATCTGGAATCTTTAAGTCACTTTTCTTTTTAGTTTTTGAGATATTTTCAATTCTTTTTATGTTTTCATAACCTATAAAACCAAAATAAGCTGACGACATAGGCGGTAACAATTTATTTTTTTCAAATTTATTTTTTTTTATTATTTCATTAATTTCATTAAGGCCTTTGACACCTAAATCTGATTTCTTTTTAGATCTCCCTTTAGAGTAGGATAAAATGTTATTAGTAAGTAGTATTTTATCAATCTCTTGATATCCACAGAATGAATATCTCCCTTTATCTTTACCTTTTTCAACAGATTCATATAGAAAACTAAAATTTGTTGTATTCACTTTCTCCATAAATTTTGGAATAGGGTCAACTTTAAAGTTATTAATCTTTTCAAAGAAAAGGAAATTTTTTTGCAGTTTTTTATATTTTAAAAATTCTTTTTTGGAGTGAGATATTGTCATTACATCAAAATGTTCTCAATATTTTGAGTAAATATTTCGTATGGAGTATTATCAATAATTTTGTTGCCTATAACGCTATTAAGAGAGTTATTATAATTTTGAATTATATTCTTTTTAACGTCTTCAAAAAAATTACTTGAGATTCGATTTTTAGGTTCGCTAATATTTTTAACAAAAGCAACACCTAACTGATTGTCATTAGTTCTAACGATAGAAAGATTATTTAACCCCACATTAAACAATTCACTAATTGACTCAGTAGTCAAATCGGCATCATTTACATTATTTCTATCAATATTTGTTAATTTATTTAAATTATGGTTTTTAGATATCGTATAATTTTTAAAACTCTCATAGTCTTTAAATTGTAATTCTACTAAAACTCTATTTAGCATCTGTTCAATATCTTGCTCTTTCTTTTCTGACATCAAATCATCAGTAACTTCTTTAATAATATTTTCAAATTCTTTGATATACGATTTTTCAATGCTACTTATCTCATGAATATACATACTTGTGTCAGTAAGTATCAAATCGGACATTTCACCTACAGCTTTTAATCTCTCGAAAGCTGCTTTATTGTTCAACATGTCATTGAAATCAGAGTACTCAATATTCTTAAACAGTAAGTCATCAATATTTGTATTTAAAATTTCAGAAGATTGTGTAGCTATCTCATCAAAGCCTGCACCGTTAATTAATTGCATGTCAATTTCATTGATGTATTCATCGTATAACTCATAAGCAATTTGATTACTTAACTCTTCTTCTATTTCATTTTTTGCATCTTCAAATGAAATTACTGCCTCTTCAGATATACTAGTAATTTTAAATATATAAAATCCAGCATCAGCTATTTGTATTGGGTCAGATATATTATTAAGATTTAAAATAAAAATTTTATTTGAAACATCTTCTGAGAATCTGTCACGTCCAAGTTCATTTATCTTAAATATTTCAAAGTCTTCACTAGCCGCCAAATCTTTAAAGGCCTCATTATCATTTGATTCCCACTTTTGCGCAATCTCGAATGCCTTTTCTTCGGTTGGTACACGCACAAACTCAACATCCCTTGACTCTTTTGTTGTATAATTTTGAATATTAGAGTCATAGAAATTTTCTAATTCATTATTATCAATTTCAACTAATTCTCTAAATTTTTCAAAACCCACATTTAAATAATTTACGTATTCTTTTTTAGGCACACGATACTTTTCTTTATTATTGTCAAAGTACTCCCTTAATTCTACTTCATTTATACTTACTGTAATTTTTGAGTCATCGATTGTAAAATATTCAATGTCAATTCTTTTTCCCTCATGATTATATAAAAGGGTTATCAACTTTTCGTTTATTGAATTGTTGATGCTGAAGTTTTCAAATAGCAAATTACGAAGAAGTATTGATTCTATCTCATTTAAAAATGCAGACTCAGAGTTAAAATTATTTTGAATATAATTTTTGTATAATAAATCATTAAATTGACCTACATTATTTTTAAATTCATCCATTGTCATTACGTAATCTTTAAGTACTTCATCATTAATAATGATACCTTGCTTCTTTGCAAAATCAGATATCATTTTTTGATAAATCATTTCGTTTAACATGATTTTATCTAATTGCTGATCTTTTGCCTGTTGAATACTTATATTCATACCTGAACTATTACTAATGTCTCTTAATGTTTGTTGAAAATTTATATAAAAATCCTCTAGGCTTATTTTTTCATTTCCAACTTTTGCTGCTAATCGACTATTTCCAGATGTAAGAATGTCTCCAACGCCCCACAACGCAAAACTTAAAACCATGAGAGCGAGCAATACTTTACCAAAGATCGAAGAGACTAAATTTCGAATAATATCTAACATTTTTGATTTAAGATGTTATAAAAAGGGAGATTTTAGATGATTAGGCAATAATGAAAAGAAATAAATATATCATCGGCAATTGGAAGATGAATGGAAATAAGTCATCCATTAGGGTTGTGAATTCGATAAATAAAAGCCTTCAAAGAAAAAGATATAATTCAAAAATTGTCATTTGTCCGCCGTTTACAGTATTAGATTTTTACTCTAGGTCCTTTAAAAGAAGTAAGATTTCTTTTGGATCTCAAGATTGCCATCATGAAGAAAGTGGCGCGTACACAGGCTGTGTGAGCTCAAAAATGATAAAAGATATAGGAGCGAATTACTCTATCATTGGACATTCTGAAAGAAGACAATATCAAAATGAGTCAATTAGTGAGATATCAAATAAAATTATTTCTGCATTGAAAGAAAACTTAAAAGTAATTTTTTGTATCGGTGAGCTAGATAGTGAAATAAAGATCAGAACTAAGATTTTAAGAAAACAAATAAATTCACTGCCAGCTAAAATTGATACAAATAAAATTATCCTTGCTTACGAGCCAGTATGGGCCATCGGAACTGGTAAAACGCCCTCATTAAATGAAATAAATAGTATTCATAAAAATATAAGAAAAATTATTTCTAAAAAATTTAATCCGAAGGTAGGAAACGGCATTTCAATATTATATGGAGGTTCTGTAAACCCCAAAAATGCAAGCTATATACTCAATCTTGATAATGTAGATGGAGCATTGGTTGGAGGAGCCTCACTTAAAGCAAGAGATTTTTGTAAAATAATTGATTCTTATAATTAATAGTTTATAGGATATTTTTATGGAAAGCATACTTCTTGTGATACATGCAATATTGGCTCTGTTACTAATTGTCGTTGTATTAATTCAAAGAGCCGAAGGTGGTGCTCTTGGAATAGGAGGCGGCAGCGATGGTATGTCACCAAGAGGTTCTG
>CABZNM010000015.1 GCA_902527075.1 uncultured Pelagibacteraceae bacterium
CTAATCTTTCCTGTGCTTTCTTTTTTGGTATTGCTTTCTTAGGATTGTTTCCTTGAGCGGGCATTGCTATAACCCCTGCAGCACCTAAAAATCTAGCAACTTTGTCTGTGGGTTTTGCGCCTTTTGAAATCCAATTCTTGATTGCTTCAATGTCTAGTTGGATTCTTTTATCATCATCTTTTTTGAGCAAAGGATTATATAGTCCAACTTTCTCAATAAATTTTCCATCTCTTGGACTTCTAGAGTCTGCAATAACAACTCTGTATACAGGCCTCTTTTTTGAGCCTGCTCTGGATAATCTTATTTTTAAAGCCATGTTTTTCTCCTCTTATTTTTTAAAAATATCACTTGGTATCATATTCCCAAACTGACCAGACAACTGGTCTGGACTCATTGAGCCCATTCCATTTTTTGAGAATTTTTTCATCATACCCGTCATCTTTTTATGTTGTTTAAGAACCCTATTTATATCTGAAACCTTGGTACCAGATCCCGTTGCAATTCTTTTTTTTCTTGAGCCATTAATAATTTTTGGCTTGCTTCTCTCATATTTTGTCATTGAAAGTATAATGGCTTCTTGTTTCGTTATTGAATTCTCAGCAGAGTCATTTTGACTTATTTTGTTTTCTATATTCTTAAAGCCTGGAATAAATTTCATAATACTTGATAAACCACCCATTTTTTTCATCTGCCTTATTTGTGAAAGAAGATCATCGAGATCAAATTCACCTTTTTGTAGCTTTGTTGCCATTCTTTCAGCATCTCGCTCATCAATATTTTCTGAAGCTTTTTCAACGAGTGATACAATATCACCCATGCCTAAAATTCTATTAGCAATTCTCTCAGGATGAAAGATTTCCAAATCATCAATATGTTCACCAACACCCATGAATTTTATTGGACAATCAGTGATATATTTCATGCTGAGCGCGGCGCCCCCTCGAGCATCTCCATCAACTCTTGTGATTATTGAGCCAGATAATTTAATTTTATTCGAAAAATCTTTGACAACGTTTACTGCCTCTTGTCCTGTTAAACTATCTAAAACTAGAAGTGTCTCAATAGGGCTTATCTCTTTTTCCAACTGAGATAACTCATTCATTAGAGCATCATCAATATTTGTTCTTCCGGCAGTATCTAAAAGTATACAGTCAATATTATTCAGTTTTGCAAACTCTATTGCTCTTTTTGATATATCAATTGGCATTTGATTTTCTACTTTTGGCAATATACTTATGCCAATATCATCAGATAATTTTTTTAATTGATCAAATGCTGCTGGTCTATTTATGTCAAGTGAGACAGTTAGAACTGATTTATTTTTTTTATTTTTAAGGTAGTTTGCAATCTTTGCAACCGTAGTGGTTTTTCCTGAACCCTGTAAGCCTGCAAACAAATAATAATTGGATTTATTTTCATCAATTTGTAAATCAGACATGCTGTCACCAAGAGTTTTAATTAATTCATCGTTAACAATCTTTGTAATCATTTGTGCAGGGGTGATAGATCTAAGCACCTCTTTGCCTATTGACTCTTGTCTAATGTGATTAATGAATTCTTTTGCAACAGGAAGTGCTACATCAGCTTCCAAAAGGGCTCTTCTTATGTCCCTCATTGCTTCATCAAAACTTTTCTCATCTATTGAACCAGTTTGTTTTAGTCCCTTAAAAATTGACTCAAAACGTTCAGATAAATTTAAAAACACTATAACTCCTTGATTCCAATGTCTATCACACCAGTGGGCGAAACTCGCTGACTGATGTCGACGCCAAATTATGGCACCGCAATTTTTATACTTGCGGAAAACAAATGCAAATTATGTGGTAATTATAATCATGTCAAGCTATAAGCAAAAAAACTAAATTTCTGCTATATTTAAAGACTAAATATAAGAAAACTATGAGAGAATTTAAATTCATCAAAATGAATGGATTGGGAAATGATTTTGTAATTATAGACCAAAGAAAAAATACGATTTCATTAAGTAAGAAAGATATTGTCTCTGTTTGTAATCGTGATGAAGGAATTGGTTGTGATCAATTAATCAATATTTTACCACGCCAGGATGATGGAAATATTTTAATAGAATTTTTTAATTCCAATGGTGAAGAAATTCATGCATGTGGTAACGGATCAAGATGCGTTGCGGACTTACTCATGACTGAAGAGAATGTAGACTCAATAAAACTTTCTACAAAAGAAAAAACTATATCCTGTCAGAGAATTGGTGATAACTGCGTAAGTATTGATATGGGTGCACCAAATTTTGAATTAAAGGAAATTCCAGTCAAAACTGATATAGACTTGAATTCATTAAATTTTCAAATCAACAATCAAGTATTAGCAAACCCTTTCTTCGTAAATGTTGGAAATCCACATGTCATTTTTTTTGTAAATGAAATTAGTGATTATAGGATTGAAGAGATAGGTCCAGTAATCGAAAATGATGTAATTTTTCCAGAAAAAATAAATGTTTCATTATGCAAAATTGTAAATAAAGAACTTGTTGATCTAGTTGTTTGGGAAAGAGGAGCTGGCAAAACTCTGGCATGCGGAACGGCTGCATGTGCTGCTGCCGTAGCTGCAGTCACAAATAACCATGTATCAGAAAAAATACAAGTTAGGTTGCCTGGTGGGATTTTAGATATAAATTACCTTAGAGGAAAAACAGTTGTAATGTCTGGCCCTACAGAAATAAATTTTAATGGAGAATACAAGATAAATTAATGAATACTGATAAAAATGACTCAATTGAGGTTTTTTTTAATGACTCTTGTAGCGTCTGCAGAATGGAAATAAATCATTACAAAAAGCAAAATAGTAGTATTAAATGGACAGATATTACAAATAATGAGTCTGCCCAATTAAAAACAAATAAAGATGGCAGGAGCCTTTTAAGAAGACTCCATACTATTCATAACCAGAAACTCTATCAAGGAATTGATGCGTTCCTTGTAGTCTGGAAAACACTGCCAAATTACAAATGGTTGTACTATATTGTAAGAACCCCAGTTATTTATCACCTTGGTTATGTTTTTTATGAAATAATAGCTTCAATTCTTTACTTTAAAAATAGACATCAAGATAAATCATAAAATGGATACAAATGAGGTAAAAACATATGGATGCAGATTAAATTTTTATGAGTCTGAAGTTATAAGGAAATTTGCTAAAAAACAAAATATAAGTAATAGCACATTTATAAATGGATGTGCGGTGACAAACAAAACAATTGCTGACTTAAAATCTGAAATAAGAAAAATTAAGAGAGAAAAACCTGATAGAAAAATTGTTCTAACAGGGTGTGCCGCTCAGATACACCAAGAAGAGTTTTCAAAAATGAGTGAGATTGACGCTATTATTGGCAATAAAGAAAAGCTTGAGGAAAAAACATATGAAAGAATCAGAACCGCAAATGATAAAGTAAATGAAGTTGGTGATATTCTCCAAGAAAGTCAGGCTATTGCTCCTATTATTGATAAAGTAGAAAAAAGAATTAGAGGGTTTGTGCAAATCCAAAACGGCTGTGATCATAGATGCACTTTTTGTATAATTCCCTACGGCAGAGGGAACTCAAGAAGTATAAAGCCAAATAATGTAGTTAAACAAATTAAAAATCTATTAGAAAAAAATTATAAGGAAATAGTGCTTACAGGAGTTGATCTTACAAGTTATGGTCACGACTTTGAAGACAAGAAAACAATTACGGATTTAGTAAAATTAATTTTTTCTGAAGTTCCAAATCTTAAAAGACTACGATTGTCCTCATTAGATATTGCTGAAATAGACGATGATCTTACTAATCTTATAGGAACTGAAAAAAGAATCCTTCCTCATCTTCATTTATCACTTCAAGCTGGAGATGATATGATACTTAAACGAATGAAGAGGAGACATCTTCGAGAAGATGCTATTAATAAGATAAACAAAATAAGATCCGTAAGACCAGATGTGGTATTTGGTGCTGATTTGATAGCTGGATTTCCAACTGAGACAGAGGAAATGTTTATTAATACAATCAAACTTGTTGAGAAGTGTAATATTTCATTCTTACATGTTTTTCCATTTTCCCCTCGTGAGGGAACACCTGCATCTAGAATGCCACAATTAAATCGAGGAATTATAAAAAAAAGAGCTAAAATTTTAAGAGAATTAGGAAATAAGCAAGTTTTAAAATACTACAATAAATTAGAAAATACAGAAATTAATCTAATTGTTGAGAGTGAAAGTAGAGGTAGATCAGATGGATTTGCTAAAGTTAATCTTAATCAAGATTACGGTAACGGAAATCTAATTAAGATGCTTGTTACTGGAAGTGACTCCTCTGGTTTAAGCGGTCATATTATTGTTTAAAAATTTTAAATCAGAAATTTCAAAACTATTTGCTGGTTCAAAAATAAATCAAGAGTCTTTAGATCAACTAGAAGAATTATTAATTTCATCTGATGTAAACATTGAAACAGCTGGACAAGTAATCTCGACGCTTGCGAAAAAAAAGATTTCCAAAAATGGAAATGTCGATGAGATTACTGCTCATCTTAAAGATATACTTATCGATATGCTAATACCTTACGAGCAACATTTAAATTATCACTTCTCAGATGTACTGCGCGTTATACTTATGATTGGTGTTAATGGATCAGGCAAAACAACAACAATTGCAAAGATAGCTAATAATTTTGTTTCAAAAAATCAAAGTGTTTTACTTGTTGCTGCAGATACATTTCGTGCAGCTGCAACAGAACAATTACAATTATGGTCAGAAAAAATAGGTACTGATTTTATTTCAGAAACTGAGGGATCTGATCCAGCAAGTATAGTTTATAAATCAGTTCTACGTGCAAAAGAGTTAGGCAATCAAGTTGTTATAATTGATACTGCTGGCCGTCTACACAATAAAATTGATTTGATGGATCAACTTAGCAAAATAAGTAGAGTTTTAAAAAAGCATGATGAGAAATATCCCCATGACATAATAATGACAATTGACGCAACTACAGGTCAAAATGCTCTAAAGCAAGTTGAAGAGTTTAATAAATACGTGACTTTAACAGGTATAATATTATCAAAGTTTGATACAAGTGCATCAGGAGGAACTCTATTATCTATTACAAATAAAACAAAAATACCAATTAATGGTTTAGGTGTTGGTGAAGATTTAGAGGATTTAAAAGATTTTACTTCTAAAGATTTTGTAGAAGAGATTATAAAAAACTAAAACGGCCTTATGAATGAAATGGCAGCACTTTCAGTGCCAGGATTTTTGTTGCCGATACTTGCATTTGAAATATGATTGAAACTAAATCCCACTCTTCCGTTAGAAGTTTGATAGGAAAACTCAATTTGGCTTCTAAACTCTATATTATGCCCTAAATCTTTACTGCTACCTTTATCATAATAACCAGCTGCAAAACTTGGAGTAAAATTCCATTTTGAAGAAATTACATAATCTTTTCTTAGGCCCGAGTATATATACTTACCATTGTCATTATTGAACATAGCTCCAACAAATGGTTTAAGATCAAAATTATTATTGTAAAAATTTTGGCCATAAAGATACTCAAGTCTCATTTCTGCTGAATCAACTGTATCGTTAATATCGAATTGACCAATTGAGAACGATAATTGATCAGCCGCCTTAACAATGTAAGTAGTTAATGATAAAATAATTACAAAAAAAGCGATCTTTAATTCATTCATTTAACTATTTACTGTATCTAACAAATGTATCTGCAGTTTCTCCTTCTTCAAGATATCCACCTGACCATGTTACGCAACCCCCTGACCATTTTACTACATTTCCATCGCTGTCACAAACTGGATCTGAACTCTCATCAAGTGTAGATACAATTTCCTGATTTTCATCAATATCTTCTCTTGTTGTCAATTCTGCATCAGAAACTGTAGATACATTTGAAACTTGTTGTTCTGTTTCAGATATTGTTTCAGGTCCAGAGTCTTCCTCTACACCGCCAGCAAAAACAATACTTGATCCAAGCATAGAAAATAAAATAATTTTTAATAAGTATAATTTCATAAGGTCTCCTTAATCTTAAAAACTTATATATAATTTATATTAGTGGTCAAATAACATCTATAATGTGTCAAAATATAGACACTATTTCAATTCTTTTCGAGATTTATAATAGATATATCCAAATCCAAACAGTATTATTATAGCTGGGGAAAACCATAAAACATAAGTATATGGATCGAAGGGCGGTGTCATCAATATCCAGTCTCCATATTTATCAACAAGAAATTGTTTTATATCTTCATCACTTTTACCCTTCATTATTTGTTCTTTAATTATTACTTTTAAATCCTCTGCCAGTTCAGCATTTGATTCATGAATCGTTTGTCCCTGACAAACAAGACAGCGCACTTCTCTGAATAAGTTATTTGCTCTTTCGTCACTTGTTTGAGCATGAACAAAATAACCTGACAGGTTGAGAACAAAATTTAAGAGAACAATAAATGTAAAACTTTTCTTCATCATAAGTCTTTCAAGATAGGTAAAATAATTTCATCTAGCTCGCTCATATGTATTGGCCCAATATGTTTATATATTACTTTACCATCTCTAATAATAAATGTTTCTGGTACACCATAAACTCCAAGGTCAATTGCTGTTCGTCCTGACTGATCAACTCCTATGTTTTTAAATGGATTACCCAGCTTATTAATAAAATTCATGGCCTCACTTGGCTTGTCTTTATAATTAAGACCATATAATTTTACGTCATATAAATTATTGAGCACCATAAGTATATCATGTTCAGCTCTGCATGGCACACACCAAGATGCCCATACGTTTAAAATAAATGTTCCTTTTTCATTTAACTCTTCAGACCGAACATTAGGTTTACCAGTTAATAAACTTGGAAGTGAGAATTCTGGCAAAGACTTCCCAATAATTGGTGATGAAATTTTTGAAGTATCATTACTAAGTGAAAAATAAAAAAATACACTGAGCAAAATAATAAATAAAATTGGGACGTAATAAATTATTTTTTTAGGCATTGATTTTCTTTTTTTTAACAAAAACTGACAAGACCCCACCTAAAATGATCAAAATTACACCTATCCATAAGAAGGTCATAAATGGTTTTACATGTATCCTCACACTAATAGAATTTGTAGCTTGGGTTACATTCATAACAATATATATATCTTCAAATAACCTGTGAACAATGCTCGTTTCTGAAGTTATAGTGGGTGGATCATTATAAAATCTTATTTCGGGAGTAAACTTCTCAACTTGTTTATTATTGTCCACGAGATAAAAAATAGCTTGTAATGAATTATAATTCTGTTTTTCAAATTGATTTATTTTTTCAAATTTAAAAGTATTATCTGAAAGTTTGAGAATATCTCCAACTTTTGCATCAAATATCTTTTCTTCCGAGTAAACAGCATTACTAACTATGGCTAAAAGAAGTAATCCAAATCCTGAGTGAGAGAGAGTTCTCCCAAGACTAGGTGTGATAATTATATTTTTTCTTGAATAAATAATTCCTGAAGAAACTGATGTTAAGATTAAAATTATGCATAAAAATATGATTGCAAGTTCTGTAAGAGAGAAAAGATAAAAATACAAACTTAATATTAGTACCAAAGTTAAACTAGAAATGAGAACATATCTCATCTTAATAATTACATTGGACAATTTACCAGTAGTCCAATTAACAAGTGGTGATATTATCATGAAAAGTAAAAGAATAATAATCACTGGAGTAATTGTCATAACATAATAACTAGGACCTACGGTGAGACTAGTGTTTAAAACAAGGTCAGTAAAAAGGGGATATATTGTTCCAAGGAAAACAATAAATAATATTGTAATCAACACCCAATTGTTAACCATAATTCCTGCATCTCTACTTACTATTGAATATCTATTTTCTCTATCAATTCCATCTGATTTTAATGCGTAAATAGTGAAAGATGTAATTAGGACTAAAAATAAAAAGCTAAGAATGTATAGTCCACGACCTGGATCAGAAGCAAATGTATGTACAGAGTTTAATACACCAGATCTAACTAAAAATGTTCCCATTAAACTTAATGAGAAGGTTATAATCGCTAGTAATACAGTCCAAGACTGCATTGTATTTTTCTTTTGCAACACTACAACACAGTGAATAAGTGCTGTAGCTGCCAACCAAGGCATCAGAGAAGCATTTTCAACTGGATCCCAAAACCAGTATCCACCCCAACCCAACTCGTAATATGCCCAGTAAGATCCTAACGCAATTCCTGCTGTTAAAAATGTCCAAGCTAAGAACGTCCATGATTTAACAGTTTCGGCCCATACATTATTTATATTGCTAGTTAATAAGCCCGCTATCGCCAAACTAAAGACAAGAGAAAAACCAACATAACCAAAGTACAAAATTGGAGGGTGAATCGCTAACAGTGGATCTTGTAGAATTGGATTTAACCCCAATCCTTCAAATTGAGGGCTTTCATTTAAAGCAAATGGATTTGATAAAATAATTGAAAATAATACAAAACCTATAATTAAGATACTTTGAATTGCAATTACTTTATTCTTATAAAGTTTATCTCTTTCTACTGAAAGACTATAAAGAAAGTTAAAAAGAGTTAGTATTAGTATCCATAAGAGTAAACTTCCCTCATGATTACCCCATGCTCCAGAGACCTTATAAAGAAAAGGTTTTTCTGAATGTGAATGAAAAGTAACAAGTTCAAAACCAAAGTTCGATTGAGTAAATAACAAAATAAGAATTAGGAAAGCTAAAACTATAGTTGTGAATTGTATAGTTGAAAATAATTTTACATTATTGTTGGTATATGAATTTGCAGTAAATAAATTTAAAGACTGCAACATAGAAGTTGCTAAACAAATGATTAGCAAAAGGTTACCGGAAAGACTTATTAGATTGTTCATTCTCCCTGCCAATTTCCCGTCTGCTCTAATGAGTCTATTACTTCGGGTGGCATATAGTTTTCATCATGCTTAGCAAGGACTTTTAAAGCAATAAATAATTCGTCCTTAATAAACTTTCCTTCCACAACAACTCCCTTATCCTCTGCAAATAGATTTGGCAGTATACCCTCGAACTTGACCGAAATTTCATGATTTCCGTCATTAATATTAAATTTATGTATTCCATTAGGTTCACTTTGAATTGAGCCATTAGAGACAAGACCTCCTAAGCGGAGTATTCTGACGTCACTAGTATCAAGATCTTGAAGCTCACTGGGGCTATAAAAGTAAACAATGTTATCCCTTAAATTATATACAATTATTAAAATTGAAATTGCTAATACAATTAAACTCAACAAAAATTTTATGAGCCTTTTTTTAACTGGACTGGTCACTATGTTTTTCAAGATTTATAAGTTTTTTCTTTTTCTCATTTAATTTCATTAAACTCCCAACAAAGACATAAGAGATAATTGCAAAAAATATAATATAAGATGACCATACATAAAAACCATAACCGCCCATGAAAATAAAATCAGTCATATATTTTTTGTCTCAATCTTGATATCCTAGTTTCAATAAACTCTATTCTAAGTCTTACTGAAAATATTGTTATTAAAAAACATAGGCTTGCAAATGCCATTATGAATAATGGTATGAGCATGCTTTCATCTATACTTGGTGATGAGAATTTAGAAATTGATGCTGGCTGATGTAATGTATTCCACCAATCAACAGAAAATTTTATAATTGGTACGTTTATAAATCCAATCATGGCAAGTGCTGCTGAAATCTTTGAGGCTAGATCTTTATTAGAAATTGCTTGCCATAAAAAAATATAAGCCAAGTACAAAAAAAGTAACAACAACATGGATGTGAGTCTTGCGTCCCAAACCCACCATACACCCCAAGTGGGTTTACCCCATATGCTTCCTGTAACTAGAGCAATTATAGTGAACACAGCCCCAATAGGTGCAATTGATTTAGCAATTAAATTAAAAATAGGATTTCTAGTTATAAACCAAATAGTGCAGGAAATAGCTAAAACACTATATGACATTAGCGCCCACCATGCAGATGGTACGTGTACATACATAATACGCATGGAGTCACCTTGAATATAATCTGGTGGTGACTCATACAAGGCAAAGTAAGATCCGATTATAAAGGATAGTACCGTTAATATGACCAAAAATGGCGTAAACCTATCCAACGCATCAAAGTATGATCTTTTTAATTTTAGATACATATAATCATTATATTATTACGTTGCATAAAAACTATTCACCATAAAGACGCAGACCGTAGGCAGACGCATAAATTGAAATTACAAATGACATCATGGATAAC
This sequence comes from uncultured Pelagibacteraceae bacterium, assembly GCA_902527075.1. The sequence goes on from CABZNM010000015.1 coordinate 10,304, forward strand.
GCTATCAGGATTGGCCAAGATTGAGGATCCACGCCAAATATTATGAAAGGCACTAATAAAGGTATGAGGATGATACCCTTAAGAAAAATAGTTCTTTTTGCACCTAAAGTTAGAGCGCTTACAAATGTTGCGACAAAAACCATTCCCATTGAACCAATAATTAAATTAATTAAAGAAGGAATAATATCTATAAACGTAAGTTGAAAAAGTATGCTCAAAAAAGGAAGTATTATAATAAGTGGTAGACAATTTATTAACCAATGTGCAATAAACTTTGCGCATATTATTATTTCAAGTGAATCATACCTTTGTAAAATCAAGTCTAGAGATCCATCCTCATAATCAGAATAAAATATCCTTTCCAATGTTAATAAGATTGAAAGTGAGACACTTATCCATATTATACCTTTAAAGATTGTACGTAATTGCTCACTGTCTGAGCCAAATATGAAAGGTATAAGTACAACAACCAAAATAAAAAAAGATCCTGTAAATAAAAAATTTGAGCTCGTATAAAATGCAATTTTTAAATCTCTATTTATTAAATCGTATAAGGATTTCATAATCATAAAATTATCTCCCCATGTGACTTATAATCTAATTCCGTATTTGTTGTAATTAATGATATACCTCCTCGCTGATTATGGGTTGTAATTTCATCAATTAAGATTGATCTATTTTCAGCATCTAAAAAAACAAAGGGTTCATCTAGATACCAAATAGGAACACTACAGAACTTGAGTTTCAATAATGATAAACATTTTTTTTGTCCATCACTTAAAGAACTAATATCTTGGTCAATAAGTGTATTTATATTAAAGGTTTCTAGTAACAAGCTTTTATCAATTACTTTTCCAAATATGATTTCCCAAAGTTTTAAATTCTTGTAAACAGAAAGATTTTCCTTGAGTGCACTTTTCTGACCAATAAAACTGAATTTTTGATAAAATTTATAATCATCTTTGATATCTCTGTCTTCATACGCGATAGTTCCATCATAGTTTTTGATAAGTGATGATAAGACTCTTAAAAGTGTAGTCTTGCCTGAACCATTACTCCCTTTTATTACATAGGTTTCGCCCTCTTTTATCTCGGCTGAAATTCCTTTTAAAACTAAGCTTTCTCCTCTAAAACATTTTAATTCATTAATTGAGAGTTTTTTCATAAAAATTGTGTTGATAGCTGATATAATTAGTCCTATTAATAGCCCCAGTAAACCCCCTATGTACGATAGCTTTAAAACAAAAAAAACATTAAAAATTGCCAAAAATAGCTATGTCATTTCTAGTCTGAAAGAGGCAGAAAAACATGGTTTATTAAATATATCATATTTACCATTTTCAATAAAAGTCCTTCTCGAAAATTTGATTAGGAATGAAGATGGAAAATCAGTAACTAAAGAAGATATTCAAGAATTTTCTAAATGGAAAAAATCTGGGAGTATTAAAAGGGAAATCAACTTTCGACCAGCGCGAGTATTAATGCAAGACTTCACTGGCGTTCCAGCTGTAGTCGACCTTGCTTCAATGAGAGCTGCTATAGAAAAACAGAATGGTGATCCAAAAAAAATTAATCCTCTATCACCAGTTGACCTAGTTGTTGATCATTCAGTAATGGTTGATAGTTTTGGAAATAAGTTATCTTACAAAAAAAATGTTGATCTAGAATACAAAAGAAATATTGAAAGATATCAATTTCTCAGATGGGGCCAAAAAGCATTCGATAATTTTAGGGTAGTCCCTCCAGGCACTGGTATTTGTCATCAAGTAAACTTAGAGTATTTAGCTAAAACTGTATGGACAAAAAAAATTAAAACTGGAAAACAATCAATTACCGAAGCTTATCCTGATACTGTTGTTGGGACAGATAGTCATACTACAATGATTAATGGACTATCTGTATTGGGTTGGGGAGTAGGTGGTATAGAAGCTGAAGCTGCAATGCTTGGGCAACCCATCTCAATGGTTGTACCGGAAGTTATTGGATTTGAAATAAGTGGTAAACTCAAAGAGGGCACTACAGCTACTGATTTAGTTTTAACAATAACTGAAATTCTTAGAAAGCAAGGAGTGGTTGGAAAGTTTGTAGAGTTTTATGGAAATGGTCTAAAAGAATTATCTATCCCTGATAGGGCAACAATCTCAAACATGGCACCTGAGTATGGTGCTACTTGTGGTTTTTTTCCTATTGATCAGGAAACAATTAAATTTTTAAAAATGAGTGGTAGATCAAAAAATGATATTGAACTCACAAAAAAATATGCAATGCATCAAGGCCTATGGGAAGACTATAAAAAAAATATAAGAATCTATTCATCAAAAATTAAGCTCAATTTGAAATCAATAGTACCGAGTCTTGCAGGACCTAAGAGACCTCAAGATAAAATACAACTAACAAATGTAACAAATTCATTTAATAAAAGTTTGATCACAGAATTTAAAAAAGACAATACATGCAATATTTCAAATGTAAGAGACTCTAATTTTAAGTTAGACCATGGCCATGTGGCAATTGCGGCAATAACAAGCTGTACCAATACATCGAATCCAAGTGTGATGATTGGCGCTGGGATACTCGCTAAAAAGGCTTACCAGCTTGGTCTAAAATCTATGCCATGGGTGAAAACTTCACTAGCACCTGGATCAAAAGTTGTAACAGATTATTTAACTAAATCAGGCCTTCAATTCTATTTAAACAAATTAGGTTTTCAACTCGTAGGTTTTGGGTGCACGACATGTATTGGCAACTCTGGTCCTTTAGACGAACATATTATCGAGTCAATCGAGAAGAATAATCTCATTATTAGTAGTGTTTTATCAGGAAATAGGAACTTTGAAGGTAGGATAAATCCCCATGTAAAAGCAAATTATTTAGCTTCACCACCTTTAGTTGTAGCTTATGCTCTCTGTGGTTCAACTAAAATAGATATCACAAAAGAGCCATTAGGAGTTGGAAAAAACGGCAAAAATATTTTTTTAAAGGATGTTTGGCCGTCTAATAAAGAAATTCAAACTACGATTGATAAAACAATAAACTCAAAGCTCTTCAACCATAGGTACAAAAATGTATTTTCTGGTGATAGTAAATGGAAAGCTGTAAAAGCACCAAAAGGACTTACGTATAATTGGGATAAAAACTCTACTTATGTTCAGCACCCACCTTTCTTTCAAAATATGGATGATGACAAAAAAGAGGTTAATAATATTGAAAAGGCAAGAGTTTTAGCAATATTTGGTGATAGTGTAACTACTGATCATATAAGTCCAGCTGGTTCTATTAAATCTGATGGACCCGCCGGAGCATACTTAAAAAATAACAAAGTAAAACATAATGAGTTTAATTCATTTGGTGCTCGTCGAGGAAACCACGAAGTAATGATGCGAGGAACCTTTTCGAATATAAGAATTAAGAATGAAATGCTCAGTAATATTGAAGGGGGATATACGATTCACTATCCTTCTGATAAACAGCTTTCAATTTATGATGCAGCAATGAAATACAAAAAGAATAATACTCCCTTAGTAATTTTTGCAGGAATTGATTATGGTATGGGATCTTCAAGAGATTGGGCAGCAAAGGGAACTAATTTGTTAGGTGTAAAGGCTGTTGTAGCAGAGTCTTTTGAGAGAATTCATCGCTCAAACTTGATAGGTATGGGCGTTTTACCACTGCAATTTACCAATAAAGAAAATAGAAAGTCAGTAAATCTCAAAGGATCTGAGAAAATTTCAATTACTGGCCTTAATCATGAACTAAAGACCGGTATGATATTAAATATGATGATTGAATATAAAGACGGTAGTAACATGTCAACAAATGTGAAATTACTTGCTAATACAAGAACAGAAATAGACTACTTAGAAACAGGTGGAATACTTCAATATGTTTTTAAAACTTTAGTAAATTCTTAATTTTTAAAACCATCAATAAATTCAAAAGAACCGTCTGCTGAACTTATTGTTTTTCTAGTGTTTTCAACTAGTAAAGCTGCCATTTGTTGAACACTTGAAGGATCGTTCTTATAACTGTCTCTATCAAAATTTATGCCAACTTCAACACAAATATCTGAGCAATCTGTATAAAAGAAATTAATATTGTTAAAATCACTTTGGTCTGCCATGCAATATTCTTCAAAATTACCAGAACCACGCGAGTCTATATTAATCACTGCATCTTCAAAAGTTTCGTAGCCACCACCTTCACAGCCAAAAAACGTTTTTCTATACTCTGTTTCTTCAGATTTTGAACCTAATATAGCATAGAATATTATATCATTATATCGTCTTGTAGTTTCATCAACGTCTGCAGGTACCATAGTTGCATAAACATAAAAGTTTCCTGATGATATGCTCCCAGATTTTTCTAAATCATCTACTTTCCACTGTCCAGGTAGAAGAGGCAAATTAGTTACTCCATAAGCACCTTTAATATTACCAGAATAAGTCTCAAGCTCATTAAATTCTTGAGCGATTGTTGGAAATGAAAAAAATAGAATTAAAATATTTGTAGTTAGAAATTTTTTTAAACTGATCATAATTTACCTCTTAATTAGAATTGATTATATAATTAATTATTCTAAATTGGAGTCTTATTTTTAGATTTAATTAATTGATGATGAGATTGTTTCAATAAGCTTCTTTGAGAACTCAACAGGATTAGTTGGTTTATCACCATCTAAAATCTTTGATTGTTCGTATAATAGAATTGCTATGTTCTCTAAATCCCTAATTTTATCTTTATTTTTAGACATTTTATCTAATTTCTTGATGAGCGAATGATTGGGATTAATCTCCATAATCTTTAGTGATATACCCTGATTTAGTTGATTATGCTGCTTTAGTATTTTTTCTAAATGAGGATCCATTGCACCTTCATCACCCACAAGACAAACTGGACTATCCGTTAATCTCTTTGATACACGAACATCTTTTACTTTTTCTTTTAATTTTTCCTTAAGGAACACAAGTAAAGAGTCAACTGACTTTTCATTTATATCTTCTTCGGTCTTTTTGCCTAGTTTATCTAGGTCATCTATACCTTGTGTAACAGATTTAAAATTATTTTCTTTATAAGAGGGTGTTGAAGATGTCCAAAAACTATCAACTGGATCATCTAAAATAAGTACGTTTATATTTCTAGATTTGTAACCTTCAAGACTAGGATTATTTATAACACTTTCATAATCATCACCTGTAATGAAATAGATATCTTTTTGTTTTTTCTGCATATTAGATATATATTCATTTAAGGTTACAAGCTCAGACGATGCCGATTGTTTAAAAAGAGCAATTTCCAACAAACTTTCTTTTCGCTCAACATCCTCATAGATTCCTTCTTTTAGTACAGGACCAAAACTATTCCAAAAACTTGTATAATCTGTTTTATCTGAGTTAAGTTTTTTTCTGAGATCAGAGATAGTACGTTTCACAAGTGATGATCTTATTTTTGTAACTACTGGATTATTTTGTAACATTTCCCTGCTTATATTTAGTGGCAAATCTTCTGAGTCTATTACTCCTCTGAGGAATCTCAGATAAGGTGGAATGAGATCAGGACAATTGTCAGTGATAAAAACTTTTTTAACATAGAGTTTTAATCTATTTTCTCTTGCAGGATCATATAAGTCAAATGGCTTTGTTGATGGAATGAAATTAAGGACAGTATACTCAATTTTCCCCTCAGCTTTGTAGTGTGATGTCATCCAAGGATCATCAAACATTTGTCCCACATGATTATAAAATTCTTTGTACTGTTCTTTAGTAATTTTATTTTTTGGTCTAGTCCAAATTGCTGAAGCTGAGTTAGCAGGTTCTAGTTTGTCATCATCTTTTTCAGAACCATCTGTTATGAGAATAGGTATGCTTATATGATCTGAATATTTTCGAATAATTTGCTCAATACGAATTTTATCTAAAAACTCTTTATTTTCCTTTTCGATTTGTAAATCAATTCTTGTGCCTCTATTTGAATTTAATAAATTTAAATCGTCATTTTCCATAATAGAAAATTTTGACTCACCATCAGATTTCCAAATCCAAACTTTTTTTTCTCCTGCCTTGCGAGTAGTTACTTGTAGCTCAGATGAGACCATGAATGCAGAATAAAAACCTACACCAAATTGACCTATTAGTGAAAGATCTTTTGTTTTAGAATCTTTTAGTTCTTTTAAAAATTGAGCCGTACCAGAACGTGCAATTGTTCCAAGATTATTAATTAGGTCTTTACGGTTCATACCAATCCCATTATCTATAAATGAAATTTTGCCATCTTTTTTATTTATATTGATTTCAACCTTAAGATTAGGGTCATCTTGCATAACTTTTTCTTTTGTATTGGCAAGATACCTTAATTTATCACATGCATCAGACGCATTAGAAACAAGTTCTCTTACAAAAACCTCTTTATCTGAATAAACCGAGTTGATCATCAACTTTAATAATTGACTTACCTCAGTTTGAAATTCTAATTTTTCTGTTTTAGGCATACGTAGATTATTTGAGTTATATAT
>CABZNM010000016.1 GCA_902527075.1 uncultured Pelagibacteraceae bacterium
TCTATTCTTTTAAAATCGGGATGAATATTATTCTTATGTCTAAGCCTTAAAACTTTACTTTCTTTTACATTACATAGATTGGCAATTTTTTTATCTGAGAAACCTAATGATTTAATATTTAATAAATCATCCGCACTCCGAGGTAGTCCATTTAATTTTAATTTTCTTTCTGCAATAACTATTCTCCTAATTTGACCAATAAACCAAGGGTCAATTTTTGAAGCCTTGTAAATTTCTGTTGTACTTTTACCAAATCGTAAAGCCTGTGCAACAAGAAGCAATCTGTCGGCTAGTGGCTTTTTAAGCTCTAAAAGTATATTCTTTTTATTAAGCTTCTTTTTACTAAAATTAATTACTTGTTCATCAAATCCATCTAGACCTATTTCAAGAGACCTAAATGCCTTTTGAATTGACTCTGGGAAGGAGCGACCAATAGCCATCACTTCCCCAACCGATTTCATAGAGCTAGATAAAAGAGGTTTAGTTAATTGAAACTTTTCAAATGTAAATCTAGGTATTTTTGTCACTACATAATCTATTGTGGGTTCAAATGATGCAGGAGTGACTTTTGTTATTTCATTTTGAAGTTCGTCAAGCGTATATCCAACTGCCAGTTTTGCAGCAATTTTTGCAATAGGAAAGCCTGTTGCTTTAGATGCAAGTGCAGATGATCTAGAAACTCTAGGATTCATTTCTATAATTACTAGGCGACCATTTTTAGGATCAACTGCAAATTGAACATTTGAACCTCCAGTTTCCACGCCTATTTCTCTTAAACATGCAATGGATGCGTTTCTCATTATTTGGTATTCTTTATCAGTAAGAGTGAGAGCTGGAGCAATTGTAATTGAATCTCCAGTGTGTATACCCATTGGATCAACGTTTTCAATTGAACATATAATGATACAATTATCATTTTTATCTCGTACAACTTCCATTTCATATTCTTTCCAACCAGCAACAGATTCTTCAATCAGTATTTCGTTAATAGGTGAGTTATAAAGTCCATAATTTGCAATCTCTTCAAATTCCTTTTGAGTAGAAGCAATTCCCCCACCAGTTCCTCCAAGAGTAAAAGAAGGTCTAATAATTACAGGCAGTCCAATTTTTTTTAGTGCCTTCTTTGCATCTTTAAAATTTCTAGCAATTTCAGCTTTAGGACATTCAAGTCCAATCTTCTTCATCGCCTTATAAAAGCTTTCTCGCTCCTCGGCTTTTTTTATTGCGTTTAAATTGGCACCAATCAGTTCGACTTTATTTTTTTTAAGTGTACCATTTTTTGATAAAGCTATTGCAATATTAAGCGCAGTCTGTCCACCCATAGTAGGCAATAGTACGTCAGGCTTTTCTTTTTTTATTATTTTTGTCACAATATCTGGAGTTATAGGTTCAATATAAACGACATCTGCTGTTTCAGGGTCTGTCATTATAGTAGCAGGATTAGAGTTTATCAGAATTACTCTATAACCTTCTTCTCTTAAAGCCTTACATGCTTGTGTACCTGAGTAGTCAAATTCACAAGCTTGTCCTATGATAATTGGTCCAGCTCCAACTATTAATATAGATTTTATATCTTTTCTTTTAGGCATTAGAGGTCATCATATTTTTAAATTTTGTAAATAAATAGTTACTGTCATGTGGCCCAGGACTTGCTTCTGGGTGATATTGAACAGAAAATAATTTTTTACTTTTATGCTGTATACCTTCAATGCCGTTATCAAAAAGTGAAACATGAGTGACTTTAATATCTCTAGGAATTGACTTTCTGCTGACTTCAAAGCCATGATTTTGGCAAGTAATTTCTACTTTACTATTTTCCAAATTTTTAACTGGATGGTTCGCTCCTCTGTGACCTTGAAACATTTTTTTTGTTTTAGCACCAAGAGCAATTGATAAAAGCTGATGTCCGAGACATATCCCAAATATAGGCAAATCATGTAAAATTAATTCCTTAATAATTGGTATTGCATATTTACCTGTTGCTTTGGGATCGCCTGGTCCATTTGAAAGAAAAATTCCATCAGGCTTGTAGCTTAAAATCATTGATGAAGGAGTTGTTGCAGGTACGATAATAATATTAGCGTTTAAATTTTGTAAACAATTTAAAATATTTTTTTTAACTCCATAATCAATGGCTACAATTTTAAGTTTAGATTTAGGATTTTTATTTAAGATTTTTATTTTTTTACAAGTAACTTCCAAAGCAAGGTCAAGATTATTAAGTCCATGCCATTTTATAATTTCTTGCTTAAAAATTTTTAAGTCATTTCCATTTGTTTTTTCTGCTATCCCCCCTTTTAATGCTCCGTCATTTCTAATTTTGTTAGTAAGTGCTCTTGTATCAACATTACATAAGCCAGGTATTCTTTTTTTTTTGAGCCAAGTATCTAAGTGTTGTATTGACCTAAAGTTTGAAGGATCAGATATATCACAATTTATTATGACACCCTTTGCGAAGGATTTTTGAGCTTCATTATCATCAAAATTTGTACCTACATTGCCAATATGAGGAAAAGTAAAGTTGATGATTTGACCTGCATACGAAGGGTCAGTGATAATTTCTTGATATCCAGTCATTGAGGTATTGAAACATAATTCACCAATTGATGACCCTTTGAATCCAATTTTAATGCCTGCAAATATGGTTCCATCTTCAAGAACAAGCTTTCCAGAAATAGGTTTAGGCCGAGTAGAACTAAGATCTTTTTTCAACCTAATCGTCTTTGACATTTAAAATGATTCTAGATTTATAGAAATCTAATGCAATTGTGCTGTTGATGCAATACTAGATTATATGAGAAATTATTAACTTTTATTGCAAGTGTTTCCCGTTTGAGGTAAGTACTTTTTTATTAAAAAAATGAAAGATGCAATCTCAAACAAACTCACTAATTCCCTCAAATCTGGCGAAAAAGAGAGAATACGTACCTTGCGCCTTATTTTGGCAGCAATTAAAGACAAAGAAATAGCCACTAGATCTTCTGGTCAAGATGCAACAATTACTGACGAGAATATAATACAAATTTTAAAAAAAATGGTTAAGCAAAGGAATGATTCGATTGAAATGTTTGATAAGGCTGGTCGGGATGAGTTATCATCAAAGGAGAAAAATGAGATTAGTATTATCAATGAATTTTTGCCTGAACAATTAAGCGTCGAAGAAACATCAAAACTGTGTGAAAATGCAATTCAAGCCAGCAATGCCGAAACTATCAAAGAGATTGGAAAGGTAATAAAATACTTAAGAGAAAATAGTACTTCGTCACTTGATATGGCTCTTGCGAGTAAGATTTTAAAGGAAAAGCTTCAAAAATAGTTTATTTTATTAAATCAATTTTAAACTTAATTTTTATGTATACTGTCTAAATGGCGAGATATTCAAAAGAGTTCATTACAGAAATTAAGTCAAGATTGAGAGTTTCGGATGTAGTTGGTAAATATGTCAAGCTTTCTCAACGTGGAAACGAATTTGTTGGATTAAGTCCATTCAAGAATGAAAAAACTCCCTCGTTTACGATCAATGATGAAAAAGAATTTTATCATTGCTTTAGTACTGCAGAACATGGAGATATTTTTTCGTTTTTGATGAAGCATAAAAATATGTCATACCCTGAGTCGATTGAAACTCTTGCAAAACAGGCTGGATTAGATCCTGAGAGAGGAATTATAAGGGACAAAAATTTCAAAGAAAATAATTACAGTGTATTAAAAGTTATCATGAAGGACGCTGCAGAGTTTTATCATCATGGTTTATTAAAAAATAAAAAAACAATGGATTACCTTGAACAAAGATCGGTTAACAGTGAAATAATTAAAAATTTTGGTTTGGGTTATGCAGATCAAAAAGGCAATAGTCTTTTTAATTATTTAAAAAACAAAGGTTATGAAATCAAGGATATGATTTCATTAGGTTTAGTAAAAAAAATAAAAGACGCAGAAAATTATTATGATTTTTTTAGAAATCGATTAATGTTTCCAATTAAAGATTATAGGTCAATTATAATAGCATTTGGCGGTAGGGCATTAGATAGTTCCCCAATTAAATATATAAATTCGTCAGACAACCCAATCTTTAAAAAAAGTTTTCAACTTTATAATCTTGATCTTGCTATAAAAGAAAATCGAAAGGTCAAAGATCTTATAATTGTTGAGGGTTATATGGATGTTATATCATTATTTCAAAATAATTTTAAAACAACAGTAGCTCCTTTGGGTACAGCTCTCACCTCATATCAACTTGAGAGATCATGGAAAGTTTGTGAAAGTCCAATAATACTTTTTGATGGAGATGAAGCTGGACAAAAAGCCTCAATTAGGGCTTCGATCTTAGCGCTAAATAATCTGAAACCTGATCTTTCACTAAGATTTTGTATATTACCAGTTGATACAGATCCAGACGACTTCATTAAAAAATATGGACCATCAGAATTGTCCTCAAAATTAGATAGTAGTTATTCTCTCTCAGAATTTATTTGGAAAAATGAGTTAGACAGAGAAAAGCTATCAACACCTGAGAAAAAAGCAGGTTTCGAAAAAAGAATTAGGTCGTTAGTAAAAAAAATAAATAATGATACTGTAAAACAGTATTATTCAAGGTATTTTGAATCCCAACTGAATAGCTATAAATTTCCCTCTAAGAAATATATAAACAGAGATAATCAGTATAATAATTTATCAATTTCGCAAGAAATTTCTGAGAGTGATAGAGCTGACAAAAGTTCTCATGTCTCTTCAACAAGAGAAAAGATCATTATTCTTGCATTAATTGAGAATCCTTTTTTATTAGACAAATATTCAGAGGAGCTTGGGCAATTAATCTTCAATGATGAAAAGCTTAATAAAATTGTAAGTGAGGTTCTCGAATTTTCCTCATTAAATATCAATAAAGACCTTGAAAACACCGATTTAAAGTCATATCTAGAAAATAAGGGTTTAAATCAGTTAATAAATTATCTATATAGACCTTCTCTGATTAACACCTATAAGGGAATGATTAATGATGCCCAAAATATAGTAGAGAGAAATTTTCTTGAAATGATTAGTGTGCACAAGGATCTATCAAATCAAAGTGAGCTCTCAGAAGCCTATCTTGATTTTGAACAGAACATGGATGATAAAAGTTATAAGAACTTTTTGAAGATTAAAAATGAAACATTAAAGGAATAGCGTGATTAAAAAACGTGGTAGAAAAAAGAAGCAGCTAAAAAATGAACATGAGAGTGGTGCTTCTCATTTGCAAGAAACAGATGGACCGGTACTAGATCTTGAAAAATCAATAATTAAAAAATTAATTAAACAAGGTAAGAAAGATGGTTATCTTACAAACGATTTAATCAGAAAATCATTTCCAGAAAATAAATTCACCTCAGAACAAATAGAACAATATACTACGAAGTTATCTCAAGTAGGGTTTGATATAATTGACTCAGATGACTCTGATAGTGAAGACGAAAAAGATGATGATCAGGCTACAGGTAAATCAGGTGGTGAAAAAACTGACGATCCTGTTAAACTATATCTAAGAGAAATGGGTACAGTAGATCTTCTTTCTCGAGAAGGTGAAATCGCTATTGCAAAAAGAATTGAAGCTGGTCAAGAGGCAATGATATCTGGTCTTTGTGAAAGCCCACTAACACTGAAAGCTATATTAGATTGGAGAGACGACATAATTGATGAAAAAATTACTCTGAGAGAAGTCATTGATTTAGAGTCACTGTTTGAAGAGTCCCCAAATAAAAAAGAATTAAGTAAAAAGATAAAGGAAGCTAAAAAAAGAAAAGAGCTTGAAGAAAAAGAAGAAATCAGAAAAAGAAAAGAGCTTGAAAAAAAGTCAGCTACTTATGGTGATGACTCTGAGCCTATGATTGAAACTACTACTGAGCAGGTTTTTGAAGAATATGAAGATGCAGATGACGAATTAAATGTGTCGATTACAATAATGGAGGACGAATTAAAACCTCAGATTCTCGAGACCTTTGCGAAGTTGAATAAAAGCTTTAAGAAATTACAAAAGCTTCAAAAAAATAAAATTGAATTTCAAGAAAAGGGTAGGGAATTTCCTTTAAGGTCGGAAAAAAATTATCAACAATCTAAATCAGTAGTTGTTGATTTAATCAGAGGTCTTCAAATTAATACAAATAAAATAGAAGAGCTCATAAATAAACTTTACAAAATTAATAGAGAAATTGTAGGTTTGGAAGGAAAATTGTTGAGGCTTGCGATTCAATATAAAATCTCAAGAGAGGAATTTCTTGCTAAATATATTGGCAACGAAAACAATCCATATTGGCTAAGAAAAATTACTCGTTTATCAGGTTGGGAAAAATTTGTTAAACATGAAAAAAATAGCATTAAGGAAATCATGAATGATGTAAGAGCTTCAGCAAGCGACATTGGTTTAACTTTAAATGAATTCAAACGAATTGTAAGCAATGTTCAAAAAGGTGAGAGAGAGTCAAGTATTGCAAAAAAAGAAATGATTGAGGCTAATCTAAGACTAGTTATTTCGATAGCTAAAAAGTATACAAACAGAGGACTTCAATTTCTTGACCTAATTCAAGAGGGAAATATTGGCCTTATGAAGGCAGTCGATAAGTTTGAATACAGAAGAGGTTATAAGTTTTCAACTTATGCTACTTGGTGGATAAGACAAGCAATTACAAGATCTATAGCAGACCAAGCTAGAACTATAAGAATTCCAGTTCATATGATAGAAACAATTAATAAGATTGTTAGGACTCAGAGACTTCTATTAAATGAAATTGGCAGAGAACCTACGCCTGAGGAAATATCAATAAAATTAAATATGCCTCTAGAAAAAGTAAGGAAAGTTTTAAAAATTGCAAAAGAACCCGTTAGTTTAGAGACACCAGTTGGAGACGAAGAGGATAGTCATCTTGGTGATTTTATACAGGATGAAAATGCGGTAATTCCGATAGATGCAGCTATACACTCAAATCTAAGACAAACTACAACAAAAATACTTTCTTCATTGACGCCTAGGGAAGAAAGAGTTTTGAGAATGCGGTTTGGCATTGGTATGAATTCAGATCATACTCTTGAAGAAGTCGGGCAACAATTCTCAGTTACTCGAGAGAGAATAAGACAGATTGAGGCAAAAGCATTGAGGAAATTAAAGCATCCTACGCGTGCAAAACTTCTTAAGAGCTTTCTGGACAAAAACTAATCCTGTATAGATTGGTATTTTTTGTATATAAATTTTACTAGGGGCCCATAGCTCAGTTGGTTAGAGCCCTCCGCTCATAACGGAGTTGTCCCAGGTTCGAGTCCTGGTGGGCCCACCAGAAAAAGTAAATTTTAACCCTTAAATATTTTTTAACATATTTTATAGTTGAGAAATATGTCTCTTAGTATAATCGCCTCAGAACAGGCTTGTGGCGCTGAATTAATAGGAATTGATTTAAAAAAAGATTTATCCATATGTTAAAAGTTAAAAGGATTTTAAAATACTTTTTATTACTCACACTAATTTTATTAGCATTCATTATCTATAACTCCGTATACTTTGATATACCAAAAGAAAGTGTTATTGCGAAACATGCAAAGGGAGCTTCAGAATTTATTGAATTAAAAGATGGGTCATTAATTCATGTAAGGGATGAAGGTAATAAAAATGGTAATACTTTAGTTTTAATTCACGGATCTAATGGGTCTCTTTTTAATTTCGAAAGTATGAATAAATTTTTAATAAATGATTTTAGAGTAGTATCACTAGATTTACCTGCTCATGGATTAACAGGTCCAGTAAATAGTAATAATTATTCTTTTGATGGGTTTATAACGGTGATTAATGAAGTGCTTGAAATAAAGAAAATTAATCAATTTTTCTTAGCAGGCCACTCAATGGGTGGCAGAGTTGTATGGAATTATACAATTGACTATCCAGAAAAAGTAAGCGGCCTAATCATTATAGGCTCACTTTTTTTAGCAAATGAAAAGGAATATAGAGAATTTCAATCTGATAATAAACCACCGATTGTTTTTAAACTCTTTGACATACCATTTTTTAGAATGCTGCTGGGCTATATCACACCTAGAATAATGGTTAGTCAGGTAGCTAAGCAAATGGTTTACGACCAAACAATTATGACCGATGAATTAATTGATCAATTTCACGATATAATTTTACTTGAAGGCTCTAGAGAGGCAATGGGCTATGTGATAGTAAATACAGATAAAAATATTGTCGCTGATCCTAAGTTACTTCGAGAAATAAATGTTCCTACTACGATTCTCCACGGAGAAGAAGATAACGTAATTGATGTTAGATATAACAAACATTTTTTAGAAAATATTCCTGATATTAATTTAATTTCATATTCTAAAGTTGGTCATATGCCTCCAATGGAAATTCCAGAGGTCTTAGCTAATGATATAAAAAAATTTATTTTAAATTAAGCATTTGTAGATTATATGATAAATGAAAAATTAATTCTTCCATGCGGTGTTGAGGTTAAAAACAGATTCCTGAAATCAGCAATGACAGAAGGTATTGCTAATGAAGATGCTGCAGCAAACTCAAGACACGTAAACCTGTATGATCAGTGGGCTAAAGGTGGCAGTGGTATTTTGGTCACGGGAAACGTTCAGGTAGATCATCGATATATAGAAAGAGCTGGTAATGTTGTAATTGAAGGTGAGCAGTCAAATAGTCAACGTAATGCATTGATTGAATGGTCTAAGGCAGGTACGCAAAACAACACTCAATTATGGATGCAGATTAGTCATGCAGGAAGACAAACACCTTATGGCATAAATAGTGAGTCTGTTGCTCCTTCTGCAAATAGACTTGAACCATTAGGCGGTGTACTTAAATTTGGCATTCCAAGAGAACTAACTAAAACAGAAATACTAGACGTTATTGATCGCTTTATAAATTCGGCAGTAATAGCAAAGGAAACAGGATTTACAGGAGTTCAATTACATTCAGCTCATGGTTATTTACTATCAGAATTTTTATCGCCAAACATTAATCAACGCACGGATGAATGGGGTGGAAGCTTGCAAAATAGAGCAAGGTTGTTATTAGAAATTATAAGCGGCATAAGATTAAAAGTAGGTAACAATTATCCTATATCTGTTAAATTAAATTCATCTGACTTTCAAAAAGGTGGATTTTCTCACGAAGAATCCTTAGAGGTTGCTAAAATGTTGGACCAATCAAGTCTCGACCTTCTTGAAATATCAGGAGGAACCTACGAAAACTTTACTGCACTTGATATTGGTTCTATGAATTTAAAAGAGTCTCGAACCATAAAACCTTCAAGAAGTACTGTTGTAAGAGAAGCTTATTTTTTAAAGTACGCTAGTGAAATTAAAGAGCATATTTCTATACCACTTGCCGTTACTGGTGGGTTTCGTTCAACAGATGGAATGAATAAGGCTCTGGAAACTAATGCTTGTGATATAATTGGACTTGGAAGACCATTATGTAGCGAACCTGATTTAGTCAATAATCTACTAAACGGAAATAAGTCGTCAGCGATATTGTATGAAAATATTCTTGAATTGGGGCCTTGGATTTTTGGACTAAGTAGTCCTTTTAAAATGATTAAATCTAATAATAGAGTAGCTCAAGTTTATTGGTGTTATAGACAGATTTTAGAAATTGCAGATAAGAGGGATGTGGATCCAAAAATAAGTTTGATTAGTGCATTAATCAACCACTTTAGGGACGATACAAAACTTAGCAAGAAGTATAAGAAATATTGGGAAGATCTAAATTGATTTTCAAGATTGTAGTCATAAGTCTTAAAGATGGTCAATAAAGAAACAGATTTAATAGTTTTTCATAGAAATTTACGAATTCAAGATAATGAAGCTCTATCCCATGGTTCCATGAGACAAAACTATAAATGCATCTATATTTTTGATGAAGTGTATTGGAGCGGTAATGGAAAATCACTCAGACAGTTATATTTTTTAAAAGACTGTCTTCGAGACTTGGATAACTCACTACATAAACTAAATTCTAAACTTGAGATATTCATTGGAAATTACAAGGAATTTTACAAATCACTTTTAAATAATAAATTTAAACTTCACTCTAATTATTCAACAGATATTGAATATTATAAATCTCAATTTACTGAATTCTTAGAACTTGCAAAACAGCAGTATGAAATTAAAGTCTATAATGATTTTGGAGTTCAAAGAGAAAATTTTGATCGTGATCAATGGTCAAGGTTTTGGGAAAATCAGATGAATAAACCACTATGTCCAGAACCAAAAATCAATAAGTCATCTCATGATCACAATTATTTAAGTACTCATACTGTTGAGGAATTTATAAAGAAATTTATTAATATCCACCAACCAGATTTCATTGAAATTCAACCTGGTGGCTCGTCAAAAGCTAAACAGTTGCTCGAAACTTTTTTCAATGAACGATGCAATGGTTACAGAATAAAGATGTCAAGCCCCTTCGATGCAAAAGACTCTTGTTCTCGTCTTTCACCTCATTTCTCATTTGGAACAATTTCGATTAGATATGTGTATCAAAAATTAAAAAAAGAATATTTTAAATCTAATTTTAAATCTGATTTATATTCTTTTAAAAAAAGACTGCATTGGCACTGTCATTTCATTCAAAAATTCGAGGCAGAACCCAATATTGAATATAATAGCATGCACTCTATGTGTGATAACTTAAGACCCCATGCAGATCAGGAGCTGATTGAGAAATGGATCAAAGGAGAAACAGGATATCCTTTCCTAGATGCTTGTATTCATCATTTGAGAAGATATGGCTGGATCAATTTTCGCATGAGAGCAATGATTATGTCTTTTGCCTCTTATAATTTATGGCAGCCTTGGCAAGAAACCTCACCTCTTCTTGCAGAATTATTTGTAGACTATGAGCCTGGAATTCATATCAGCCAAGTACAGATGCAAAGTGGTGTTACAGGAATTAATTTGCCCAGAATATACTCTGTCTTAAAACAAAGTAAAGATCAGGACCCAGAGGCAAGCTTTATAAAAAAGGAGTTACCAGAGCTGTCTGATGAGAGCAGTGATAACATTCACAAAGCTACTATGGATGTGGATTATCCCAATAAAATTGTTGATCTCCATGCGTCTTCAGCAAATGCACGTGATAAAATATGGGGCATTCGTAAAAGTAATCAATTTAAAAAAATTGCAAAAGAGGTTTACATAAAACATGGTAGTCGTATGAGGCAAAGCAGACGATGAGAACTATCTTAATAATTTTCATATATTTCATATCAGTGAGCAGCTCTCTTGCTGATCAAAATAGTTCAAGATTAGATCCTCTATTTAAGGAGCTTACACAGATAAAAAATGAGTTAGCAGCCGATTTAATTTTAGCAGAAATATGGTCTATTTGGTCCAAAACAGATAACGAGATGGCGCAAGAGATTTTTGAAGAAGGCAATCAACTCATGAGCAAAGGACAATTTGAGGAGTCCATTTTAACTTTCACAGAAGTCATTGCTTTGCAACCTGATTTTGCAGAAGCATGGAATAAAAGAGCAACTGTTTACTTTTTTAATGGTGAATTTGAAAAATCAATTCAAGATATAGAAAAAACACTTTCACTCGAACCAAGACATTTTGGAGCTCTTGATGGTTTAGCCCAAATTTATTTTCTTCAAGATAAGTTTCTAAAAGCTGCCGCGACATATGAACAATTATTACAGATACTGCCGTTTAGTGAAAATGCCAAACGACAGCTTGAACGTATTAATGGACAATTTATTTAAGTGAAATAATTTATGTGTGGAAGATACGTATTGTCAGACACAATAAAAGTAAAACAAAGACATAATTTTAATGTTTCAGCTTCATATAATATTGCTCCCACGCATGAAGTTTTAGTTCTCAATCCAAATCCAGTATTAATGAAATGGTCTTATTCACCTAAATGGAAATTGGATATGAATCTTATCAATTGCAGAAGTGAAACACTTTCTGAAAAACCTTCATTTCGAGGCGCCCTTCGGTGTATTTTTGTTGCAAATGGTTGGTATGAATGGAAACGAACCAATAATCAAAAAGTTCCATATTTTCATCATTGTGGTGATGATTTAATTTATTTTGCTGGAATCTATAATTTGGTAAGTGGTTGCGCTGTTGTTACAAGAGAGTCCCATACCAACATCAGCCATGTTCATCATAGACAACCAGTAATATTAGAAGAGAATCAATTTGATGAATGGTTTAAAGGAAATAGTATCTTTTCCAGTAATAAATTAAGTCAGATCACTTGTTATCCAGTTTCAAAAGAAGTTAATACACCAAAAAACAATCATACATCTCTATTAGACAAAGTAAGTTTCTTGGAAGAGTAGAAATAAGCAGTTAAGATAAAAATTAATTCTTAAATAATCTTGATATGAATAAATTTGTAAACTTTGTTGATCAAACCTTTATTGATTTAGGTAGGCAATTTAAGCTTAGTTATCTTCCCCCGTTGATGATCTATGTGGCTGCAGGGGTCTCAGGTTTAACCGGTATTGTAGGAACATTTTTTGTAAAAGATTATCTTAATTTGTCAGCGGCATTCTTAGCAGGGCTTGGTTTTTGGGCTGGAATTCCATGGGCCTTAAAAATGCCTCTTGGCCATTTAGTTGATTTAATTTGGGAAAGAAAAAATTACTTAGTTTACGTTGGCGCATCACTCATTGCTTTGAGTCTTTTGATTATGTATGGACTTATTATTCATACTAGTTTTATGGCTCAATTCTTAAATATAGAGACATGGTACATTTTAAGTGTTTTGCTTGCACCAGTAGGTTACGTAGTTCAGGACGTTGTAGCCGACGCTATGACAGTAGAAGCAGTACCAAGTGTAGACAATACTGGCAATCAATACTCAGCTGATGCAATTAAAAATATGCATACAACTATGCAGACTTTGGGAAGATTTGCAATCATCGGTGGTACAGTACTTGTGGCCCTTATCAATGTTATTGTGTTTAGTAGTGTTGACGCAGAGACCGAAGATGCAAAGATTGTACTTTATGGCAATATTTATCTCTTTGCATTGGTTATTCCATTGATATCAATTCTCGGAGTCCTATTGTCAATTTACATAAAGAAAAAGAAAAATGAAAAACTAGCTGAAAAAGGATTTACAGATCAACAAGAAATTGAAAAAACAAAAGTTGATTGGTGGATACTTGGTGGATCCCTAGTTTTTGTAATCTTTACTTTAGGCGTAGGGGGATTTAACTTACCTTTTGCTCAAGAAATAGTTTTTATTGGTTCTGTCAGTATCATTTTATTTTTAATGGTAAAACTAATTCAAGAATTACCTGAGACTTTAAGGACAACTATTTTAGGAACTGCTATAATCATATTCATATTTAGGGCAATGCCTGGACCTGGACCAGGATTAACATGGTTTGAGATTGATAACCTCGGATTTGATGAACAATTTTTCTCCGTTTTATCTTTATTAGCATCAATATTAACGTTAGTTGGAATTGTTATTTTAAGACCATTCATGGCAAACAATTCAATTGCAAAGATTATAGTCGTCTTATCCATTGTTGGAGCAATTTTA
>CABZNM010000017.1 GCA_902527075.1 uncultured Pelagibacteraceae bacterium
GCCTGATGCAATAATTAATAAATTGGAAATTAGTGAAGATTATGAAACACTAAAAATCAATTCTGAGCGAACTGAAATCAGACTTGATAAATTAAAACAACAACGTGAAACTATGGGTGCAGTCAATTTAAGAGCCGACTTAGAAACAAAGGAAATGGATCAAGAGTTAAGTGAAATGAAGTCCGAAAAAGATGATTTAGAAACTGCCATAAAAAAAATGAGGGTATCTATTGAAGACCTCAACAAACAAGGAAGGTCTAGACTTCTAAATGCTTTTGAAAAAGTAAATACACATTTCAAAGATGTTTTTGTAAAGTTGTTTAATGGAGGTAAGGCTCATTTAGAATTAATAGATGCTGAAGATCCATTAGAAGCAGGTTTAGAAATGATGGTTAGTCCCCCTGGTAAAAAATTGCAATCCATGTCACTCTTGTCGGGTGGAGAGCAAGCACTTACAGCATTATCATTAATCTTTGCTGTATTTTTGACTAATCCATCACCTATTTGTGTACTTGATGAGGTCGATGCCCCCTTGGATGATGCAAACGTAGAAAGGTTCTGTAACTTACTCGATAGTATAACTGAAAAGACCCAAACTAAGTTCCTAATTATAACTCACCACGCGCTTACTATGTCAAGAATGGACAGGTTATTTGGTGTCACGATGGCTGAGCGAGGAGTTAGTCAAATTGTTTCTGTTGATCTTAAAAAGGCTGAGGAGATTGGTGCTGTAGCTTAAAGCATGTCAGATACTAATCACAACTCACCCACAAATTTAAAAGAAAAAATAGACCAAGCAAAAAGTAAGTATATTTCAAAAAAAAAAAATGAACCAAAATCTTTCGGCAAGGTAATGAAAGTTGTGGTAGAAATTGTCGCAGCAATGGCAGTTGGATTAGGTATTGGAATATTGATAGATAATTACTTTGAAACGCGCCCAATTTTCATTATAGTCTTCTTTTTACTCGGTAGCGCAGCAGGCATTCTTAACGTTTTTAGGGTTGCAAAAAGCCTCCAAAAAAACTAAAAAATAAGAGCAATGGCAGCTGATAATCCCATAGATCCAATACATCAATTTGAAATTTCAAAAATAGCTCCTATTCAAATTGGAGGAATAGATATATCTTTCACCAACTCATCATTATTTATGGTATTTGCAATTAGTGCGGTACTCTTGCTTTTTACTCTTGGCCTCTCAAAAAAATCAATAATTCCTAACAGAATGCAAATGCTATCTGAAATGTCATATAATTTTATTGCTAATATGCTTAGAGACCAGGTTGGTGATCAGGGAAGAGCTTACTTTCCATTTATTTTCTCATTATTCTTATTTATTTTCTTTTGTAATTTTATTGGCTTGATCCCATATACATTCACTGTAACAAGTCATCTCATTGTAACTTTTGCTTTTGCTGCACTAATTTTTTTGGCTGTAACAATTATAGGATTCGTTAAAAATGGCCTGGGATATCTCAGAATATTCTATCCATCAGGCATACCAGTTTACTTAGCCCCACTTATTGTACCAATCGAAATTATTTCTTATTTATCAAAACCTATTAGTTTATCTGTCAGACTGTGCGCTAATATGTTGGCTGGTCATAGTATATTAAAAATATTTGCTGGATTTACAGTCATGCTAGGTTTTCTTGGATTTGCTCCGTTAGTATTTCTTGTAGTTCTATATGCTCTAGAAACTCTAATAGCGGCACTTCAAGCATATATATTTACAATTTTAACTTGCATTTATTTAAATGATGCCCTTCATCCGGATCATTAAATTAAATTAAAAAAAGAAAGGAAAATAAAATGGAAGTAGAAGCAGCAAAACTTATCGGTGCGGGATTAGCAACTATTGGAGTTGCAGGATCAGGCGCAGGTATAGGAACAGTATTTGGAGCGTATGTTTCAGGTATATTCAGAAATCCATCTGCAGCACCACAGGCTTTTGGTCAGGTACTGTTGGGATTTGCGCTTGTTGAGGCAATTGCATTATTCGCCCTCGTGATAGCTTTTCTTATTCTCTTTGGTTAAGATTTCACAGATGAAACTGTTATCTAAGACTCTTGGAATCACGTTTATTCCATCCATAGTCTTTGCAGAAGGCCAGAAATCAGCTGGTCTTCCGCAGATGGACATATCTACATTTCCATCACAGTTATTTTGGTTGGTAGTTACATTCTTAATATTATACGTATTCATGTCAAAATATGTCATTCCATCTTTAAGAACTACAATTGAAGAGAGAAAAGACAAAATCTTAGGTGACATTAATGAAGCTGAGACAGTAAATAATCAAGCTAGCTTGTCTTTGAAAGAGTACGATGATAAATTAAATGCTGCTAGCAACAGATCTTCTGAAATTATTACTAGTTCAAAGGAAGAAATCTCAAAATATACTTCTGATTTAAAAAGTAAAAGTGATGATAAAATCAATAAGATGATTGAGGAGTCAATGACTAGAATAAAATTACAGCAAAAAGATTCTGAAAATCAGGTTAAGGAAGCGACTTTAGAGGCTGTCAAATCAATAGTTTCAAAATACATTGAGAATGTTCCCTCTGATGATGAAATTTCAAAAAAGTTAAACTAAATGAAAGTTAAATTTTAAATACGATGTCATTTTTCTCAGATCCATCTTCTTGGGTATTAGTTGCTTTTATACTATTTGTAATTATTGCTTTAATTATAAAAGCTCCTGCAATAATCGCTAATCTTTTAGATGGTGAGATAAAAAAAATTAAAGATGAGTTGGATAATGCGAGAAAACTTAAAGAAGAAGCAAATAGCTTACTCGCTCAACATGAGAGAAAGATTCAAAACGCTGATGAAGAAGCAGAAAAGATTATATCCCAAGCTAAAGAAATAGCAGCTAATCAAGAGGCTCAATCAAAAATCAAGGCTGAAGAATATGTTAAAAGAGCCGAACAACAAGCAATTGAAAAAATCGAAAGAGCCGAGAAGCTTGCTATTGCAAAAATCAATGACCATATTGTTTCTAATTCAATCAAGCTATCGGAAAAAATAATAAGTGAGAATATTGACGAAAATAGTTCTAAAAAGCTTATTCAACAGTCTATTCAACAAATCAGTAAGCTAAAATAAAAGATTACCGTTTCAAAGTATCTTTTTTAAATTATAAACAGAGTATGGCTGTTTATACTCAAATATCAGAAAAAGATTTTACTGAGTTCTTGGGGAATTATAATTTTGATGAAGGTGCAACTTTTTCGGGCATAAAGGGTGGTACTTCCAATTCAAATTATTTAGTAAAAATTAAAAACGATAAATATATCCTTACAATTTTTGAAGAAAGAACTAATCAGGAAAATCTCTCATATTTTTTTGAACTTATGAATCATTTGAACAAGAATGAAATAAAATGCCCTCAAGTGCTTAAAGATAACAATCGAAATTATGTTAATTCTTTGAAAGGAAAAAATGCTGTAATTACAAGTTTTCTTAATGGACACTCTATTGAGCATATTGATCCTGACCATTGTTCATCTCTTGGAATAGTAGTAGCCAAAATGCACAATGCATCGAGCTTATTAAATATTACCAGAGAAAATGAATTAGGATTTAAAAAGCTACCAAATGTAATTGATCAAGTATTAAAACTATCTAGTAAAGTTGACTCTGATTTAATTAAAATTATTGAAACGGAATATTCTTTTTTAGAGAAAAATATGCCTGACTCTTTACCAAATGGCATAATTCATGCAGATTTATTTCCTGATAATATTTTTTTTGAAGGTAAAGAACTCTCTGGTATTATTGATTTCTATTTTTCTTGCAATGATTTTTATGCTTACGAAATAGCAATCTGTGTTAATGCTTGGTGCTTTGAACCAAGTAATAATGAATTTAACCCAACAAAAGCTAGGTTGCTTTTAAAAAGTTATAACAATGTTAGAGAATTTTCCATTGAAGAGATCGAGGCGCTACCTATGCTTACAAGAGCTTCTGCTTTAAGATATTTATTGACCAGGTTAATAGATTATTTTTCTCACGATGATAACGATCTTATATTAAAAAAAGATCCAGCAGAATATCTTACAAAACTTAAATTTCATCAAACTGTAAAAAGACCAAGTGAATATGGCCTCTGAAAAATATTTCAATGTCTATACTGATGGTGCTTGCTCTGGTAATCCAGGAAAAGGAGGTTGGGGCGTTTATATTGAAAACCATAACTCAAGTTTTCAACTCAATGGTGGTGATATAAATACAACTAATAATAGAATGGAACTTCAAGCAGTCATAGAAGCACTAAAATACTTTAAAGATAAAACTAACTTAAAAATATATACCGACTCAAAATATGTAATGAATGGAATTGAAGATTGGATCAAGAATTGGAAAATTAATAATTGGAAAACAGCAAACAAAAAAGCGGTGAAAAACAAAGATTTGTGGTTACTTTTGGACGAATTATCGACTAAACACAATATAGAATGGAATTGGGTCAAAGGTCATTCAGGTCATCAAGGTAATGAGATGGCTGATCATCTAGCTACTACTGCAATAAAAAAATTACGAGTCTAGAACTTTGATAATGTTTTCTGCTCCACTGATATGGGCCTGACTAGCGTCTTCTTCGAGGAAAAAATGAGTTATTATTCCTTGATCAACAATCATTGAACATCTCTGAGTTTTTATTGAAGTTCCAAATGTATCAGGGTAATCAGTTCCAATAGCCTTTGCAAATTCTGCTTTGCCATCAGATAAGAATAGTATTTTATTTGAGCCTCCTGTCATTTCTTCCCAAGCATTAATTGTAAATATATCATTTGTGGCAAAGCAAATTATTTCGTCAATATTTTTTGCTTTTATTGTCTTATAATTATCAATATAGCCAGGTAAATGGTCTTTAGAACAAACAGGCAAAAATGCACCTGGAACTCCAAAGACAATAACTTTTTTATTCTCACAAATATTTGCAATAGAAGTTGGTGTTGGTCCATTTTCTGCAGACATTTGTATCATGGTGATATTAGGTAATTTGTTACCAATTAATGAATTCATAATTTTATACTAAATACTTTCATGCTTGATACAAGATAAAAGAATATGATCTTCCCATGCTCCATTTATCTTGAGATATTTTTTTGCATGACCTTCTATTTCAAATTCACTTTTCAATAATGTTCTAAGTGATCTCATATTACGTGGTAAACATGCTGCTTCTATCCTGTGTAATTTTAAATCATTAAATATAAAGTCCTTTAAAATACTAATTGACTCTCTCATGTATCCCAATCCCATCTTATTTTCTGAAATCCAATAACCAATTGAGCATGATTGAACCACACCTCTTTGTATGTTGTTTATATTAATTTCACCAATTAGTTTGTTTTTATCATTCAGAAAAATTAAAAATGAATATGCCTTATCTCTGTTTGATAATTTAGCAAAGAACTTCACTCTTTTCACAAAATAGCCTCTCTCAAGCTCGTAAGGTGACCACGCAGGTTCCCATGGCTTTAGATATTCCATGTTAAATTTTCGCAATTCTGACCATTCTCTCCAATCTCTAAACTCTGGTGCTCTAAGAAAGACTTTATTTCCATGTAGGACCATGCTTTCTTTTTTGGGTTGGAAAGGGTGCAGAATTGTCATTTAAATTTTACTCTCTATTAGCTCTTTGATTTTTGACTCATCATTTCCAAGTGATAAAAAACTTTCTTTTAACATATATAAACTTCTGTAATTACTTAATAAATCAAGCTGACTGCCTACGTAACTCTCTACTGCTTCTGAAAATTTGACTGGATGTGCAGTGCTTAAAATAAAATTTAAGTCGCCATCATCATTACATTTTTTAGATGCCGCTAACCCAATAGCCGTATGAGGGTCGATTAAATAATCACAATTTAAATAAATTTCTTTTATTAATTCACCTGCTTCTTTTTGATTAACTCTTTGAGAGTCAAAAGATAATTGCATTTTTTTCAATACGTTTTGATCAACTTGAAAAGTGCCATTTTGAATAAAATCAGACATCTTATTCTTTGTGATGGAAGAAGATGAATCGTATAGATCAAAAAGTAATCTTTCAAAATTACTCGCTATTTGAATATCCATACTTGGACTTGTAGTGCGTTGAACTTCTTTCTTTTCATATCGCCCATCCTGCATGAATCTATATAAAATATCATTTTCATTTGTTGCAATGATTAATTTATTTACAGGAAGACCCAATTTTTTTGCAACATAACCAGCATAAATATCACCAAAGTTACCTGTTGGTACTGAAAAATTAACCTCAGACTTGTAGTCATGAACATTATTTAAATATGAATAAAAATAGTAAACTGACTGAATCGCTATTCGTGCCCAATTTATCGAATTAACTGCAGCAACTGAATTAGATTTACAAAAGTTTTGGTCCCCAAGTATTGATTTTACAATATTCTGACAATCATCAAATGTGCCATCAATCTCGCATAGAGTTATATTTTCTTTTCCAACTGTAGACATTTGTTTTCTCTGAAATTCTGAGATACGATTTTTTGGAAATAAACAAAATATATTTACATGTTTACTTTTGCTCACTGCATTTATTGCTGCAGATCCAGTATCACCAGAAGTTGCGACTAAAAGATTTACTTTTCTATTTTCATCTCCAAGAAAGTGGTCAAACAGAGGTATCAATAACTGCATTGCAAAATCTTTAAATGCCAAAGTGGGTCCATTAAATAGTTCAACTATAATTGAGTGATTTAATTTTTGATAAGTTACATATTCTTGAGATGTAAATGCATGGCTGTACGATTTTTCAACAATTGAACTTAAATCACTCTTACTAATATCGTTTCCTACAAAGAGTGATAATATTTCAAATGTTAACTCATTATAATTAACATTTTTACCATGCTTCATAAAATCAAATTTGGGCCATTCTACTGGTATAAAAAGACCACCATCTTTCGCTAAACCTCTAAAAAGTATGTCTTTAAAGGAGTACTGGTCTATTCCTCTGGTACTTTGGTACTTCATGGTTAACGAACTTTTCTATAAATAAAATAAATATACATGATTGTATTTACTAATGCCAAAAGAAACCAGGTACCAGCATATTGTAAGTGATTATTAGTTATGTTAGTGGGCTCAAACTCTATTAAAATTTCTGGGAAATAGTTTTTATCAGTAATTTTTAACAAATAATTACTAGAATTAAGATTATTTACAACATCCATCTCTTTGGAATTCATTAAATACCATACATTTGAGGATAGATCGTTTTCTGGAATGAGAGGTTTTCTTTTTTTTGAGTAAATTAAAGAACCCTCAATTTTCATTAAGTCATCACCAATGAACTTTAAATCAATTTCATTTTTTTTATCAAAAGGTATCCATCCAATAATCACATAAATCTCCTTACCTAGCTTGGTCTTGAATGGCACAACAATTTCGTAACCAGACTCACCTCTCAAATTTGATCTAAAAAAGAACATTGAATGACTGACCATAAATTTGCCCTCAATATGAGTTTGCATATACTCATATTTGTTGTCTGCATCATTTAAAATTGGAAAATCAATAGTTTTTGAATTGTAATTAAGCTCAATAGAACTGATTAAATCATTTTTCCATTGAAGCCTCTGCAATTGCCAATAACCAAGCATTAGCAAGCAAATGACAGCAGCTATAAATGTTGAGTGGAAAATAAATTTTTTTATCAATATTTAAGAAAATTTTAGTATGAGCCCCAAACATAAATTGCTGCAAAAAGAAACAGCCAGACAACGTCCACAAAATGCCAGTACCATGCTGCTGCTTCAAATCCAAAATGATGATCAGCTTTGAAGTGTCCAGCTAGGGAGCGAGCGAGACATACGGCTAGAAATATTGTTCCCACAAGAACATGAAATCCATGAAATCCAGTTGCCATATAGAAAGTAGCCCCATAAATATGCCCTGAAAAACTGAAATCTGCATGCATATACTCATAGACCTGAAATCCTGTAAAAATCACACCAAGACCTACCGTAAGATAAAGGCCCTGTATTAATTCTTTTCTATTGCCCTCCTGTAGTGCATGATGCGCCCAGGTAACAGTAGTTCCAGAAAGCAAGAGTATAAGAGTGTTGATCAAGGGAATGTGCCAAGGATCTAGGAGATGTATATCAGCTGGAGGCCATGCAGAACCAATCTGTTCTGTGGGAAAAAGGCTCGCATTGAAGTATGCCCAGAACCATGCAACAAAGAACATTACTTCAGAAGCAATAAATAAAGTCATCCCATATCTGAGGCCTAGCTGAACAACAGGCGTGTGATGACCCTGGTGCTCACCTTCAATAGTGATATCCCTAAACCACATATACGTCACATAAAACAGAGCTAATAAGCCAATAATCATAATCCAAGGGCTTTCAGTTGTAAAATATATTACTGCACCACCACATGCAATTAAAGCTCCAATCGAAGCAAGAAGAGGCCATGGACTAGGATCAACTAAATGATAATCATGTGATTTTTGACTATTAGTGCTCATACTAATTATCTACCACTGTTTTCATAAAACGTATATGACAATGTGATTTCAGATAAATCTGAAATGTATTTATCAGCAGTAATTTCTGGATCAACATAAAACGATACTGGCATTTTCTTTTCTTCAAAAGGTTCCAGTTTTGTATCTTGAAAACAAAAGCATTCAATCTTGTTAAAATATTTACCAGCCTCAGTTGGAGATACATTATAAACTGCAGTACCTGTAATTGCTTCGTTACTGTTATTTTTAATTACATAATTAATAACTTTATTTTCACCAATCTTTATTTCATGGGTACGTTGTTCTGGATAAAAATCCCAATTTAGTGAAGTGCCAACATTAGAGTCAAGTCTAACACTAATATTTTCTTCGGTTATATATAGACTTCCTTCACTCTGAACCTTTGGAGTGCCCCCAAAACCAGTCACTTTACAAAAATAGTTGTAAAGTGGAACAGAAGCATATGCCAGGATCACCATGGCAATTACAACTGTAAGTAGTGTGAATGCTGTAGTGATATTGTTTGGGGTTTTGGTTTTAGTAAAATTCATTTAGATCAAGCTTAGTTTATAAATGGTATAAAAAAAGAAACTCATTACAAAAAACAGTAATAATAACGCAGTTAAAATATTTCTTTTTTTTGTTTTTCTATCAATCATACAATATTCCACATAAGGTTATCGATAAGTAATATTGCAAAGATATTAAACAAATAAATAATTGAAAAATAAAATAGTGTTTGTGCTTTTTTTACAAACGTCTGCCCTTCGCCAAGAAAAGTTCTTAAATTAAGAGCTAAATAAATGAAGCTAATTCCCAGAATAGCTGATGAAATAGCAAAAAATATTGAATAGTAGTAACTCATCATCATTGTCACAGGCAAAAGAGTAAATGAATATAAAATTATCATGGTAACTGTTTTTTTGTCACCAACTACAATAGGCATCATTGGTATACCTGCTTTCTTATAATCATCAGACTGGTATAAGGCTAAGGCCCAAAAATGTGGAGGAGTCCAAAGAAAAATAAGTAGGAATAATAATAAGATCTCAAGTGAAAGACTGCCACTGACTGATGCCCATCCAATTAGAGGAGGAAAAGCGCCAGCTGCTCCACCAATAACTATATTTTGAGGAGTTCTTTTTTTTAACCAAATTGTATAAACAAAGATGTAATAAAAAATGGTCAAAGCTAGTAAACTCGCTGCTAACAGATTTGATACATAGTACAGCAAGCATACTGAAAATATTGCTAATACGACTCCATATAATAATGCCCCCATAGGACTAATCCGCTTAAGAGGAAGCACCCTGTCTTTGGTTCTGGCCATTAATGCATCAGTATCCCTCTCATACCACATATTTAAAGCGCCAGATGCACCTGATCCAAAGGTAATGGCTAAAATAACCAAAGAACTAGTTAACAAATCTAAAGAGCCAGGAGCTATGATCATTCCAACAATACTTGTGAAAATTGAAAGTGACATCACACGGGGCTTAAGAAGGGAAATATAATCGTTTATTTTTAATCTAAAAAGACTCCTTAAATGATAATCTTTGTTAGTAACTGAAGTAACATTTGTCATTACTTATATTTCTCTTTCACTACTTAATTTTAGGTAATTCCTCAAACTGATGGAAAGGCGGTGGTGACGAGAGAGTCCATTCAAGTGTTGTTGCTCCCTCACCCCAAGGATTATCTTTGCAAGCCCCTTGTCGCATGTAAGCATGTGCAAGCAATACAAAGAAAACTGCGAGCCCAGCAATTGATACAAATGAACCTACTGAGGAAACATAATTCCATCCAGCATAAGCATCAGGATAATCTACATACCTTCTTGGCATTCCCGCAAGGCCAAGAAAGTGCTGCGGGAAGAAAATTAGATTTACACCAATGAAAGTGAGCCAAAAGTGTAGTTTACCTAAAAACTCAGAATAGTTTTTACCACTCATTTTTCCAAACCAATAATAAAATCCTGAAAATATTGCAAACACAGCCCCCATTGAAAGAACGTAATGAAAATGAGCAACAACATAATACGTATCATGTAATGAGTGGTCTATTCCAGCATTAGCAAGCACAACACCTGTAACACCTCCAACAGTAAATAGGAAAATAAAACCAATTGCCCACAACATAGGAGTTTTTAACTCAACAGATCCTCCCCACATCGTAGCAATCCAGCTGAAAACTTTTATACCTGTAGGAACAGCTATAACCATTGTTGCAAAAACATAGTAAGCTTTAACATCCGCATCCATTCCAACGGTATACATATGGTGTGCCCAAACAATGAAACCTAAAAAGCCAATCGATACCATGGCGTAAGCCATTCCCAGATAACCAAAAACAGGTTTTTTAGAAAAAGTTGCAACTACGTGACTTATGATCCCAAAACCTGGTAAAATCAGAATATAAACTTCAGGATGACCAAAAAACCAAAAGAGGTGTTGGAATAAAACAGGATCACCACCTTCAGCAGCACTGAAAAATGTCGTTCCAAAGTTTCTATCTGTTAATAACATTGTGATAGCTCCAGCAAGTACTGGTAAAGACAGAAGCAAAAGCACTGCCGTAACCA
>CABZNM010000018.1 GCA_902527075.1 uncultured Pelagibacteraceae bacterium
ACAGATCCGGATTACTTAAAAAAACTAGAAAAATTTGGTGAATGGCTTGAGTCTCAAGATGAAGTTGTCACAGTTTCAAGTGTCGCTGATGTTATTAAAACATTAAACAAAAATATGAATGGTGGTAGCGAGGAATTTTATACTATACCTGATGATAAAGCTCTAAACGCTCAATATTTATTACTTTATGAATTATCAGTTCCTTACGGTATGGATCTTAAAAATCAGATTACAAGCGATAAGTCTGAGTCAAGGATGCTTATTAGAATTAATATGGCCACTTCTAAAGAGTCAATAGCATTTAATGAAAGAACTGATAAATATATTGCAGATAATTTTGGAAGCTATAGTAGTGAAGGGATAGTTGGCATACCTATAATGATGCCTTATGTGTATAAGGATAATACGAATGGTTTAGCAAGAGGGCTTATCTTCTCTTTTATATTTATTGTATTGGTTATTGGTGTGACGCTAAGAAGTTTTAAATTTGGTCTTATAAGCATAATACCAAACGTTGTTCCGTTTATACTTTCATATGGAATTTTAGCCTTGTTTACAAATATTGTGACATTTAGTCATACAATATCTATTCTTATTTCTCTTGGTTTAGTGGTCGATGCTACGATTCATTTTCTAACTAAGTTTAAAAAAGCAAATGCGCTAAATCTTTCAATGTATGACTCAATACAATATTGTTTCAAGTATGTTGGATTCCCAATAATTGTAGCATCTGTATGTCTTTTCAGCGGATTTTTATTTTTATTACAATCTAGCTTTCAAACAAATTATATACTAGGTGGAATGTGCGCACTCATTATCATAATAGCACTAATAATTGATCTTTTATTACTTCCAGCTTTACTTTTACTTTTCGGGAAAAAGACATAAATTTAAACAATGAAAAATATTATTTTCATCATCTCTATCTTTATTTTTTTTACAAGCTATTTGATAGCTGAAACAAGTGAAGAAAAAGGGTTATCAATCGCCAAAAAATCATATGAAAGCACAAGAGGTTTTGTCGATAGTCAATCTGATCAATTAATGATTTTAATAGACCCAAAGGGTAATGAAGTTACACGTGAAATATCTGGCAAAACTTATGAAAATACCGATGTCAGTGATGGCGATAAATCAATTATATTTTTTAACAAGCCAAAAGATGTAGAGGGTACCGTTTTATTGTCTCACACACATGTAAATGATGATGATGATCAGTGGCTATATCTGCCTGCCTTAGGTCGTGTAAAAAGAATATCCTCAAGTAATAAGTCAGGCGCTTTTATGGGCAGTGAAATTGCCTTTGAAGATTTTTCAGGGTCTGATTACAGAAAATATGATTGGAATTATCTGGGTGAAGAAGAGTATCAAGGCAGTACTTGCTACAAACTTGAGTCCTTTCCGAAATATAAAAACTCTGGATATACTCGCCGAATAGGTCTTATTGATGAAAATCTTAGAAGTAGGAAGATTGACTTTTATGATCGTAAAGATCAATTACTCAAAACAATTTATTTCGAAGATTATCAATTATATAACAATAGAATCTGGAATGCAGATACATTTAGGGTAGAAAATCACCAAACAAAAAATGTCACTGTGTATAAGTGGATTAATCGCAAATTAAATGTTGGTATAAATCCCAAGGATTTTGAAAAATCAAATTTATTAAGACTAGTAGATTAATAATATGATTAAGAAGAAATTCTTTTTCTTAATAATTATCTTAGTTGTTCTAAGTTACTTTAAATCTTCATATGCAGTTGAGTATAAGTTGTATGGGTTCATTCAACCAGAATATACCCAATTTTTAAATGGAGATGGTGCTCATGGTCAAAAAAATAAAAATAGCTCAATATTTGCCCAGGGAAACTATGTTGCTTACCTTAACGATGGAAATTCTAAATTTTCATTAAGAGCCAATGCCAGATTGGATGAAAATGATACAAAACTTAATTACTTCGATTTTCAAAAATTTAAGTATGAATATTATTTTGAAGATACCACAATAAAAATTGGAATTGATAAAATCTACTGGGGTGTAAATGAAAGTTTTAAAATTGTAGATATAATTAATCAATCTAACATTGCTGAAGATATTACTGGAACAGAAAAATTTGGACAACCAATGATTTCAATCACTCAGGTATATGATTTTGGAGTTTTTGATTTTTATATTTTACCATACTCACGTGAAAGGGTCTTTCCTGGTACTAAAGGGAGACCAAGACTCACATATGAAATTGATTACAATTCAACATTATATGAGTCTTCGTTGAAGGAAAATAAAATAGGTGGTGCATTAAGATTTTCGAAAGTAATCGATGACTTCGATCTTGGTCTCACACATTATTTTGGAACTGCTAGAAATCCAGAATTAAATATTAATCCAAGTTCACTTAAATTAGAACCGTATTATCCAATACTAAGTCAAACTGGAATTGATATACAAGCAACTATTGACTCTTGTCTGTATAAACTTGAAGCAGTGGCAGCAAACAAAAATTCTGAGAGGCATACGAGTTTGGCTGGTGGGATAGAATATACATTTTATCAGATTAATAATAGCTCAGCAGATCTTGGAATAATTACAGAAATCATGTTAGATGATCGGAATGACTATTTCCTTAATAATGAAACGGCTATTGGATTACGACTTACATTAAATGATTTGAACGGTACATCATTGTTAACAGGGGCTTCTCTAGATAATAATGGAGAATCAAATAGATTTTTCTCAGAATTTGAAACAAGACTTAGTGATGACTCAAAGCTTTTTGTAGATGCAGCTATAAATGGTCACATAAATAAAAATGACTTTACTTATGCATTTAAACAGGACTCCAGTTTGAATTTGAAGTTTGCTAGATATTTTTAAATTCTTACTTCTTGATTGTTTATTTTATTAAAAAGTCCGTCATCTAACTGAACATAATTTTCATTCTCATTAGAAGCAAAATACAGAGGGTCAGCTACTTTATTTGGATCAAAACCTTCATTAGCGAGATCATTTTTTTTGTACTTAAAAGTACCCGTTTTTTCTATTTCAGGACTTAAACGAATGAAAACTGGCACAGAATATTTTGGAAGCTGATCACACAAATAGTCATATAACCCCTCCAAATTAAAACTGTCATCAACCACTATTGAAGCCATTCCAGCCCGTCCATCTTGATTTGGAACCAAAACACCATAAACGTTAGCTTCTTTTACGCCTTTGTATGTAGAAATTACCTCACCGACTTCACTTGTAGCTACATTCTCTGATTTCCATCTAAAGGTGTCACCTATTCTATCAACAAAATATAAATAACCATCTTTATCTTTTTTCAGAAGGTCTCCAGAAGTAAACCATCTATCGCCTTTTTCAAAAACATCTTTAAGAATTTTTTTGTTCGTTGCTTCTTCATTTGTATATCCCTCAAATCTTCCACTTATTGCATCATCATCAGGTATCTTGCCGACAGCTTCGCCTGCCTCATCAAAGTCACATTCAATACATAGTCCATCACTATTTCTGATTTGGACCTCTTCATTTACATCAAACTTTATAATTCTAACTTGCATTAAATTTTGTAAATAAGGAGGAATTCTTCCAATAGCTCCAAATTTGCTATCAATATTAAACAGACTAATATTGCCTTCAGAGGACCCATAAAACTCAACTATATTATCTATCCCATATCTTGATTGAAATTCTGTCCAAACTTCAGGTCTTAAACCATTTCCAAGAATACCTTGAATTTGATGCTTTCGATCATACTCGGTTGGTTTTGTATTAATCAAATACCTAAGCATCTCACCAATGTAAGTAAAATGAGTAGCCTTATACTTAACACAATCTTCCCAAAATTTATCAGCCGAGAATTTCTTTCTTAGTACTAAGCAGCCACCAAATAAAAGTGCGGATGTGACTCCTATTGCTCCACCTGTAGCATGATAAAGTGGTAAAACCATGTAGTTTTTACTTTTTTCATTCATGTAAAGGCCTTTTTTTTGAATAGACCCTGAAGCAATAAATCTTAAATGACTAAACTTAGATGCTTTTGGTAATCCTGTGGTTCCACTGGTATAAACATATAAGAACGGATCTGTATTTTCTAAACCTTCCCTATGTGTTCTTTTAGGTCTTGATGTTGACGATGAAACCAACTCAGTATCGAAGCTATTAAAACCTTGCACTTTGTCACCTTGCACATAGACGTCTGGATATCCTTCAATTTCAGACTGGGACGATGAAAAATTGTCTATTAACTCAGAGTCAACAAACACTGACTTACACTTTGATGTATTAATACAATGAGCAAGTGATTTACCCTTTATGTTTGAGTTGAGTAATGCAATTGTTGCTCCTATTTTTGAGAAACCATACCAAAAAATAATATACTCTGGTCTATTTTCCATCAGAAGTGAAACGACATCACCTCTTTTATATCCCTTTTGAATCGCCCAATTTGCTATTTTGTTAGCTTTTTCCTCAAGTTCTTGATATGTAATTTTTTGATCCTCAAACTCGATCGCTATATTTTTTGGTGTTTTAGTGACTTGCTTTTCAAGCTCGTCCGCTAATGTCACACTTCTATCTTTATCTAATTCATTTACTTTTCTTTTGAAAAAAATTGCAAAGCCAATCCATTTCATTTCACGTTTAATCTTTTGAAATATATTCATTTAATCTATATTCCTTGAGCTTGCATAAAGTTATCTAAAACGGTAATACCTTTAAAATTATTCATTTTAATACTATTAATTTTTGAAACAGGTCTAAGTACAAAAACACTATTTGATACAAAGATCTCTTCACATTTAATAAGATTATCAAATGTTATGCTTTTTACTGCAACCTTTTTTTTTCTTACTAGAAAATCCCTTACAGCACCATTTAATACACCATCAGATAAAGGGGGTGTAAAAAAGCAGTTATTTTTACGGTAATATATGTTTGATGTAGAGCAACATGTGACTTTTTCTCTAAAATTAAGAAAGAGCACATCATCAAATTGAGCTTCCTGCGCTCTATTTTTTTCAAGAATATTATCGATATAATTTATTGTTTTTAATTTACTCGATAAAGAAGTTTCATTTCTGATCGTTTTTGCTAACTTGATTTTAAGAGGTTTTAATCTTAAATCCTGAGATAATTTCAATGCTTTTATTGATAAATTTGATGTCGAAAATCTATTGAAGTCTAATCCACGGATATCAGACTCTCTCGTTAAGGTTATTCTTACTACAGCTGAAGTATGAGCTAATTTATTTTTATTAATTAGCTCTAAAATTATTTTTTTGAATGCCTTTTTATTTAAGTTGAATTTTATTTTTGTATAAAATGCACTAGTTTTTAGTCTTTTAAAATGAAAATCATAAAAAATTAATTCATGATTTTGATATAAGATTGTGTCGTATAAACCATCCCCCAACTGGTAACCTCGATCATCAACAGAAATAATCTTTTTATTTCTTTTAAATTCTCCATTGAAATATATAATCATTTTTGATTAATATTACTTGATTGTTTGATAATTTTTTTTCTATTTTTTCTTAAAATATTTTCAATTTTATCAATAGATTCTTGATACTCACTTTCAGCATTAGAATCAGATACTATACCTCCCCCACAGTTTATAGATATTGTGTCATCTGTAATTGTGAGCGTTCTAATTGGGATGTTAAAGTCAGAGTCCTTTGAAAACGAAATAAATCCAATTGCTCCACAATAAACGCCTCTTCTGTTGTTTTCTAATTCAGATATGATTTCCATTGCTCTTATTTTTGGGGCTCCAGTAATTGAACCACCAGGTAAAGTTGCAAAAAGAAGATCAATTGCATCCAATTTTTCTGATAGCAAACCCTTTATAGTTGATACAAGATGATGAACATTCTTGTAAGACTTAATTTTAGCTAATTCTGTAACTTTCACTGACCCTTTTTTACTTACTCTTGATATGTCATTTCTTAAAACATCAACTATCATGAGATTTTCAGCTATATTTTTTTCACTTGAAGATAGTTCTTCTTTCAGCTGGTTATCAGTAACAGGATCGTCACTTCTCTTGATTGTGCCTTTAATAGGAGATGTAGTTATAATGTTATTATTTAATTTTATAAAACGCTCTGGAGAAAATGAACATATAGTGAATGACCCAAAATTTAAAAATGCTGAAAATGGAGTACAAGTTTTATTTCTAAATTTTAAATAGATATTATTGTGTGGAACTAACTTAGTATTTTTGGACCAAAAACCATGGGTAAAATTTGCTTGAAAAATATCACCTTGTTCAATGTATTTCTTAATAATGTTAATTTTTCTTTTGTATTCCTTTTTTGGCGTTTCTTGAAACCATTTTAGATTGCCAAGGTTCTTACGTGCTCTTGGAATATATGATAATTTGTATCGAGATAGAATTTCTTTTCTCCTTATATCGTGAGTAACGCTATTATTTGAGAGTTTTAAATGGTCTAAATTTATAGAAAATAGAAATGCTTTTTTTAGTTTTAGATCAAAAGCAATAACAATATCAAATAATCCAAATTGAAAATCAGGGTATTTATTTACCTTATTAGCTATTTGTTTTACGTTCTCGATATTCAAACAAAGATCATAAGTAACATATCCTGAAAGCCCACATTGGAAAGGAGGAGCTCTTCTAACTTTTGTATGAGAGCATTTTTTTAGAATATTTTTAAAATAATTTTTTATTCCATCTTTAATTTCAATATCATCTTTATACAGCTTTTTATTTTCAATTTTAAAATTACATAATGGACTAATTGCAAGATATGAATAACGATTGATTTCAGATTGCTCACCTGCGCTGTCTAAGAAAATGATATTAGAGTAAGACTCAAATTTTTTCCAAACCTCAACTGGTTCAATGTAATCAAGTCTAGATACTTTAAATTTGCTTTCTTTGGTTTTCATTTTTTTTGGTAGGGATATCCGGAGTCGAACCGGAACGCCCGAAGGCACCAGATTTTGAGTCTGGCGCGTCTACCAATTCCGCCATATCCCCAATTTTTCATCATAATAACAGACTATAATTACTACTGAAATAAAAGTTTATAAAAGTTTAATATGATACTATACATTTTTTAAGATGAAATTAATTAGTAATTTATATTTTAAATTAAAAAATTACTTCGTTGCTAAGACTAGCGCATTTACAAATAGTAAATATGCATATCCTTTTATATTTCTAGTATGCCTTTTTGAGTCGATAATATTTCCAATACCACAAGAGGTAATCATGATCCCAATGATGTCAGTCAATCGAGCAAAAATTTTCACAATTGCGACAGTAGCAGTTTTTGGATCAGTGATTGGAGGAGTATTTGCATATATCATTGGTTTTTACTTTTTTGATACTGTTGGTGTTTATATTATTGATCTATACGAGCTAAATATTAGTTTTGATAGATTTTTAAAAAATATTGAAAGTTATGGTTTTATTTATGTATTCATTGGAGGATTTACACTAATACCATATAAAATAGTTACATTATCGAGTGGATTTTTATCAATTAATATTGTTGTATTCGTAACAGCTAGCATTTTATCAAGAAGTATTAGATTTTTTTTAATTGCATTTATAATTTATAAATTTGGCCCAACACTTATGAGAGAATTTGAAGGAAAATTGACTTTATACTCTCTTTTAATTGCTATAATTCTAATATTATTTTCAGTGCTCCTAATTAACTTTATTTAAAATGAAGACATTATTTTATTTTAATATTTTTACATCAGCAATTGTACTTGTTGCCGTTTATGTACTTGAATATGGTTTCAAAATGGCACCCTGTGAAATGTGTATTATTGAAAGATACCAGTATTATAGTTTGATAGTCCTTGGGATAATTGGTCTTTTTTCTATTGATAAATTAGGAAAAGTCACTCAATACCTTATTTTATGTGTCTTAACTCTAGGTGTCTTTTATACATTGTACCATGTTGGTATTGAGAGGAGTATTTTTGAGGGTAACTCAGCTTGTTCAGGCTCATTTTCATCAATCATTGATAAAGAAACATTGCTTAAAAATATAGAACAGGCTCCTTTGATCAGGTGTGATGTTGCAACATACTTGTTTAATTTTATAAGTTTAGCAGAATCAAACTTGATTGTTACAATTATGTTATTATTTTCAAATCTATACTTAGGATTTAAAAAATGAGCGCAAAAGAGAAAATATTAGAAAAAATAATTCGAGTTGATCAAGCTGGAGAGGTTGGCGCACAACAAATATATGAAGGTCAAAAACTCGTTTTTAAATTATTAAAAAATGAGAGAGATTTAGCTGAAGTTACAAGAATGTGTGAAGAGGAAAAAGAGCACCTTGATTATTTTAATAAACTTGCAAGAGAAAGAAATGTCAAACCTACAAAATTATCTAAACTTTTTGATACAGGTGCATTTGTAATGGGAGTAAGTACTGCTCTCATGGGTAGTAAAGCTGCATATGTTTGCACTGAGGCCGTGGAAGAAATTATTGAGGAGCATTATCAACAACAAATAGACCAACTTGAGGGGATTGATGAAGACGTTCGGAAAAAAATTATTAAATTCCAGGAAGATGAAGTTAATCATAAAAATACTGCTATAGATATGGGTTCAAAAGATGCGTTTGGATATAAAGTTCTTCGAAAAGTGATTAATGATACAACAAAGGCAGCCATTTTTTTTGCTGAAAGATATTAATTATTTTTCTAGCTGGATATCCCAATATAGAAAGTCAGCCCAACTCTCATGAAGGAAATTTGGTGGAAATGATCTTCCACACTTATCGAGATCTGCCATGGTAGGGATTTTTGGCATATTATAAGGTCTCATTTTTGAGTCTTTAAGTGACTTTCCTCCTTTCCTGACATTGCATGGAGAACATGCAGTAACAATATTTTCCCATGTCGTTTCACCACCATGAGATCGAGGAATGAGGTGGTCAAAAGTTAAATCATTACCAGAGCCACAGTATTGACAGCTAAACTTATCTCTTAAAAAAACGTTAAAACGTGAAAAAATAGGATTACGATTTGGCTTGATATATGACTTTAGACTTATTACGCTCGGCAAATTCATTTGGAAACTTGGGCTTCTAATCTCCCTTGAATAGTTAGAGACAATATTCACTCTGTTAAGGATCACGGCTTTAACGCTATCCTGCCAACACCAAATTGAGAGTGGATAATGGCTTAATGGTCTAAAATCTGAATTTAAAACAAGTGCAGGGCATTGTTCTAACGGAATTCTATCGGTCATGAATATATAAATATATGCAGAATAAAAAAAAATTCAAAAAAATTTATCTTTTATTAATTTCAAATTTTTCTTTTAGAAAAGTTATAGCAATTTCAAGTCCATCCTGAGCTATAGAGTGTGGAGTATTAGACGAGATATGTGATTGTACATCAACTTCAAAGTTATTTAGAATTTTCTCAGCTTCGATCGTTTCCTGATAAGGAACCATAGGATCAGCATCTCCATGTATTAAGTAAACAGGAGGTTTTGATTTCATTTCGTCTTTAAGAAGGTCACCAGCGATAAGCTTGCCTGAAAAACCTATAATACCAACCATTGCTTGTGGTCTTCTTAATCCAACATGCAAACTCATCATAGTGCCTTGACTAAAACCAACGAGTGCAAGGTCTTTATCTGTCAAATTATACTTATTTAATTGATCATCAATAAATGAGTTTAAAATATCTGCAGCATTCAACACACCTTTCCAGATACTAGCTGGATCTCCAGACTGAAAATCAAACCATTGATATCCAAATGGATTCATTGCACATTTTTCTGGAGCATTAGGAGATATAAATAAAGCATCTGGTAATACAGGCTGAAAATAATTTGCTAAATTTATCAAATCGTTACCATCCGCTCCATAACCATGGCAGAAAATAACTAATTTATTTATATCCCCATTCAGCGGCTCAACAGCAGGTCCATCTATTCGTGTCATTGATTTATATTGCCCTCAACTATTCCTACAATATCGCTCATGATATCTTTTAGTTGGTAATTTTTTGGAGTATAAACAGCCTTCACTCCATTTTGTTTTAGTTTTTTTTCATCCTCAGTAGGAATAATGCCTCCAACAATAACAGGTATATCTGAAATTTTATTCTTTTTCATCTCTGACATAATCTCTTCCACTAGTTGAACGTGAGAACCAGACAAAATTGATAACCCAATGATATGAACATCTTCTTCAACAGACGACTTAACTATTTGTTGTGGAGTCAGTCTTATTCCTTCATATAAAACATCCATTCCACAGTCACTTGCACTCACAGCAATTTGTTCAGCCCCGCTTGAATGGCCATCCAATCCAGGTTTGCCAACCAAAAATTTAATACGTCTTCCGATCTTATCAGATATAGCTTCCACTCTTTTTCTTACTGGCTCATAGTCATTATTCTGTGACTCTTGAATATTACTGATACCAGTTGGAGCCTTGAATTCACCATACACATCACGA
>CABZNM010000019.1 GCA_902527075.1 uncultured Pelagibacteraceae bacterium
CTGATAGATTGTTAAGCCTAAAATCTATCGATAAATCAATAATTCTAATATTTGTAGCAATACTGTTGACGATTTTATGCATTTGATCATTCGGTAAACAATTAAATAAAAAGTCTACATTTGATAAATCTATATTTTCGATTTTTTCGAATTTAATTTTTGTCTTTCTCGTATCTTTTAATTCAAAATCGATATCTTGACCGACTGACGAATTAGCAGAGAGGCCTGATATATTTATTTCAGGATGATTGGCACAAAGTTTAAGTAATTCTTGACCTACATAACCACTTGCACCATATATTACTATGTTTTTCACAGCTTTAGTATAAATGTTATTAAAAAAAAGTGGGCTTTATCTTTTAGAAAATTGGTAACGTCTTCTGGCTTTACGCCTTCCATACTTTTTTCGTTCAACTATTCTTGAGTCTCTTGTTAAAAGTCCCTCACTTTTCAATATAGATCTTAAATTTGGATCTAATAAAGATAATGCTTTAGATATGCCGTGCCTGATTGCACCTGCTTGTCCAGATAAGCCTCCACCACTTACGGTAATTACAGTGTCAACATTCATCTTTTTGTTAGTAAGTTCTAATGGCTGGTGTACTAACATATTTAACACTGGTCTACTAAAGTAGTCTTTAATTTCTTTTCCATTAATTGATAAGTTACCTGATCCAGACTTTATCCAAACTCTTGCTACTGCATTCTTTCTTTTTCCAGTTGCATATGATCTGCCTAGAGCATCCAAAACAGGTTTAATTTTAGTTTCTGGGTTTTCAATATTTGTTGGTTCTATATTTGTCATATTAAATTATCT
This sequence comes from uncultured Pelagibacteraceae bacterium, assembly GCA_902527075.1. The sequence continues at coordinate 818 of CABZNM010000019.1, forward strand.
ATATTTTGTATCTTTGGTGATTGAGCTTCGTGCGGATGCTCTGATCCATTATAAACTTTCATATTTGAAAGTTGCTTTCTACCAAGAGAGCCTTTTGGAATCATCCTTTTAACTGCAAGCCTTATTACACGATCAGGGTTTTTGCCTTCAAGTATTTTTCTTGCATTAGTTGATTTAATTCCCCCTGGGTAGCCAGTGTGTCGATAATAAATTTTGTCATCTAGCTTATTTCCAGTAAATTTTACTTTTTTAGCATTTATAATCACTACATTGTCTCCACAATCAACATGAGGAGTAAAAGATGGCTTGTGTTTGCCTCTTAGAATATTTGATACTACAGAAGCTAATCGACCCAATACAATTTCGGAAGCGTCAATTAAAATCCATTCTTTTTGAGACTCTTTTGAGCTTAAAGATCTAGTTTGTTTTGCTATTTTACTAGTAACCATGGTAATTTTAATAATGAAATTGTCAAAAATTGTCAAGAAATTCTAATTTATAATTATAATTCAATAATTTATATCAAGGTATAATGGTACTATTTTATTAACTTTACTTACACATCTTTGCTAGCATAGAATATTTCCTGAAAATAAATGATTAAGTCGGCTAATATAAAAAATCTAAATCTAAGGAATAATCAATATGGCAAAAAATAAATTTAATCCAGCGGAGTCTGTAAATCCTGAAACAATCGCGTTACATGGTGGTGACTATAGAGCTGATCCATCTACGACGTCAGTAGCTGTACCAATATATCAAACAACATCGTATCAATTTCACAATACTGAACATGCTGCAAATTTATTTGGAGCAAAAGATTTTGGAAATATTTATACCAGAATTATGAATCCAACGGTTGATGTGCTTGAAAAAAGGGTTGCTGCAATGGAGGGTGGTGTTGGTGCATTATGTGTAAGTTCTGGCCAATCTGCTTCAATGTTAAGCATTCAGAATTTAGTAAAAGCAGGAGATAACGTTGTAAGCTCTACTGATTTATATGGAGGAACTTGGAATCTTTTTGCAAATACAATGAAGGATCTAGGTATAGAAGTACGTTTTGCAGATCCATCGGATCCTGAAAATTTTAGAAAACTTACTGATGATAATACTAGAGCCTATTACGCCGAGACTCTTCCAAATCCAAAGCTTAAAGTATTTCCGATACGCGAAGTTGCAGATATTGGCGATGAATATAATATACCTCTAATAGTAGATAACACTGCAGCGCCAGTAATATGTAAACCAATTGAACATGGAGCAACGATTGTTGTTCATTCCCTTACAAAATTTATTGGCGGTCATGGAACAACAATTGGCGGTATCATTGTTGACAGTGGAAAATTTGACTGGGCAAAAGACCCTAAAAGACAGCCTATGTTGAATAATCCTGATCCAAGTTATCATGGAATGGTATGGACTGAGTTTGCAAAAGCAGTTGGACCGATTGCATACATTGTTCGAGCAAGGTTTGTTGGTTTGAGAGATTTGGGGCCTGCATTAAGTCCTCAAAGTGCATTTCAGATAATACAAGGTCTTGAAACCGTATCTTTAAGAATGGAAAAACACTGCGTTAATGCTGCTAAAGTCGCTGAATACTTGTCAAATCATAATAAAGTTTCAAGAGTCATTTACGCTGGACTCGATGAAGGTGAAGCTGGTGATAGAGCAAATAAATATTTAAAAGGTGGCCATGGAGCACTCTGCGGATTTGAGTTAAAAGGGGGTAAATCCAGTGGTGAAAAATTCATAAATAATTTAAATATGTTCTATCATGTAGCAAATATTGGAGATGCTAGAAGTTTGGCTATTCATCCTGCAACAACCACTCACTCTCAACTTTCTGATGAAGATATGGAGTCAGCAGGAGTAAACCCAAGCTATGTTAGATTGTCAATAGGAATAGAGCATATTGATGATATTTTAAATGATTTAAAAAATGCATTAGAATCAGCATAAATAAATTTTTTTCAATTTGAAAATTTTATTTCTTTGCTACTTAGTGCAATCATTATTATTGAAATTAAGTAAAGTATTATTGAGTTACCTTGGTGCATTAGAGCAATGTACCATGGTATATTCAAATAGGTCATGACAATACCTAAGATTACCTGTAAAATAAAAAAAATATCAAAATATAAAATTATAACTTTTACTTTTCTAGAATTACTAGACTTTAACACTAAAAAATTTAAATAAACTACTACGATAAGCAGGACAAAAGCAAATGTTCTATGGAAGAAAACTATAAAGTCACCATTTTCAAAGAAAAGATATTTAATAGTGCTATCTAAAAATGTTATTTCTGGAAATAAAGTTCCATTATAAAGAGGCCAAGTGTTGTACAAGAGGCCCGAGTCGGTTCCAGAAACGAAAGCACCATAAATAATTTGAAAAAATATTAAGATAAATACAGCAACAACAACTTTTCTATTTTTTTCATAACCACTGATTGAAAGATACTCTCCTTGGTCTATTTTAACTTTAATGTATGTGTGGACAATTATACCTAAGATAATGAAAGCAAGGGTTAAGTGGAGGGCTAACCTGTACTGACTAACATCAACCCTACCATACAATCCACTTTTAACCATGTACCAACCCACAGTTGCCTGTAAGGCTAATAAAACTCCTATGAGAAATATACTTAAGTAATATTTTCTATCTATATTTTTATTAAATAGGAAATAAATAAGAGGTAACAAATAAATAAAACCAATTAGTCTTGCAAATGCTCTATGAAACCACTCCCAAAAATAAATAAATTTAAACTCGCTCAAAGTCATTGATGCATTTATTAGTTTAAATTCGTCTATCAGCTTGTACTTTTCAAATTCGAGGTTCCAGGAGTGTTCACTTAATGGATATAAAATGCCACTTAGTGGCTGCCACTCAGTGATTGACAACCCAGAGTCTGATATTCTCGTATAACCCCCAATTAAAATTATCAAAACGACTGAAAAAGCTAATATTATTAACCATAGTGAAAATATGTTGATTTTAGAATAATCCATACTTAAATGTGTTTGATGGTTAAGCTTAAAAAAATACTAAGTATATTTACTTTTTTAATTGTGATGTTCATTTACTGTCTATTAGTTATGGTATTTCTATCCAAAATCAACTTTAATCATTGGTTGTTAGAACTTTTAGCTTATTCTATATTAGGAATTATATGGGTATTTCCATCGATGTATATTTTGCGTCCATTTAAAAGGAACAAGTAAGAGTGAAAAATAATTCTAAGGAAATGAAGTTTATTAGAGAGAAAATTGATCAAGTTGATGATAAACTTCTTCCTTTAATGGTAAAGAGATCAAAGTTGGTCGAAAAGGCACTTAGTTTGAAGAAAAGACAAACAGAAATTGTCGATAAAAAAAGAATAAATGAAATTTCAAAAAAAATAGTCAAAAAAACATCAAAGCTTGGTGGAAATTCTAAACTATTAAAATCAATATGGCTTTCAATAATACAGAACTTTATAGATTATGAAAACCAAGAATTTAAAAAGAAATAATTATTTACTGTGTGGTGGAAGTTTTTTTTCAATAAACCATTCATGTTTTCTGGTTGCAGGATTAAATTTTTTTAACCTCAATTTATCCTTCGCTTTTAACCCAGAAGTTGGCTTCTTTACATAATAGTAAAATTTACTATCAGTTTTTTCTTCAGGTACAAGCCTAACTTTAACCGTAGATTTTTTTGCCATTTATTCGCCTTGATTTATTTTTCTTTTTAATTCAACCAAATCATTTAAGACAGTCATTAACTTTTTTCTTTTATTATCTGTAATCGTGCCTTGTAATGAGATTTCCTTTTGAGCAGTGCTTTTATGCCTATCCTTATGTAAAGTAAAGTCATTATTTTGTCTTGGATTAGAAATTATTTTTTTAGCACCATTTTCTTTAATAACTTTCTGAACACCTCTTATTGTGTAGCCATCATTGTATAATAAATACTTAATCCCCTTAAGAAGCTCTATATCTTCTGGTCTGTAATATCTTCTTCCACCGCCTCTTTTTATAGGTTTAATTTGGATAAATTTAGTCTCCCAAAATCTTAGCACATGCTGAGGTAATGACAAATCTTTTGAAACTTCACTTATTGTTCTAAATGCTTCAGGAGATTTAATATTCATTGGTTACTTCTATATTTTCTATTTTCTGGCTTTTATTTTTCAAATTTACCCTTGATTTTAAAACATTAGAAGCTCTAAAAGTAACTACACTTCTTGCAGTTATAGGAACTTCTTCACCTGTCTTAGGATTTCTACCAATACGTTCTTTTTTATTTCTAACAATGAAGGTTCCGAAGGAAGAAATCTTTACATCATCTCCTTCTATCAAACTTTTTAAAATTTCATTAAATACAGAGTCAACAAGGGCAGAGGATTCATTCCTAGATAGGCCAACGTTTTTGAATACGGCTTCACTAAGTGTTGAGCGCGTTGTTGTTTTCTCCATATTCAAAAATTATATGTAAATAATAATGTTAAAACAATAGTTTAATTTCTTTTTTTAAGAATTAATTATTAAGATTGTCTTTAATTTGTCTCAAATAGTCTTCTATTTTGTCGTTAACATTATTGCTCATAAGAGAATAAATAATATCAGCGGCATATGAAACGCCCTTAAACTCTGACTTACCATGGCATTTTACAACCAGGGAATTAAGTCCCATCAATATACCACAGTTATGAACTCTTGGATCTAATTTATCGTTCATACTTTTAAGTGCTTGAGAGCTGAATACATATCCTAACTTAGATAAGATAGAACTATTAAATGCATTCTTGAGATTAGATTGTATCATATTGGCAGTTCCCTCAGCTGTCTTTAAAGCAATATTGCCTGAAAATCCGTCAGTCACAACAACATTAGTTTTGCCCAGAGATATGTCATTCCCTTCAACAAATCCAAAATAATTTATTATTTTTTTAAACGACAAGTCTCGAAGTTTTTCAGCAGCAATTTTTATTTCTTCATTGCCTTTATTATCTTCTGTACCAACATTTAGCAACCCAATACTTGGTTTACTAATTTGAAATAAAGCTGATGCCAGACTTGATCCAAGAAGTGCATTATCTACCAAAAATCTACTGTCCTGTTTGGTATTTGCTCCAAGATCTAAAATTATAGAGTCTCCATTTAAATTTGGCCATATTGAAGCTATCGACGGCCTTTTGATATCGGCTAATGTTTTGATCCTCAAAAGTGAAAATGTCATTAGAGCTCCAGTATTGCCAAATGACAATACTGCATCAGCATATTTGTTCGAAACAGATTCAATTGCTTTAAACATACTTGACTTTTTTTTATTTTTTACATCAGATGGGACATCATTCATTTTAATAAACTCCTCACAATGGATAACTTCAGATGCTTTTGTGAGAGACTTATAATTTGAAATATTTTTTTTAATTTCATATTCATTCCCATAGATTAAAAATTTAAAATTGATATTTCTTTCAGAAGATAAACTTAAACCATGACAAATATCTTTTATTTTAGTTTCACTTCCAAGCGTATCAATTGATAATGTAATGTTATCTTGCATTACTTTGTTCCTCGATTGGGAAGTCAATAAATTTGAATCTATCATTGATATTAATTTTTAAATCTCTTGAATTAAAAAAATCTAAATTACTAATTATATATTTTTTAAAAAACTTTAAGTAAAGTGGATTCATATTTTTTCCTTTATAAATATTATTTAGTATTGCACGATTGAGTACTTCATCGTCATTTTTGTTTTCAATTTGATCAACGCCCCGGCTATAATTTGCAATTCTACCATAAAATGCCGTTATGAAGACCTTCATCTTTTTGTTAACAGCAATATCACCAAAACCCATTTCTCTGAGATTGTTGTCAAAATCATTAAACATGTAATCAAACAATAATTGAGATAATTTTTTCTCATTTTCTGTAATATTTTTAAGAAAGTAAAAAATGATGAAAGAGTGAAGAATAATAATGTCAAATCTCGACTCAAAGCTATCATCAATGTCCAACTTTAAATAAAAAAACTTAGATCTCGATCTTTCAATTATATTTTGGTAGATTTCAGGTGTGATATCTTTATATTTATTTTTTGATCTTAGAGAAAACATTTATAAATGAAATTGTTCATAATATTCATATTATCACTTATTTTATATAGTTGCTCTCCAATAAATAAGCAACATGGATATTTAATTGATGATTTTTTGATGTCCTCAGATAGTATTTCAAAGTTTTCAGAGGGCAAAACAACAAAATCTGATATTTTAAATGTCATGGGCTCTCCATCAATTGAAATTTTTGACGTAAATGATGTGTGGATATATCTTGTATCAATTAAAGAAAAGAAAGTTTTTGAGCAAGATGAAATACAATTTCAAAATATATTTAGGTTTGCTTTTAATTCATCAGGTGTTTTAGAGAAGAAGGATGTTTTAGACGATAAGAAATTTAACCAAATTGCATTTTCAAAAGAAAAGACAAGAGTAATACGTGATGCTTACGGAATTACCGATCAATTGTACGAAGCCTTTACTAGAGGCCAGTAAATCTGTTAAAGCGCAGCTAAAAGTAATAACGCTACAATATTTGTAATTTTTATCATTGGATTAACTGCTGGCCCTGCCGTATCCTTATAAGGATCACCTACAGTATCGCCTGTAACAGCAGCTTTATGAGCTTCAGAGCCTTTACCGCCAAAGTTTCCATCTTCAACATATTTTTTGGCATTATCCCATGCGCCTCCTCCAGCAGTCATTGATATAGCCACAAAAATACCTGTTACAATTACTCCTAAAAGCATTGCTCCTACTGCAGATACTGCTGCATTTTGATCTGCAACAAATGAAATAATAAAGAAAAGTACTATGGGTGATAAAACAGGTAGCATAGAGGGGATAATCATTTCCTTAATTGCGGCTTTGGTTAGCATGTCAACAGATCTTGAGTAATCGGGTTTTACTTCACCGGTCATTATTCCTGGATTATCAGAAAACTGTTTTCTTACTTCTTCTACAACTTCTCCACCAGCTCTTCCAACGGCCATCATTCCCATCGAAGCGAAAAGGTATGGAAGAAGCCCTCCAATTAAAAGTCCTACCACAACATATGGATTTTCTAAACTAAAGTTGGGTGTAAGTTCGGGTATTAACTTCAAATCTTCAACATAGGCTGCAAATAAAACAAGCGCACCTAATCCAGCAGAACCAATGGCATATCCTTTTGTGACTGCTTTTGTTGTATTTCCAACAGCATCTAGTGCATCTGTAGTTTTTCTGACATTTTCGTCAAGATTTGACATTTCAGCAATCCCTCCAGCATTATCCGTAACAGGTCCGTACGCATCTAAGGCTACTACCATACCGGCCAAAGCCAACATTGCTGTGACTGATATAGCAATTCCAAATAAGCCAGCAAGTTGATAAGTAAAAACAATTCCAACAACTATTACAATAGCAGGCAATGCAGTTGCTTCCATTGATACAGCTAGACCTTGAATTACGTTTGTACCATGACCAGTCGTAGATGCTTTTGCAACACTTTGCACTGGTCTATAATTTGTACCTGTATAATATTCTGTTATCCAGATTAATAGTCCAGTTATAACTATTCCAACTAAAGCACAAATATACAACGAATTACCATTGAATGACGTATCACCAAATGAAATCGTATTTGACATGTCTCCAATTATATATCGCGTAACAGGGTAAATAAATACCAAGGATAAAATTGCTGATGCGACAAACCCTTTATACAATGCACCCATTATATTTTGAGATTTACCAAGTCTTACAAAAAATGTTCCAATGATTGATGCTATCAAACAGCTACCTCCTATTGCCATTGGGTAAATAGTCATTTTGCTAGCAAGGTCTCCTGTGAAAAATATAGTTGCAAGTACCATAGTCGCTACTATTGTAACTGCATAAGTTTCGAATAAATCAGCAGCCATTCCAGCACAGTCACCCACATTATCACCAACATTATCTGCTATTACAGCAGGATTTCGTGGATCATCTTCTGGGATACCAGCCTCAACTTTACCTACCAAATCAGCTCCAACATCAGCACCTTTAGTGAATATACCACCACCTAATCTAGCAAAGATTGAAATAAGTGAGGCGCCAAAACCTAATGCGACAAGAGCGTGTTTTAATGTTTCATTACTTACGTTGCTATTCTCTAAAATTAAATAATAGACAGATATTGATAGAAGAGCTAAACCAGCAACCAGCATACCAGTAACAGCACCAGCTTTAAAAGCTACATTTAAACCCTTTGAAAGACTTTCATTCGCTGCCTGAGCAGTTCTTACATTTGCCCTAACAGATATTATCATTCCAATATATCCTGCCGCACCAGATAATAATGCACCAATTAAAAATCCGCCAACAACCCAGAAATCTCGGAAGAAAAGAAATAATAAAACACTGATTACAACACCAACTAATGCGATAGTGGAATATTGTCTATTTAAGTAGGCCTGTGCACCTTCTTGAATTGCAGCAGAAATTTCCTGCATTTTTTCATTGCCTGCATTAGATTTTAGA
>CABZNM010000020.1 GCA_902527075.1 uncultured Pelagibacteraceae bacterium
CAAATTGATATAATCTTTGAGCACTGGACTGACAATAACGTTCAACTTATTGATCCAGAACTTGATAGTGGAAACCTTGTATTTCTTGGGGTTAATACACCAGCCTCTGAACAAGCATTTTTTGTTGATAGAGCCACATCAGAAAAGCATAACATTACCAGTGTAGAAGATCTTGCTAAACCAGAGATTGCTATGCTTTTCAAAGACCCAGAAAACCCTGCTAAAGGAAGACTAACAAGTTGTATCTCTGGATGGACTTGTTATACAATTAATCTAGTTAAGCTTAAAGAATATGGTCTGGACGAGTTATATACTAACTTTGATCCGGGTTCCGGTGGAGCTTTGGATGCAGCTATAATGGCCGCTTCGACAAAAAATCAACCAATTGTTACTTACTATTGGACTCCAACAAGTTTAATGGGAAAATCAGAAGTTGATTTAGTAAGACTTACAGAACCAGCTTATGATGAGAAGTGCTGGGGTGATATGATGACTGTTGTTGAAGACATCAAAGCTAATGGCCCTGAAGTTTACGAGCCTTCATGTGCTTGTGAATACAAAGATATGGCTCTTACAAAACTTGCAACTGGTAAGTTTGCTGCGGCAAATCCTGATATTATAGATTTTGCTAAAGCTTACACAATTCCTACAGCAGTTGTTAACAATATGCTTGCATATTATGTTGATGAGTCTGATGGTGACATGAGAGCTACAGCAATGCATTATTTAGAAACTGACTCATCATGGGAGTCTTGGGTTCCTGCTAATGTTGCTGATAACGTAAAAAAATCTCTGTAAATTTTAGAGAAAAATATTAGTCAAGGAGGTTAAATATTAACCTCCTTGCTGATAAAAAAATTAAAATGAAAAAAATTCCCCAAAGCATATATTACGCTATCTTTACAGTCTTGTTTGGCTCTTTGCTAGTTGTAAGTTATAACGCTTCAAAAAAGAAACCAGATAACATTGGAGAGCTTCTCACTGATTTAAGCTGGTTGAATAATTGGCCAAGATGGCTGGATACGCCATTAATGAATTGGATAAACGATGGATGGAAAGTATTCATAAGCGAATATGGACTTATTTTTGATGCTATAGGATACGGCCTGTTAAGAGGCTATACTGAGCTCAAAGAAATAATTGTTCAGGCACCATGGCCAGTTGTTATTATTGCAGTTATCGCTATCACATATTTTTCAAGTGGGCGCAAGCTCGGAACTACAGTTTTTGTAGGTATTTGCACATTTTTCATTGGATTCTTAAATCCTCGTTTCTGGGATAAGGCAATTGAAACTACTACCATGGTAGTAATAGGTATTTCCATTTGTATTATTATTGGTATCCCAATTGGGATTGCAATGGCGAGAAATGAAAAAGTTAGAAATGCTATACTGCCAATATTAGATTTAATGCAGGTAATCCCAGCTTTTTGCTATCTCATTCCTGGTATTATCTTATTTGGTTTGGGTGCAATACCAGCAATTATCTCAATATTTATTTATGCTTGTCCTCCATTAATTCGCTTAACAGATCTTGGTATAAGATTAGTAGATAAGGAGGTTATTGAAGCAGCAGAGTCTTTTGGTGCAAGTAGAAAACAAAAACTATGGGGGGTACAGATGCCTTTAGCTTTGCCAAATATAATGCAAGGTATAAATCAATGCACGATGATGGCTCTTGCTATGGTAGTTATTGCGTCGATGATTGGAACACGTGGTTTAGGAGATGAAGTTTTACTTGGATTGCAACAATTAAATGTTGGTGCTGCAATTGAAGCAGGATTAGCAATTGTACTTTTAGCAATTGTGCTAGATCGAATGACCCAAGCCTATGGTGAGAAGATTCAAGAACGTAACCAGCCTGCAAAAAAGAAATAATTTAATGTCAAAGATTGAGATTAATAATATCTATAAAATTTTTGGGCCTACACCAGGTAAAGTTCTTGAGAATGTTAAAGCTGGTGCCACAAAAGAAGAAATTTTGGATCAAACTGGCCATACTGTTGGATTAGATAATGTTTCAATTTCAATTGAAGAAGGTGAAACATTCGTATGTATGGGCTTATCTGGGTCAGGGAAATCAACTCTTATTAGACATATAAATAGACTTATTGATCCTACAGATGGAGAAGTTTTTGTCAGCGGCCAAAATGTTTTAGATCTCTCACCTGAGGAACTTTTAGAATTTCGGAAGAAAAATATGAGTATGGTTTTTCAAAGATTTGGTTTATTCCCACATAAGACTGTTATTGAAAATGTTGCTTATGGACTAGAAATTCAACAAGTCGAGCTAGAGCAAAGAAATAAAACAGCAATGCACCAGATCGATGCTGTTGGACTTTCAGGGTTTGAAGATCAATATCCGAGCCAATTGTCAGGAGGTATGCAACAACGGGTAGGCCTTGCGAGAGCTTTAGCAACCAATCCAGAAATTTTACTTATGGATGAAGCCTTTAGTGCTCTTGATCCACTTATAAGAAGTGATATGCAAGGACAGTTAATCGAATTGCAGTCCCAACTTAAAAAAACAATCGTATTTATCACTCATGACTTAGATGAGTCTTTAAAGCTTGGTGATCATATTGGTATTTTAAATGGTGGAAGATTAGTTCAAGTTGGGACACCTGAAGAAATTTTACTTAATCCAGCAGATGATTATGTTTCAAGTTTCGTAGGAGATGTTAATAGGGCTAGAGTTTTAAAAGCAAGAGCAGTGATGACAAAAAAAGATGACACTCACAGGGGTATGGAAATTGCACATAGAGCTAATGAGAACGATACATTAGAAGAGCTTATACCTATCATACTTGGAACGAGATCGTTAATTGAGGTTGTTGATACTTCGGGAAATCCACTTGGATATATATCCGATCGTGAAGCCTCAAGACTATTATCTAAATCTTAAGGATTTATTTTTTCAATATAATTCAAACGACCGACAATTTCATCTCGGTCCATATAATATCCCTGAAGGTGTCTTTCGCCTGAGTTTGCATCATATTCTTTACGACCGTGTAATACTCTACGATTATTAAAACTAAATATGTCACCAGCCTGCATTCGAAAATTAATTTCAAACTTTTCATCATGTAGAAGGCTAAAAAGTTTTCTGTATGCAGTATAGAACTGATCCATTTTTTCAGGATGACAATCCATAATGCCCATGTATGCTACACTAAACCTGATATCGTTATAATCATTATTATGGTCTAATGAAATAATTGGTTTATGCATGACTCTAATAGTATTTGACGTGTAATCTCGATTAACGAATTTTACAGGAGTATTAAGCAGTATTTCATAATCACTTGAATGATTATTTTTTAGATAATCAATAACTTTAAATCCATCAACAGCGACCGATTGACCACCAGGTAACAGCACTGCCAAAATAACAAATACTCCTCCCATTAAAATAAATATAGATGTGGCAAAATTAACACGTAAATCAGTATTTACTCTTATCAATGTGGCACAAATTGACCATAAAAGTCCAGAAAGTACACCGAAGAAATCTGCAAGTGTACTTGGTAAGTAATTTCCTTGATCTATTCCCATCATTACAAACATACCACCAAAACCACAAATAATTGAGAATACACGATAGATTGTTAATCCTTGTTTCATGAAAAAGATTTCTATCAGAGTGCTCCAAACTGAAGTTAGGTAAAAGAAGATTAGTATTCTTGCAACATTACCTCTCAGTAAACCTTCATTATAAAGACACATTGCGGCTGCGCCTGCAGATGCAGCTATTATTGTAAGAACGACATTTTGCTTTGATATTTTTTTTATATCTTTTAAAGAGAGTAAAAATAGAAATGTACCAGCTAAAATAAAACTTAGAAAAAGTGGGATTGCATTATTATTTGCAATTTCATTCATTAATCTCAGTGGATACCACCATGTGCCCCAAAGAAGTGTAGATAAAATAATTGCAAAATTTGGATTTAGATTTTTTAGCACTATCTTATGTTGTACTATAAAAGCATTGTTTGGTAAATTAGTCTTATGAAATCATCTTTTGATTATATTGTCATTGGTGCGGGTTCTGCTGGATGTGTATTGGCAAATAGGCTGTCTGAAAATCCTGATATCCAAGTGCTGCTTGTTGAAAATGGACCAACAGATAATACATGGAAGACTTCTATGCCAGCGGCGCTTCTCTATACAATGCATGATCCAAAATATAATTATCTTTATGAAACTGATCCAGAGCCATTCATGAATAATAGAAAGATGTTTTGTCCTAGAGGTAAAATGCTTGGAGGTAGTTCATCACATAATGGCATGGTTCACGTCAGGGGTAATGCAATGGATTTTGAGAATTGGGCACAATTAGGGTTACCATCATGGAAATATAGCAATGTACTGCCATATTTTAAAAAATCAGAGTCAGTATCTGGTCTAGACAATAAATTTAGAAATGAAAGTGGACCATTAAAATTATCACGTTCATCTAATGGAAATAAATTAAGCAAGGTATATTTAAATGCTGCAGAAGAAGCCGGTTATGAAATTAATAATGACATGAATGGCTTTAAGCAAGAAGGATTTGGCCTGATGGATACAACTATATTTGAGGGCAAAAGACAAAGTACGAGCGTAACTTACTTAAATCCAGCAAAGAAAAGGGATAATCTAACTATAATTACACATTGCTTTGTAAAAAATATTATTATTGAAAATAATTATGCCAAAGGTATTGAATGTATTATTCGAAATAAAAACTATGAGTTTACAGCGACTGAAGAAACAATTGTATCTGCTGGTGCAATTAACTCACCACAGCTATTGATGTTGTCTGGTATTGGGCCAGAGAAAGAATTAAGAAATTTAGACATTAAAGTACATCATAACCTAAATGGTGTTGGAAAGAATCTACAAGATCATTTAGAGACATATTTACAGTACGAATGTAAAAAACCAGTTACACTCTATAGCTCATATAATCCAATTAAAATGGCTCTTATAGGCATTGAATGGTTTCTATTTAAATCTGGAACAGCAGCTCACTCTAATCTTGAAACAGGTGGTTTCGTTAGAAGTAATAATTTAGTTGATTATCCAAATATTCAATATCATTTTTTTCCATCTTTAGTTTTAGATCATGGTAGAAAAACTCCCTCAGGTCACTCATTTCAGGCACACGTTGGACCTATGAGGCCTACTAGCAGAGGTGAAATTAGACTTAAGTCGAATAAACCTAATGACACTCCATCAATACAATTTAACTATATGCAAACTGAGCATGACTTAAATGAAATGAGAGACGGAATTGAAATTGCTAGGGATATTTTTAATCAGAGGGCATTTGATGAGTATAGAGGCAAAGAGCTTTCTCCAGGTATCCAAGAAAAGAGTAAAGAGTCCATAAATGAGTTTATTAGAAATAAAGGTGATACTGCTTATCATCCTTCTTGCACATGTAAAATGGGGAAGGACGAATCAAGTGTTGTTAACGAAGAGTTAAAAGTTTACGGAATTGAAAAGCTTCGCGTTGTAGACGCCTCTGTGATGCCCAATATCATTACAGGAAATCTTAACGCAGCAACAGTTATGATAGCTGAAAAGGCATCTGACTTAATTCTTAAACGTACGCCTCTTGAGTTAGAAGACCATAATTTTTATAGGGCTAATTATAATCAATAACTTTATAAATTTTTTGATGATTTATATCAATAACTTCAATTCGATTTTCACAAATAATTGCAATTTTATCGTCACTAACTGAAACTGCTTTTGTCTCTTTAGCTTTAAGATCACATTTACCAATTAGTAAAGTTCCTTCATCTTTGTTAGAAGATGAAAAGAAGTCGATATTTGAAGATCTTTCAATTATAGTTGTGATTACAACAGTGGTACCAACAATGATTATTATACCTAGAAAAATAACAAGATATAATAGTAATCTTTGGCTCATGACTTATCAATAATGACACATCAGTACAAAGTCAACGACAAGAAGTCTAAAGGAAAAAGATTAGATATATTTCTCAGCGAAAATCTAGACGAATTAAGTCGTTCAAAGATAAAATTTCTTATTAAAAATAGTAAAGTTCTTGTCAATGGTGAGATCGAAGATCCAGATTATAAAGTTTCATTAAATGACAAAATACAAGTAGAAATTGAAAAAAGTGAAGAAACTTATTTAGAAGGAGAAAAGATACCTCTAGATATTGTTTTCGAAGATGAAGATTTGATAGTAATTAATAAGCCTGCTGGATTAGTTATGCATCCAGGATCTGGAAATAAAAGTGGTACTCTAGTCAATGCTATTATAAATCATTGCGGTCAAGAATTATCTTTCATTGGAGATCATAAAAGACCAGGAATTGTTCACCGTATTGATAAGGATACAAGTGGGCTAGTAGTAATTGCTAAGAATGATTTTACTCTCAATCATTTATCTAATCAGTTTTCCAAGCACAGTATAGAAAGATTATATACAGCCATCGCTTGGGGCCAAATGCAGCCACACAAAGGGAAAATTCAATCATTTATCAAAAGAAGTGTGGTGAACCGTAAGAAAATGTCTTCATCTCCATCAAAAGGCAAGAAAGCAATAACTAATTATGAAACAAAAGAAATACTAATTCATGAGAATATTGCAGTAGCGAGTGTTTTGGAATGTAAATTAGAAACAGGAAGAACTCACCAAATTAGAGTTCATTTATCTGAAAGTGGCTGTCCTTTGATAGGAGATAATATTTATGGAAGATCATCAAAAAAAAAGTTATCTTCCCTCTCAGAAGCATCCAAGAATTGTATTGAGCAATTACCTGGCCAAGCTCTTCATGCTAAAACTTTAGGTTTTTTTCACCCACGGGAAGAAAAAAAGGTTATTTTTCAGTCTCTTATGCCAGATTACTTGAGAAATTTGATTAATTCTTTTAAAACCAGTCATTGATAAATAGGAAAAAAGGGCCATATCACTAACATGACTGACAAAAGCGCATTACCAGCATTATCATCTGAAGGTAGTCTTTCCCATTACCTTCAACAGATAAAAAAATTTCCAATGCTCTCTGAAAAGCAAGAAGTCAATCTAGCAAAAAAATGGCGTGATGAAGGTGATACAGATGCAGCACACACACTTGTTACAAGCCATCTTAGGCTTGTTGCAAAGATTGCAATGGGATATAGAGGATATGGATTGCCTGTCACTGAACTTATTTCTGAAGGGAATATAGGTTTAATGCAAGCTGTAAAAAAATATGATCCAGACAAAGGTTTTCGTCTTGCAACTTACGCAATGTGGTGGATAAGAGCAGCAATTCAAGAGTATGTTTTGAAATCCTGGAGTCTTGTGAAAATTGGAACAACTGCTGCGCAAAAAAAATTATTTTTTAATTTGAAAAAACTTCGTAACAGACTGAGTGATTACAGTGAGGGATCGCTTAAGCCTCATCAAGTAAAAGAGATTGCGAGCCAACTAAATGTATCTGAAAAAGAAGTTACAGACATGGAAGGTCGTATATCAGGTAATGATTATTCACTTAATGCAGTTGTAAGTGCTGATGGTGATGAAGAATGGCAGGAATGGCTTGTTGATGAAGATGCTGATCATGAGATTAAGATTGCTGAACAGGAAGAAATAAGGAAGAGAAAAGAGCTTTTATCAAAAGCAGTAAATGTATTAAATAATAGAGAAAAAAATATTATTCATTATAGAAAATTATCTGAAACGCCCAAAACTCTTGAAGAATTAAGTAAAGAATACAAAATTAGTAGAGAAAGGGTTAGACAAATTGAAGAAAGGGCTTTTCAAAAACTTCAGATGGAAATGCTAAGTCTCGCAAAGGAAACCAAACTTCTACCAGCTAATTAAAAATTTTATTGATTAATATTGTATCTTCTCTTTTTGGGCTTGTTGAGACTAAATCTATTTTAGTTTTTGTTAGCTTAGAAATCAAACTTATATAATCTTGAGCTCCTTGAGGTAATTTTTCAAGTTCTTTTATTCCAGTTGTATTGCTTTGCCAGCCTTTAAAAGTTTCATAAATAGGAATAATTTTATTTTGGTCAACATCTGAGCTTGGAAAATAGTCAATCTCTTTACCATTCAGCTTATAACCTACACATATTTTTATTTCTTTAAAATGATCTAAAACATCAATTTTTGTTAGCGCGATGCCAGTAACTCCAGATTGTGTTAGAGCTTGTCTTACTAGAACGGTGTCAAGCCATCCACACCTTCTCTTTCTCTTAGTTACGGTACCAAATTCTTTTCCAATCTCACCTAACTTTTTTCCCATCTCATTATCTTGTTCTGTTGGAAAGGGCCCATTACCGACTCGAGTTGTATATGCTTTAGTTATTGCAAGAACATGATTTATTAGTTGAGGGTTAAGTCCACTACCAATTGATGCATAACTTGCATGCACATTTGATGATGTAACAAATGGATATGTCCCATGATCAATGTCTAACAAAAAACCTTGGGCACCCTCAAATAAAATTTTCTTTTTATTCTGATTAATTACGTTTGATATCTCATTAATAGGACGTGAAAACTGTTTAGCAAACTGACCAATTTCAAAAAGCTCATCAGTCACACTT
>CABZNM010000021.1 GCA_902527075.1 uncultured Pelagibacteraceae bacterium
TTTTTTGAAAATAAGGACATCTTGTTATGAAATTCAACGTACCTATCTGCATCTGGCTCAGAAAAAGTTGCAATAGATTTGTGATCAATATGTTGATTACCGGTCAGTCTTATATGTTGACCAGTTTCAGATAATGCAATTGTATTTTTAGGTTTATATTTAACAGATAGACCACCTAATGCACTTACAACTTCATTACTAAAGTTAGGAACACAGTTGACAATTTGATCATCCAAAAGACCTCCACAGGTGTTCCTTGCTTCGACTATGATTACTTTTTTATTCTTTTTTGCTAGAATATTTGCACAGACAAGACCGTTATGGCCGCCACCTATTACAATGACATCATAATCTGACTGACTCATTAATAATAGTTACCTGTTTGATGTATATTCATATCTAAAAGAAGCTCTCGTGCTGCATTTGCACCAGGTGCTCCCATTACTCCACCACCAGGATGTGTTGAAGAACTACACATATACATATTTTTTAAAGGCGTTCTGTACTGGGCATATCCAGTTACAGGTCTATTGAACATGAGTTGATCCATAGTCAATTCGCCCTGAAATATATTACCTTCGGTTAGTCCAACTTCATTGTGTAAGTCTAGCGGAGTCCTCACTTCATAGTGATTTATCAGGTCTTTAAAGTTTGGTGAGAATGCAGAAATACAATCAATTATATGTTTACCAAATGCTTGCTTGCGCTCTTCGTTCCAACCTCCATTTGCTAAATTGAAAGGTACGTATTGAATAAATACTGACATGTAATGCTTACCAGGAGAAGCCATAGTAGGATCACTTTTTGAGGGTATACACATATCGACATAAGGATTTTTTGACCATTCCCCTCTCTTCCAATCATCGTAAGCGCCTTCCATTTCCTCTATGCTTTCAGTAAAATGCATATCTCCACCCCCACCAGGATCTCCTTCAGGTATACTTGGGAAATCAGGCAATCCATCTAGTGCGATATTTAATTTACCTGAGGAGCCTCTAATTTTAAAATTTTTTACTTTTTGAACAAAATCTGATGGAAGAGATTTTTCCTCAGTAATTGTGAGGAAAGTTCTTTTTACATCTAAATTGGAAACAATCTTCTTTGCGTAATATTCATCACCATTTGTCGTTGCGACTCCAATTGCTTTACCATTCTTGATGATAACATTTGCTACTTGATTATTTGGTTTCACGTCGCCACCATGAGCTTTAAGACAACCTGTCATTGCTTTAGTAATTGAACCCATGCCGCCCCTTGAATAACCCCATGAACCTACGGATCCATCAACTTCCCCCATGTAATGGTGAAGCAACACATATGCAGATCCTGGTGAACAAGGTCCAAGTGCAGTCCCAATTATTGCACTTCCAGCTAAATGAGCTTTAGTGATATCACTTTCAAAATATTCATCTAAATAGTCTCTGATACTCATTGTGTAAAAACGTATCGTATCGTAAATTTCTTTCTCACCTAAGCCACCGAGCTCATCCTTTGCAGCAAAATATTTCGCAAATTCAAGTGCACCAAAAATATTTTTTGGTTTAAAAGAAGTTAAATCTGGAGGTGTCATCTTTAATAATGGTTTAATTATTTTGCATTGTCTGAGTACATCACGGCTGTATCTTTCGTAAGCCTCTGCATCTTTATGCGAATGTCGTCTAATAGATTTAATTGTCATATCATGATCATGATAATGGGCATAATAATCACCATTTCGCATCATAGTTGCGCTACCCTCGTATGGGATAACCTGAAGTCCATATTTGTATAACTCTAGGTCTCTCATAATCTCTGGTCTCAAAAGACTACAAACATATGAGCAATTAGAATACTTCCAGCCAGGAAATAATTCTCTACTTACTGCTGCTCCACCGATCCATTCGTTTTTTTCAAGAACAAGAACATCAAGACCTGCCTTTGCTATATAACTTGCAGCAGTTAAACCATTGTGCCCTGCACCAATTACGATTACATCATGTGAATTTTTGCCCATAAATCTCTAAATATTTGAAACAACATATATGATATCCATATTGAATGATTATTCAATACAAAACTATCTTTGTTGTTAAAGATTGTATATTGTTTTCTTGATGATAGTGGCCCCAAAAAAAAGCAGCCAAATTATTGAAGCTAACGATCAAAGCTCATCAAATCATTTGAAATTGATTAATGCAACCATTGAGACTATTGCTGCAAGAGGATTAGCTGATACAACAATTGCTCATGTCGCAAAAGAAGCTGGGGTATCTCAAGGTTACGCTAATTTTAAATTTAAATCTAAGGAAAATCTCTTATTAAGTTCACTTCAGTATTTATCAGATGAATATAAAAGTTCATGGCAGTCAATTTTTGAGGAAAAAAATTTAGATCCTATAGATCGTATATTAAGAATTTTGGATAATGATTTCAGCGACAAAATCGCTAACAGAAATAAAATTTCTGTATGGGTTGCCTTTTACAGTGAAGTAAAATTCAGGCCTTCATATCTAAACATTTGTCAGCATCAAGATGAAATATATTCAAATCAAATGGAAAAATTAATCAAAAAGTTGAACCAACTTACTAAACAAACAATTTTCACACCAAAAGAGATAAGTGAGTCTTATCACTCCTTGGTTGACGGTCTTTGGCAAAGAATACTTTTTGATCCAAAAATTTACACTAATCAATTCTGTAGAAACATAGTGCTAAAGTATTTCAAAAGTATTTATATAAATGAAAAAAGATTTTCATGACAAGTACGGTCCAATCGTTTTTAGGTAATAATTATAAAACATATATTGTATTATTCCTATGTGCTTTAATTATAGGAATTAAACTTGGAACCTTAATACCTCTTCTTTCTTTGATTTTAGAGTCTCGGGGTTATAGCAATACTGAAATTGGTTTTAATGTTGTAGCTCAACCTCTCGCTGTAATATTGTTTGTTAGAGTTACACCTATAATTATTCATAAAATTGGTTTAGCTAAATCTATAATTATTGCGCAAATTTTTACGATAATTCTTTATTTTACATTTCCAGTTTTTGACACTTTAACGTCATGGTTTGTTATTAGATTTATAATTGGTTTTGCTGGAGCTTTAGCCTGGAATGCATTCGATACATGGATGTTATCAATGGCAGATGACACTAATCGTGGAAAAATTGTAACCATATATAATACAGTTTTTGTTACGGGTTTTGCACTTGGGCCGATGGTTTTGTATATAACTGGAATTGATGGCTGGTTGCCATTTATTGTAATCTCAGCCCTTTCTTTTATAGCAATTATTCCATTAGTTACTCTTGAAATTGATGATCCAGAACTCCCAGAAAAAAAAACTTTACCAGTTTTAGCAACAATCATCACAGCTCCCACAATATTTGGAGCTGCGATATTATGTGGATTAGATGATGTAATGTTTGTTTCTTTTTTTCCAATCTTTATGATCAAGAACCAATTTGCTCAGGAGATAGCTCTTCAATATGTGACAATCACTCTAGTTGGTGGAGTAATGTGTCAACCCCTTATTGGAGTGATGCTTGATAGATTTAATAAACGTATTCTCATGAACTTAGCTGTTATCATAACTTTTATTTGTCCAATAGTTTTCTCATTTTACTTAGATAATTTTTATGTCATGGCAGTAAGTTGTTTTATTTGGGGTGGGGCTGCAAGTGGTTTATTTTCCATTTCCCTTACAATGTTAGGAGAAAGATATAGCGCATCGCAAGTCGCTGGAGCAACAGCTATACTAGTCATGGTTTTTGAATGTGGCTCTTTAGCGGGTCCTGTAGTTGGTGGAAGAATTATGGATATGTTTGGCCCAATGGGCTTTATATATACAATTACTTCATTTACTTTTTTATTTTTGTTAATATCTATTTATAGAACTATCAAGAGGTAAGAATTGTCAGATCATATCGTATTAAAAAAAGCTACTTCTAATGATGCTGATAAAATTGGAGAAGTGTTTGATTTATACAGACAATTCTACAAAAAAGTATCTGATGTAGAGATATGTAAAAAATATATTAAAGAAAGACTTGATAATAATGAAGCAGACATTTTTTTTCTTGAAAAAAGCAACGATTGTATCGGGCTTGTTCAACTTTATACGACATTTGACTCATTAGAATTATCAAAAAAAATAGTTTTATATGATCTATATGTTAAATCTGAATTTAGAACACAGGGATTAGGTAAAAAATTAATGTCTGCAGCTCTAGAGTTTGCAAAAAAAAATAAAATATCTGGTATTGAGTTATCAACTGAAAAAAACAACACTACTGCACAAAGCCTCTACGAGGGATTGGGGTACGAGCGAGATAAAGATTTTTATAATTATTACCTTTCTATTACTAATGACTAAACTCGTTGAAAAAATATTAGTTGAGTTAGAGGATAACAAGGCATTAGATATCGTATCAATAAATGTGTCAGAGAAAACATCGCTTACCGATTACTTGATTTTTGCAACCGGCACATCGAACAGGCACATTGGATCCATTTCTGAGGCAATTAGCCAAAAATTAAAGAAACTCAATATAGCACTGCCATCAATTGAGGGTAAAAATGACAGTGGCTGGATAGTTATCGATGGTGGAGACGTGATAGTTCATCTTTTTAAAGATGAAATTAGGAAGTTTTATAATTTAGAGAACATGTGGTCAGCTGAAATTCAATGAAAATAAAATTATATGAATATTGATTTAATTTATCAAGATAAATTTAGATTTGATAATGAAAAACAGCTTTTTGAAAAGTATAAAGATAGAATAAAGGCTCTTAAAGAAAAGAAAATTTTTAATAATTTTAAAGAAGTTCATTGTTCTAACAAAAAAATTAGTGAAATACTAAAGAATAAAAAAAATTCTGATTTATTTATTTCATTGGATGAAACAGGTAAAACAGTTACAAGCAAAGAATTTTCTAATCTAATTTTTAACAATCATTTCAAAAAAATAGTTTTTTTTATTGGTGGTACGGACGGATTAACAGAGCAGACACTTAATCAATCTGATCAAATCTTATCATTAAGTAAGATGACCTTTACCCATTCATTTGCAGCCATAATTTTATTAGAACAAATTTATAGATCTGCTACAATAAAAATTAATCATCCATATCACAGAAATTAACATGCGACCCATAATTATAATATCCGTTTTTCTTATATCCTTGATTGCCTCTACATTTCTCTCAGCTAGCAATAAAGATCTTTATCAGAAATTAGATGTTTTTGGAGATGTTTTTGATATTATCAAAAAGAATTACGTTGAGGATGTTGATGATAAAAAAGTAATTGAATACGCTATCAATGGAATGCTTCAATCCTTAGATCCACACTCAGGATACATGAACACTGAAATTTTTGTTGAGATGCAGGAAGAGACCAGAGGTGAATTTGGTGGGTTAGGCATAGAGGTAACTATGGAAAATGGATATGTGAAAGTAATCTCACCTATTGATGACACTCCAGCTGCAAAAGCTGGCATTAGACCTGGAGACTATATTACTCACATAGACGATACTGGTGTTTTAGGTCTATCTCTTCAAGATGCTGTCGAAATGCTCAGGGGACCGGTTGGTTCCAATATCATTATTACAATTGTCCGAATAGGTGAGGAAGATCCAATTGATCTAGAGATTAAAAGAGCAATCATTACTGTGAGAGCAGTGAGATTTAATAGAGAGGGTGATGTTGGATATATACGATTAATTTCCTTTAGTGAACAAGCCAACAAGGGCATTAAAAATGCAGTCCAAAGTCTGACAAATGAAATTGGAGAGTCAAGTTTAGTTGGTTTCATTCTTGATCTCAGAAGTAATCCTGGTGGACTGTTAGATCAATCAGCAAAGGTAGCTGACAATTTCCTTGATACTGGAGAAATAGTTTCTATAAAAGGGAGGAATAAAAAAGATATTTCTCGATTTAGCGCATCCAGAGGTGATATTACTGACGGAAAACCTATAATTGTTCTTATAAATCAGGGTTCCGCATCCGCTTCTGAAATTGTTGCTGGTGCTCTTCAGGATCACAAAAGGGCGATAATTCTTGGAGAACAGTCTTATGGTAAAGGCTCAGTTCAAACTATTTTTCCGCTAAAAGACTCAAGCGCTATTAAAATGACAACAGCTCTGTATTTTACACCTTCAGGAGATTCTATACATGAAATTGGTATTACACCAGATATAGAAGTTGAGTTTATATATGAAGATGAGAATCAAGAAGAAGTAAAAGACACCCAATTAGAATATGCTTTAAACTTATTATCTAATGAAATAAAAAAAGATTAAGTTTAAAGATGAATAGCTTTTCATCAGACAGCAAAAAAGTAAAACGATATCGCAGAGGTGTTGGAGTTATCATACTTAATAAAAAGAGAAAAATTTTTATTGGACAAAGATTCGAAAAAGACAAAGCTGCATGGCAAATGCCACAAGGTGGAATAGACCGAGGTGAAAAAGCAATCGAAGCTGCTAAGAGAGAAATGCAGGAAGAAACAGGTATCAAAAAAAACTTTAGAGTTATGCATGAGTCACA
>CABZNM010000022.1 GCA_902527075.1 uncultured Pelagibacteraceae bacterium
CGCAGCTAAATGACAAATATGAATAGGAAACAGTAACAATAATTCATGGCCAAATAAGAAATATCTATAAAAGGGTTTTATCAACTCATGAATTATAAGAAGACCGCCCAAAACTAGTTTCGTAGATACAATCTGACCATTATTATTATTGTAATTAAGGGAAAGCGGTAAAAGGAAAGAAATAAAAATTATACTGCAAAATGTAAATATATGTTGCTGTCCAAAAAGAATAAACTGGTCTTGCATTTTAATTTTATTTTTGAATTATAGATGATCCTGTCTCTTTCATATCAGTTTCATTTTTACGACTTTTCATCATTTCGATGATATCAATAGGCACTGATACGCCTTTTTTACATGCTGGTCTGTTTTCCATCATGGACATCCATCGTTGCAAACCTTCTAATCCATCAACATTTATGCCAGACCATTTATGAATACGAACCCAGCACCAATTTGCAATGTCTGCAATACTGAAATCATCTGCTAAAAATTCGTGATCTTTAAGTCTGGTTTCGAGCACTTCAAATAAGCGTCGACCTTCATTTTGATAACGATCAATTGCTGGCTGTATTTTTTCACCTGGCCAATATCTGAAGAATACATTGGCCTGACCCATCATCGGTCCTATTCCACCCATTTGAAACATTAGCCACTGTATAACTTTGGATCGAGCAACGGGTTCTGTCGGTAATAATTTTCCAGCTTTTTCGGCAAGATAAATTAATTGTGCCCCACTCTCCATAATGGCTAAATCATCTGCTTCAGTATCTACAATGACAGGAATACGTCCATTTGGATTGAGTTTTAAAAAATCTTCTTTTTTCTGATCTCCGTTCATTAAATTCACTACATGAACGTTGTATGGAATGTCCAATTCCTCTAATGCAACGGAAGTCTTATAACCATTAGGAGTTGGTGAGGTGTATAACTCAATCATTTAGTTATAGAGATTGATTAAGCCTTGAGCTAAAAGCTCTGGTTGATCCTCTTGTATGAAGTGCGCAGCCTCAACCACTTCGTGTTTCAAATCCTTGCAACCAGGAATTAGTTTTTGAAATATTTTTTCACCACCTAATGTTACTGGATCTTTTGATCCAAAAATAGTTAAGGTCGGCTTATCAAATTTTTTCAAAATTTCCCATGCTGCTATATTTTCAGGAACGCTAGCATCATCTGGATAAAGTGGTACTAAATTTGGAAACTGGCGTGCACAAGCTTTATAACTATCATCAGGAAATGGTGCATTATAAGCGGCTATTTCATCATCACTTAATTTCTTTAAACTCGCATTGTTTACAATCTTGCCACTGTTAAAGTCTTCAACAGTTTGACTATATTTTTTCCAGGCTTCAAAACCCTCTGTCGCTCCCTTTCCTATTGGAAGAATTGTATTTGCGAGAAGCATGCCACTAAATTTACTCGGATCTTGTGCAACAATGCGTAAACCGATTAAACCGCCCCAGTCTTGTCCAAAAAAAGTTATATTCTTTAAATCTAAATGATTTATGAAAGAGCTCATCCATCTAACATGATTTTCGTATGTATAATCACTTTGACTTCCGAGTTTATCTGACTTTCCAAAACCAATTAAATCAGGTGCAATAACTCGTTTTCCTGTTTTGGCTAGTGTAGGTATCATGTGTCTATATAAATAAGACCAACTAGGCTCACCATGAAGCAATAAAAAAGCTTCATCACTCTCAGGGTTTTCATCTACATAGTGCATCCTTGCAGTTTGATTATCAGATACATTTATGTCGCAGTAATTTGCACTAAATGAATAATCTTTGATATTATCAAAGCAGCTATTTGGGGTTCTTAAAATATCCATATATTCATGATGTCACAATGAGACTGTATTGAAAAGTATAAGAATTAATATGACCCGCTTAAAGCGGGTCATAAAGTAATAATTTAGAGAGTTGTTCCCTTATTTAATCCAAGTCGTCTCAAAACAACTGAAAAGCCAATAAATCCAAGTATTGATAAGACCATAGGCGATGGATCCAACAATTGTCCATCCATATAGTAAGCGATCATCCTTATCGATGTAATGAACGAAGCTACAACTAGTACTCTTAAAAATACGGCACTTTCTTCTTTGGGCACGATTAGAGTCATTAAAATACCAATGGCAAAAATCATGAAGAACCAGCCTACATTACTTACCATGGCATCTAAATCAGCGGTCATCTCGCCATTGAACGATGTTGATATGCTCTCTAAAAATAAAACCGCAAAAGGATCAAATATATGCATGAATGCATACATCAGATTAAAAACTAACGCGATCGAAAGCAGAACTACTGATACATTATCTTCAATTTTAATCATATTCCCTCCTTAAAATTGTTTCTGTAATCTAAAAAATGCAGTCGCACTAAAAATAAATCCCAGTGTGATTGCTAAAGCTAATAATGGATCGCCATTATCCAGGCCCTCAGCTGTTGCAATGTTTACCAATACTATTGACATAAATATTACATGCCAAACAAGACCCATCGTAATTAGCGCGCCATTAAATCCTGTTCTCAATTGAAAGAGTAATGCAATGATTACTGCTACATTTAAAAACGTCAATCCTAATGCAAAATGACTGCCTTGTTCAGTAACTTCAAGATTTGGGTTATTTTCCATTAAGCCATTTGGTTGAAAAAAATAAGAAACCAAAATAACAGTTTGAAGAATTAAAGAACCATAAAGCGCTCCCTTTGCAACATTATCATTTGTACCCCATGCTGTATCCGCCTTGGGATAAGAAAATGATTCATTCATTCTAAAACGTGCAACTGTAAGTAGGATTACACTTAGTATTACTACAATCAATCCTGTATAATTGTCGCCACCCGATCTCATAAGGGCCATAACAATCCAAACAATAGTTAATACTTGTGCTGGAACTGTGAAGACAAAAAATCCTCTATTAAGACCTTTGTAACCCATGTAATAAATACCAGATAGGAACATAATATTATTAAGACCAAACCAGACTATGAAATATCTGTTAGTCGCATCGTTATCAAATGTAGGATATCTATCAATGAAAAATCCAGTATTGAAAGCCATAATACCTGCATAGAACATGAAAATTAAACCTGCCAAAAATAGGCATATCTGAGTAACTCGATCGTCAGTTTTAAACATATAAACCTCACTAAAGTTTTAATTGTTCAACTTTTCAAAAGAATCATAAAAACACAAAGTTTTTTTAATTGAATTTGCTACTAATATTTATAAGTTGTTCAAAAAGTAGTGTATATTTACCGGTAAAAAGTTCATTATTATTAAAGTTATTTATTAAGAAGTTAAAATATGCAATTGATACAATTAATAATTGATGGTGTTGCATCTGGTTGCATATACGGCCTAGTCGCTTTGGGCTTTGTCTTAATTTACAAAGCTACGGAAACCATCAATTTTGCACAGGGAGACATCTTGATGCTTGGTGCTTTTGTTGCCTTTTCTCTCATAGGCGTTTTAGGAATGAATTACATAGTTGGTTTTGTTCTAACTGTCATGATCATTGCTGTTTTTGGGTTTTTCTTAGATGCAGTAGTAGTAAGACAAATAATTGGTCAACCTGCATTTGCCACGGTCATGTTAACAATTGGTTTAGGTTTCATATTTAGAGGGTTTGCATCAATTTATTGGGGTACCGATATTTTTTCTTTCAGTACGCCCTTTTCGGGAAAAATTACTGAGTTTGGTGGACTTATAATTTCTTATGTAAACATATCCATTATTGTAGGTACTACATTATTGATGGGAATTCTATTTGCCTTTTTCTCATTCACTAAGGTCGGAGTTGCAATGCGTGCATCATCAGAAAACCAACTAGCTGCTTATTACATGGGCATTCCCGTTAAATTTATTTTTTCTCTAATATGGTCAATCTCAGCAGGTGTCGCTGCGATTGCAGGAGTGCTATTAGCTCCTATAACATTAGTTGATACTTCAATTTCACTCATTGGTTTGAAAGCATTTGCTGCAGCAGTGCTTGGTGGTTTTGGATCCATTCCAGGTGCAATTGTAGGTGGTATCATTATTGGAATTGTAGAACAGTTATGTGGAACATATGAGAATTATTTATTCGAAGGCATAAGAGAGATCTCTGCATACTTAGTATTGATACTAACTTTAATCATTTATCCACGTGGACTATTTTCTGACAAAGCTGAGGTGAAAAAAGTTTAATGAGATTTATATTCAAAACTAATTATGCTCAAGACATCAACATGGCACGTCATGGTGGTGATCGTTTTTGGTATGGTTGTTTGATACTATTAATGTTGGTCATGCCACTGTTAATAGATGATTTTTATTTGGGAGAAATTTCTTACATTTGTATCCTAGCTATAGCTGGTATTGGACTCATGATTTTAACAGGATACACTGGACTAGCATCACTTGGGCATGCTGCATTTTTAGGTGTAGGCGCATATACTCAAGCATTCTTATTAACTCATGGTGTTCCATTCTATTTATCAATACCCATTGTTATTGTTGTGTCCTTTTTAGTTGGTGCAGTTATTGGAATTCCAATCTTAAGACTAACAGGAATGTATCTAGCTATTGCTACATTGGCCTTATGTTTTATTGCAGAACATGTTTTCATCAGATGGGAACATTTTACTGGTGGAAATAGAGGAATGCCTGTGCCTCAACCAGAAATGCTTGGTCTAAGTTTTTACGACAGTGCGACTTTTTATTATTTTTGTTTATTTTTCTTAATAGCTTCAATGTTAGTTGCAATCAATATACTGCGTTCACCAACAGGTAGGGCCTTTGTTGCCATACGCGATAGTGAAATAGCAGCACAAAGTTTGGGAGTTAACCTTGGTTTATATAAGGCGCTTTCATTTGCAATTTCAGGAGCCTTTACTGGATTAGCTGGCGCATTGCTTGCTCATTACATTGGCTACCTTGCCCCTGATATATTTAATATATTTTTGTCACTGACATTGCTATTGCTTATTGTAGTTGGAGGTATGGGTAGTTTACATGGCACAATATTTGGAGCTATCTTTGTCGGTTTCTTACCTCAATTAATCGCAATATGTAGAGATTACCTGCCAAGTTATATTGGTTCTCAACCAGGACTAGAACCCATGTTATTTGGACTGATACTAGTTTTATTTATTTTATATGAACCTCTTGGCATTTATGGACGATGGATGAAAATCAAATTATTTTTTGAACTCTTCCCAACCTATAAAAAGCAAACGTTTAAAAAACAAAAGGTATTTACAAAAACGGATAGAGTATGAGTTTTTTTAAAGTTGAGAATGTATCTATTTCATTTGGCGGTGTAAAAGCATTAAATAATGTTTCATTCGAAGTTAATGAGGGTGAAATATTTACTATCATTGGTCCGAATGGTGCAGGTAAATCAACTTTGTTTAATGTCATCAGTCGTATTTACCAACCAAATGAAGGAAAAATATATTTTGAAAATAATGATATTTCAAAAGTCGCTCCTCATAAAATTTCAAGTCTGGGCATAGCTCGTACATTTCAAAACTTAGAACTTTTTGAAAATGCAACTGTTCTGCAAAATCTTTTATTAGGAAGGCATATTTTTAAAAAAACAAATTTTTTGAATGAAATGTTTCATACTCCTAAAGTAAGAAAAGGTGAAATGGATCATCGTTTAAAAGTTGAAGAGGTCATTGATTTTTTAGATTTACAACACTACAGAGATACTCTCATTAATGGTTTGCCTTATGGTGTGAGAAAAAATGTAGAACTTGCGCGTGCATTGTGTACGTCACCAAAAATACTACTATTAGATGAACCATCTTCAGGTCTTACGAATGAAGAAACAAATGATTTAGGTTTCTGGATCAAAGATATACAATCCATATTAAAAATTACGATCATTATGATTGAGCATGACATGAGCTTCGTTAATAAAGTTTCAGACAGGATACTAGCTTTAAATTACGGAGAAATTCTTGCGTCTGGATTACCATCTGAAATTAAAGAAGATGCTGGAGT
>CABZNM010000023.1 GCA_902527075.1 uncultured Pelagibacteraceae bacterium
CAAAAGAATGAAATTCAAAGGGATCATTTGTGAAAAATGTGGCGTCGAAGTTACAAAAAAAGATGTAAGACGTGAAAGAATGGGGCATATCCAACTTGCTGCTCCAGTTGCTCACATATGGTTCTTGAAATCACTGCCAAGTAGAATTGCATTGATGATGGATATGAAATTAAAGGACCTAGAAAAAGTTCTTTATTTTGAAAAATTTATGGTTACCGAACCTGGATTAACTTCATTGTTACAGAACCAATTGTTAGATGAGGAAGAGCTAGAATTAGCTAAAGAAGAAAATGGTGAAGACTCTTTTTCAGCCAGCATAGGCGCTGAAGCTGTGAGAAAAGTTTTAGAAAAAATTGACTTGGAACAAGAGCTTGAGCAATTAAAGTTAAAACTCAGTGAAACTAAGGCTGTTGCACTCTCCGAAAAATTAGTAAAAAGAATCAAGATTTTTGAGGCTTTTATTTCGTCAGGTAATAGACCCGAGTGGATGATATTAACATCAATTCCTGTTATTCCACCAGAACTAAGACCTCTTGTCCCTCTTGATGGAGGTCGCTTTGCATCTTCAGATTTAAATGATCTTTATAGAAGGGTTATTAATAGGAATAATAGACTATCTCGATTAATAGATCTAAGAGCTCCTGATATCATTATTCGAAATGAAAAAAGAATGCTTCAAGAGTCAGTTGATGCATTATTTGATAATGGAAGACGAGGCAGAGTAATTACTGGAACAAATAAAAGACCCCTAAAATCCCTAGCAGAAATGTTAAAGGGTAAACAAGGTAGGTTTAGACAAAACTTGCTTGGTAAACGTGTAGATTACTCTGGTAGGTCTGTGATCGTTGTAGGTCCAGAACTCAAGTTGCATCAGTGTGGTTTGCCAAAGAAAATGGCAATTGAGTTATTTAAACCTTTCATATACGCGCGATTAGAATCATTAGGGTTCGCAACAACTTTGAAACAAGCAAAAAAAATGGTTGAAAAAGAGCGTCCAGAAGTATGGGATGTACTTGATAGGGTTATCAGAGAACATCCAGTGATTTTAAATAGAGCGCCAACTCTACATAGATTAGGCGTACAAGCATTTGAGCCGACATTAATTGAGGGTAAAGCAATCCAACTTCACCCACTAGTATGTACAGCATTTAACGCTGACTTTGATGGTGATCAGATGGCTGTTCATGTTCCTCTTAGCCTAGAGGCACAACTTGAAGCTAGAGTTCTTATGATGTCAACAAACAATATATTAAACCCCGCAAATGGAAAGCCAGTTATAGTTCCAAGTCAAGACATTGTATTAGGCCTATATTACCTCTCTCAAGAAAAAGAAAACGAGCCGGGTGAAGGAAGCGTATTTAAGGATATATATGAGATACAACAAGCTCTTGAAAATAAGGCAACCACGGTTCATGCAAAAATACATGCAAGGATAAACGTTTTACAGGAAGATGGTGAATTAAAAACTATCAGAGTTGAGACAACTCCAGGAAGAATGCTGCTATGGAATCTTATACCGAGCCATAAAGATTTAGAGCCAAAACTTGTAAATAAACTTCTTGGAAAGAAAGAAGTATCTAACCTTATTGATATTGTTTACAGATATTGTGGTCAGAAAGACACAGTTATATTTGCTGATAAAATAATGGCTCTAGGTTTCCATTATGCTTACAAAGCAGGAATTTCATTTGGAAAAGACGATATGATTATTCCAAATTCAAAAGAACAACTTGTATCGGAAACAGCTGGCCAAATTGAAAAATATGAAAAACAGTATAACGATGGCTTAATCACAAATCGTGAGAAGTATAATAAGGTAATTGACGCTTGGGCAAAATGTACTGATCGTGTAGCTCAAGAAATGATGAATGAGATTTCTTCGAAAAAGATAGATGAAAATACTAAAAGGGAACTTCCTATAAATTCAATTTACATGATGGCTAATTCAGGTGCGCGTGGTTCAGCTGCTCAAATGAAGCAGTTATCTGGAATGCGAGGATTAATGGCCAAGCCATCAGGTGATATTATTGAAACACCAATTATATCTAATTTTAAAGAAGGATTAAATGTTCTTGAGTATTTTAATTCAACGCACGGGGCTAGAAAAGGGTTAGCAGATACTGCGCTAAAAACAGCCAACTCTGGATATCTGACTAGAAGACTTTGTGACGTTGCTCAGGATTGTACAATTACGGAGTCTGACTGTGGAACCTTAAACGGTGTTTGGGTTTCTGATGTGGTTGAAGGCGGAGAAGTCATTATATCAATTGGAGATCGAATTCTAGGAAGATTTCTGCAGAGTGACATAAAGCATCCTGTATCTGACGAAGAAATTGCAAAGAAAGATGATTATATTGATGAAAATTTAGCTGATAAACTTGAGACAGCCGGTGTTCAAAAACTTTATATTAGATCTCCTCTAACGTGTGACAGTAAACGAGGGATATGTGTTAAATGCTATGGAAGAGATTTAGCAAGAGGTTTCCTTGTAAATCAAGGTGAGGCTGTTGGAATGATTGCCGCACAATCAATAGGAGAGCCAGGTACACAATTAACTATGAGAACTTTCCACATTGGTGGTGCTGCACAAATAAATGACCAATCATTTATTGAGATAAATACTGATGGAATTTTCAAAATTCTCAACAAAAATACCGTTGAAGACTCTAATAAAGATTTAATAGTCATGGGTCGTAACTGTCAATTAGCAATTCATGACTTAAATGGAAGAGAATTAGCAAATTATAAAGTTCCTTACGGTACAAAGATACTTGTTCAAGAAAACTCTGAAGTGAAAAGTGGAACTAAAATTTGTGAATGGGATCCATTTACCAATCCTGTTATTTCAGAAAGATCAGGTACTGCTAATTATGTTGACATGGAAGAAGGTATTTCATTGATAGAAGAGACTGAAGAAAAGACTGGACTTACATATACGAAGGTAAAGGATTGGAAGTCCAATACAAAAGGAACTGAATTAAAACCAAGAATTACATTACGTGATGAAAATGGAGAAGTAATTCTCTTAGCTAATGGCAATGAAGCGAGATATTTCTTACCTCCGGACTCAATACTTTCTATTGCAGACGGATCAACTGTTCATGCAGGTGATGTTTTAGCAAGAACTCCTAAAGCTGCGTCTAAAACAAAAGATATTACAGGCGGCCTTCCAAGAGTTGCTGAATTATTTGAAGCAAGAAAACCAAAAGATCATGCCATAAT
Organism: uncultured Pelagibacteraceae bacterium; assembly: GCA_902527075.1. The sequence goes on from CABZNM010000023.1 coordinate 3,223, forward strand.
AGCAGAAGCTTCTGGCATCATTTCATTTGGTAAAGATATTAGAGGTAAGCAGAAAGTTATTATAACTCCAAAAGATGAAAAGATAGAACCTATTGAAGTATTGATTCCTAAAGGAAAACATATTTCATATCAAGAAGGTGAGTCGATAGAGAAAGGAGATTACCTTTTAGACGGAAATCCTGATCCTCACGATATCCTTGAAATACTTGGTATTGAAGCACTCGCTGATTATTTAATTAACGAAGTTCAAGAAGTTTATAGATTACAAGGGGTTTTGATTAATGACAAACATATAGAAGTGTTATGCAGGCAAATGCTGCAAAAAGTCCATATAACTGAAATCGGTGATAGTTCTTTTATAAGTGGTGAGGAAATTGATAGATACGAGCTGCTAGTAACTAATGAGCAGTTAATAAGTGAGGAAAAAAAACCCGCTTCTGGAAAACCAGTATTATTAGGTATTACTAAGGCTTCATTACAAACTCGATCATTTATATCTGCAGCTTCATTCCAAGAAACTACAAGAATTCTTACCGATGCATCAATAAAAGGTAAAAGTGACAGGCTAGAAGGCCTTAAAGAAAATGTAATTGTGGGTCGTTTGATCCCTGCCGGTACTGGAAGAACGTTTAATCAGATTGAAAGTAAAGCTAAATTGCTTGATAAAGAGGCTAAATTAGAAATAGAGGCTATTCAGGCAAAAAAAGAAGAAGAATCTGCAGAAATCAGCGAAAATACTCAATAAAATCTATTGACCTTAACTGCCTATTAAGTATTATGCGGCAATCTTAAATAGCAGGCGGTAGAATATTCTAAACGCTGCTTTTTAAAAATTTTTATTAACTATTTTTTAACAAGGTCGTAAAACTTTATGCCGACAATTAGTCAGCTTATTAGAAAACCAAGGAAAAAGGTTTTAAAGAGAAACAAAGTTCCAGCTTTAAAAGCCAATCCTCAAAAAAGAGGTGTATGCACAAGGGTTTATACTACTACACCGAAGAAACCTAACTCTGCTCTAAGAAAAGTAGCTAGAGTAAGACTTACCAATGGGTTTGAAGTTACAAGCTATATTGGAGGTGAAGGTCACAACTTACAAGAGCACTCTGTCATTCTAATAAGGGGCGGTAGAGTTAAAGATCTACCAGGAGTAAGGTATCACACTGTACGTGGAGTTTTAGACACTCAGGGAGTGAGTGACAGAAAACAACGTCGATCACTTTATGGAGCTAAGAAACCAAAATAATATTTATGTCCAGAAGAAGAAAAGCACAAGTTAGAGATATTTTACCTGATCCAGTTCATGGGAGTACTGTTCTTACAAAATTTACAAATGCAATTATGTTAGATGGTAAAAAAACAGTTGCTGAAAAAATTATCAACGAATCTTTTACAAACATTCAAACTAAAACAGGTGAAGCACCAATGAGTGTTTTTAATAAAGCAATCGAAAATGTAAAACCTCTTGTAGAAGTTAGATCAAGAAGGGTTGGTGGAGCTACATATCAAGTTCCAGTTGAAGTAAAAAATAATCGATCTCAAGCACTGGCAATCAGATGGATTGTAAGCGCTGTAAGAAATAGAAAAGAGAAAAGTATGACTGAAAAACTATCTTCTGAACTTCTTGACGCGGCAGCTAATAAAGGATCAGCAATTAAAAAAAGAGAGGACACTCATAAGATGGCAGAAGCAAATAAGGCTTTTGCTCACTTTAGGTGGTAGTTCATGAGAGAGTACGCATTAAATAAATATCGTAACATTGGTATAATGGCACATATAGACGCAGGCAAGACAACAACAACCGAAAGAATTCTATACTACACAGGTAAAAGTCATAAAATTGGTGAAGTCCACGATGGCGCAGCGACAATGGATTGGATGGAACAAGAGCAAGAAAGAGGTATTACCATAACATCTGCTGCAACCACATGTTTTTGGAATGATCACAGA
>CABZNM010000024.1 GCA_902527075.1 uncultured Pelagibacteraceae bacterium
TCCAGTTTCTATATTTGGGACAAGAAAGACATTTGCCCTACCAGCTACGTTGTTTTGTATCCCTTTTATTTTGGCCGCATCTATAGAAATCGCATTATCAAAAGCCAATGGGCCAAAAACATCAATATTCTTAAATTCAGTATTTGCCCAATTAGTAATTTTAACTGCATCAACTGAACTTTGCATTTGAGGAAGATTTTCTTCAGTGGCAGACAATATAGCAATTTTTTCATCAAAACTTGGAATTTTATCTACAAAATTAATGACGTTTCTTAAAATCTGTTTTTTTGTTTCAAATGAAGGATTTATATTTAACGCACCATCTGTAATGATTATTGGATGAATGTCATTGTCTTTAAAGCTTAAATACCAGATATGGCTTAATTTTGATCCTTTTTCCCATAAGGAATACCTTTTCTTTGCAAACTCACTCATCAATATATCTGTATGAACATGCCCCTTTACAATAAGTTTAATTTCATTCCTTGAAGCTAGATCACATGCGTGTTTAGATGCAGTTTTTTCGTCATCGGCTGAAATTATTGATTTATCAGGTCTCCAATTGTTTATACTGCAATAAGTGTCTATTTTTGACTTGTTACCAATTAAAATAGGGTCAATTAAACCAAGTTTATGAGCTTCATGAGCACCTCTTAGAGATAGTTCGTTATCAGCACCTACGACAGCTGTTGGTATTTTTATATTTTTTTCAATTAAATCAATATTTTGCATATTTTTTTTAAACTTAATTCAAATTATCAAGTAAATATAATTAATTACTGAATTTACTTATTATTTTTAAAAAAATTAAATAAATAAGCTCCTACTATTAAAATTAACAAAATTGCTGAAAAAGAATAAAGTAATAAAGATAAATCCTGCAATAGCAGTATTAGGAACTCTATCACTATCCGAAAATGATTGTTATTGCCCAGTAAAGCAAATATAGAAAAGAAATTGTAACTAAGCCACCTATAATCCAATCAAGCATATATATTTATACCATATTCAAATGTTTAAAGATAGAAGATGAATAGAGAATTTGACCTTATTATATATGGTGCAACAGGTTTTACTGGAAAGCTGGCGGTTGAATACATCGATAATAATTATAGTGATTTAAAATGGGCAATAGCTGGTAGGAATTCTGAAAAGCTCACTAAAACTTCAAATTCAACAAAATCAAAACCCCCTATCTTCATTGCTCGGTCTGATGATGCGGAGACTTTGTCACAGGTTGTTAGAAAAACAAGAGTTATCGTGTCATTAGCTGGACCATTTAGCAAGTACAGTAATGAGTTAGTAAATCAATGTTATGAAAACGAGACAAATTATCTGGACATTACCGGTGAAAATATTTGGGTAAGAGATTTAATCGACCGTTATCATAAAGGCTGTGAAGATAAAGGAATATTTATTATTCCATCTTGTGGTTATGACTCCATTCCTTCTGATATCGGCTCTTTTTATTGTCACATGATGCTAAATGAGAATATAGATCATATTGATGGTTATCATGCAGGCAAAGGTGGTGTGAGTGGTGGAACTATTGAAACTGCCTTTAATATGAAGAATTACAAATCTAGTTACAAAATTACTCATCCTTTTCTGTTAAATAGTAAAGAATTTATAATGAATAATTACAATTCAAAAAGTAAAGATAAATTTTCTATTAAATACATAAAAGATATTAAAAAATATTCAGCTCCTTTTGTAATGGCAGTTGCAAATACAAGAGTAGTCAGAAGAACTGCTGAGCTAAAACAGGAAAATCAAACAAGTTATGGACCTAATTTTTCATACAATGAGTACATGAAAACGGGCAGCTACATTAGTGCATTAATGACAACTCTAGGCTTAGGTGTACTTGGTCTCATGATAATCTCACCTATAAGTAATTTATTTAGAAAACTGTTTACTAAACCAGGTAATGGACCAGATAAAAAAACCAGAGATGAGGGTTGGTATGAGAGTATATTTGTTGTTAAAACTGAGACTGGTAACAAATATAAGTTCAGGCTATATGGCGAGGGTGATCCAGGCTACAAATCTACTGCCAAGCTGGTGTGTGAATCAGCTCTTTGTATTGCATTAAATTTTGATCAAATAAAGAAAAACAGTTCAGGAGGAGTGCTTACAACCGCATCTGGTTTAGGCAAAACCCTAGTAAACAGACTAAAAAAAGCAGATATTTTATTTGAAGGCCCACATAAAATCTGTTCTAAAAATTGACCCAATATGGGTATTTAAAAACTTTATCTTTTTGTGATTTAGTTCAAAATATATTTAAAGCCCATTGGTAGATGTGGAAAAATGCTGCATCTACCCAAATAATTTACTAGGAGATAATTTTAAAATGGTGCATGATGATAGCCATATGTTCGTATTAAATGTCAAAAATAAATCAGAGGAACGTATCACTATCGAAGAAGACATCAAGCAAAAGATCAAGGAGCTAGCGAAGCTAAGAAAATCGATTTCTCTAGACCTTAAAAAAATCGCAGATCAAACAAAAATTTCTACCAATCAACTTAAAAATATTGAAGCATTCAAATTTGACAAATTACCTCCCAACCCAATGAGAAAATCATTCATCAATCAGTATTGTTTAGAAATTGAAAGGGCTAAAAAATAGCTATCTATTATTTGGATATTCTCTGTTCATCAGTCGATTATAAATTATTGCAAATACAACGATTATTATTGAACCTATAGCTACAGGTAGAAAAACAAATTTTATACTTGCGCCCGTTAAGATTACAATGATTGGATTGGCACCTGCTGGTGGGTGAATTGTTTTAGACATCATCATAACAAACACAGCTAAGCCTACGGCAATACCCAATGCTAAAAATGAGTCACCTAATAGAATAAGAATTATTACTCCTGATAAAGCAGATAAAATATGACCTAAAATTATATTCTTTGGTTGAGCTAGTGGGCTAGAATGTGCTGCCATTACAAGAACCATTGTTGCGCCAAAAGGTGGTATCAACCAAATTGCTCCTTCAAAATACTTATCTAAAAATGCGATAAATGAAATACAAATAATTGCTCCCAAGGCACTAATAAGAGAGTTGATTATTTCTGTTTTTTTCATTAAGTCTATATCATGATGATTAAATTATACATTACAACCCTATTTTACTTTCTGATAATCGATACGATTGGAATTCAGACATTTATTGTAAAAATATACACAAAAAATTTACCACCTAACCTCAAGATAGATTTTGATATTTTATCTGCAATTATCTTTTATCTTATATTTGTTCTTGGTTTAGTTTATTTTGTAATTGCACCTTATAAAAATAGTCCTATCACTTCTGTTATAACTCCAGCCATAATGTACGGTCTAGCTACTTACGCTACTTACGCGCTCACCGTAAAAGCAGTATTTAATGTTTTTAATTGGCAAATCGTTATTTCAGATGTTTTGTGGGGAATGGTATTGTGTACTCTAATTTCTGCACTGACCGTATATACTGTTTCAAAAGTTAGTTTCTTAAATTAATCGTTGTTTTAAGTCATTTAATTAAATAAATTGACTTCGGGAGAGTTGGCTGAGCGGTCGAAAGCACTGGTCTTGAAAACCAGCAACGGGGAAACTCGTTCTAGGGTTCGAATCCCTAACTCTCCGCCATATTTACTAACTTTAAAGAATCTTCTATGTTTCTTTTATGATTGAGAATTTTAATAGTGTATTTTTACTGATAATACACTGTCTTCTAGTCCTCTTATCTGGAATTTATTCGATAAGGTCATTATTTTTTCCAATGACTATGGTTAAGGAATTTAACTTAGGAAATAATAGTATTTACATAGTTAGAATTTTAGGTGCTTTTGTATCCACTTTTTTTCTTGTTGGTCTTTATCTGATATTTAGAGATGTTGGACCTGAAGGAGCGTGGACTTATTATAGTATGTTTTTTGTAGTCGGTGTCGTGATGTTTATTTATGATTTAGGGTTTTACTTCAAACTATTTGATAATAACTTAGATTCTAAGAACTCACTGATAGATATATCTATCAACGTATTCACAATAGTAGCTTCTGCAATCTTAATTTCGGGTTTGGCTGATAAAATTTATTAATTAATGAGCCTTATCAGATCTCTCCTGCCCTAAACCTGCATCAATCCATGTCTCATCCATTATATTTGATGAGAGATTAGCTAAATCAAAAAAAGCTTTCATGGTTTCACCATTTGGTTCAGCGCCCGCGCCCCAAGACCCTGTATCAGCATCAATAGCAAAACATATTACGTTTGGATTTAACCAATAAAATTTTGCACTATTAATACCGTTTACTTTTTTTGCACATTTGCACATATTTAAGGCAGCGGTTCCAAATGAGTCCCTACTAGATCCTACTTTCATTTCCCATTTTGATATATGTAGCATAAATTACTCCTTGGGTTTATTTTCATGAAAATTATCAATTAACTTGATTATAATCTCTATGATAATTTTTATATATATATTTTAAAGGGTCTAATATGACAAAAGAAAATAACGTTTTATCTATAATTTACATTTTGTTAGGCATGACCGTATTTTCTATCCAAGATACTTTGGTAAGACTCGTATCTGAAAATATTTCAATTTTACAAGTTCTATTTGTTAGAAGTATAGTAGCGATAATACTTATTTCACTCTTCCTTAGATTTACCAATCAAAAAATAGAAATTAGAACAGGCTATCCAATTCTAACTACGTT
>CABZNM010000025.1 GCA_902527075.1 uncultured Pelagibacteraceae bacterium
TTTTGATAGGCTATCTCAGACATTGCGATACCTTGTAAACCCACTTTCAATCTTGCATCGTTCATCATAAGAAACATCGCTTCCATACCCTTGTGTTTGTCACCCACAAGCCAACCTTTTGCATTATCTAAATTCATTACGCACGTTGGCGATGAGTTGATGCCTAGCTTATGCTCTAAACCACCACAAAAAATTTGGTTTCGTGAATTATCTTCAAGTCTTTTAGGTACCAAAAATAAGCTTATACCCTTTATGCCATCTGGAGCATCTGGTAATTTTGCAAGGACAAGGTGAATGATATTTTCTGTAAGATCATGTTCACCAAATGAAATCCATATTTTTTGTCCATTTAATTCATAATGATCATCTATAGGATTTGCAGTAGTTTTGATTAGACCTAAATCTGTTCCACACTGCGGTTCAGTTAAACACATTGTACCCATCCACTCTCCAGAAACTAATTTAGGAAGATATTTTTGTTTTAGTTCATCAGATCCCTTCTTTAATATTGTCTTCATTGCTCCATGACTTAGCCCAGGCCCCATGTAAAAAGCCATGTTAGATGCTATACCAATCTCACCAGACAATATTGCAGTCGTAAATGGAGCTCCGCCTCCACCAAACTCCGTTGGCATAGTTGCACCTACATATCCTGAGTCTCTAACTGTTTTGTATAGTTTTTTGTATACCTCAGGCGTATGGACTTCAGGTCCTTCAGCACCATCGGGAATAAATTTTAAGCCCTCACGATCACCTATTTTGTTGGTTTCAACAACTTCCTGTTCATTAAGTTTGCCTATTTCTCCAACAACGCTCATAAGTGTATCGGCATCATATTCTTTGAATCGTTCAATTCTTCCAATTGTATTGCTGTAGTCAAGCATTGATAAATTGTATTTCAAATCTTCTATTGGACTTTTATAGGACATAGGTTTAAGAATAATAATTAGTAAAACTAATATATAAACTTTGTCTAATAAATTGCAAATCCCTTATTTTGCGCACCCATTCAGGTCTGGGAATACTAAAAGTGTGAGATTATGAGCATTTATCTGCCAATTGCAGAAATATCAATCAATATTTATTTACTACTGTCAATTGGAGGTGCTGTGGGATTTTTATCAGGCATGTTCGGTCTTGGCGGTGGATTTTTAATGACACCACTTTTAATTTTTATGGGTATTCCAACGAACGTTGCTGTTGCAACATCAGCTAATCAGATAGTCGCTTCTTCAATATCTGGAACAATGGGTCATTGGAGACAGGGATTAGTTGATTTTAAAATGGGCAGTGTTTTATTGTTCGGAGGTTTTTTTGGATCTATATTCGGAGTATGGATATTTCATAAACTAGTTCTTATTGGGCAGATTGAAACTGTAATTTCAATTTTGTATTTTATTCTTCTTGTTTCAATTGGGACACTTATGCTCATTGAAAGTTCGCAGGTCATTAGGGATCGTATTCGTAAAACAACAGTTAAGAAAAAAATTCATTATCATAACTGGGCACACAGACTACCATTTAAGGTAAGGTTTTATAAGTCAAAGCTTTATATCAGTGTTATTCCGCCAATAATCATTGGTTTTTTAATTGGAATTTTATCTGCGACAATGGGCATTGGTGGAGCGTTTATACTTATACCTGCCATGATTTACTTTCTGGGTATGCCTACATCAAAAGTGATTGGTACTTCATTATTTCAAATCATTTTCATTACTGCATTAGTGACAATACTTCATGCTACAACAACATTTGCCGTAGATGCTGTACTGGCCTTTTTTCTAATTCTATCTTCAGTAATAGGTGCACAATTTGGAGTTATAGCTGCAAATAAGCTTAGAGGTGAAGAAATAAGAGCATTACTAGCTGTTATTGTATTGACCGTTGCTGTGAAGATAGCATTAGACCTTTTACTTGTTCCTGATGATATTTTTAATATATCAGCTACAAGGACGCTGCTCTGATGAAATTAATTTTTATAAATAAATTTTTAATTTTCTATTTTTATTTATGCTTTTCTGTTTCTGCCCTTGTAATTGGAAGTGATGAGCAAGAAATATATATCAACGCAAATTTTACAGGAAAAGATCTTTTAGTCTTTGGGGCTTTTTACTCTGACCCTACTCAGCCTAGAGATGAAAAAAGGGATCTTCTTATAGAGGTTATTGGTCCAAGTGAAGATGTTATTCTCAGAAAAAAGGACTCTTTTTTTGGATTTTGGCTTAACAGACATTCAGTCGAATTTAGAGATGTACCAGGATTTTACTACCTTTCAAGCACCAGAGAATTAGAAGATGAATTTCTAGATAATAACAAAATTGGTCTTTTAAAAAGTGAAAGAGCACAAGATCTTGATTGGAGTTCGCTCACTATTGATTGGGGTAATATTGAGTCTGCCAATGATAAAAATGATTTTTATAAAGCTTTAATAAGAACAAAAGATAGGGAAAAATTATATAAGCGTTTAAACGATCAGATTGAAATTTTAGACGGTAACTTATTTAGAACAAATATTGAAATTCCAAATACTGTTCCCGTTGGAATATATAAAGTAAATGTCTTTATGATTAATAATGATGAAATTTCTCAAACGTATTCTTATAATTTTACTGTTACAAGAGTGGGTATTGAAGAAACTATATTTAATTTTTCAAAAAATTTTCCTCTTTTATACGGATTGATTTCGTTAATTATTGCAATACTTATTGGATGGAGTGGAGCGGAGATTTTCAAACGATTTAGAAGAACTTGATGACTGAATTATCCTATTTTTATGTTGTAACCGCTGGTTTACTTAGTTTTTTGTCTCCATGTGTATTACCAATCGTACCAGGTTATTTGTGTTTCATGGCTGGAACAAGTTTGGATAAATTGGATTTAAATGCTAGAGAAATAAAAAGAGATGTTTTTTACTATTCATTGTGCTTTGTTATTGGTTTCTCGACCGTATTTATCATACTTGGAGCATCGGCAACCGTAATAAGTGGACTGATGTTTGAGTACCTTGATTACTTAAGGGTTGCTGGAGGCATTGTGATCATCATTTTTGGCATCCACTTCATGCAGTTAATTCAAATACCACTATTAAATCAAGAATTAAGGGTTCAGGTGCAGAATTATAAGCCTGGTGTAGTTGGTTCATACATAATTGGTCTTTCATTCGCTTTCGGTTGGACCCCATGTATTGGTCCAATTCTAGGAAGTGTATTATCTGTTGCCGCAAGCAGTGAAACAATAAGTCAAGGCGTTTTTCTCTTATTTCTCTATTCAATGGGATTGGGAATACCTTTTTTACTTGCAGCTTACGCAATTGGAAGCTTCTTAAATTTTTTCTCAAAAATTAAAAAGCACATGAGAACAATTGAGATAGTAACAGGGCTGCTTTTGATAATATTTGGGATATTAATACTTACAAATCGAATTCAAGAATTAGCTTTCTTTTTTATAAAATATTTTCCAATATTAACCCAATTAGGATAAAGGAGTAATTATGTTTAAAGAAAATTTATTAGAAAACAAAAGAATTTTGGTCACCGGAGGTGGCTCAGGGTTAGGCAAAGCGATGTCTGAGAGATATCTTGAACTTGGTGCAAAAGTGTATATCTGTGGCAGACGGAAATCTGTTCTTGAAGACTCAGCAAAAGAGATGATGGATAAGTATGGTGGATCAGTAATACCTATATCTTGTGATATTAAAGTATCTGAAGCAATTGAAGAAATGATTGATCAGATTTGGTCTGATGGGCCTCTTGATGGCTTAGTTAATAATGCAGCTGGAAATTTCATATCAAGAACAGAGGATTTATCTCCCCGCGCATTTAATGCTATTGCAAATATTGTTTTTAATGGAACATTTTATACAACAAATTGCGTTGGTAAAAGGTGGATCAAAGAAGGTTTAAAGGGAAGTATAATTTCTATATTAACTACTTGGGTATATAGTAGTGGTCCATATACTGTGCCTTCAGCGATGTCTAAATCTGGTCTTGCAACAATGACAAAATCTCTTGCAGCAGAATGGGGAAATAGAGGCATTAGACTGAATGCAATTGCGCCAGGACCATTTCCAACTAAGGGTGCTTGGGATAGGCTTGCTCCTGGAGGAAAAGGAGCTGATATGATGGAGTCCATTCCAATGAAAAGAACAGGTGATTTAAAAGAACTTTCAAATCTCGCTGTATTCTTAATGGCTGACGGATGTGATTACTTGACTGGTGAAATAGTCACAATAGATGGGGGCCAATGGCTTAACCATGCTGGTAATTTTTATGAAATGCTTAAAAATGTAAGTGACGATGAGTGGGATATGTTACGTAATATGATCAAATCATCTAATGAAGCTGATAAAGCAAAAAGATCTGTCTAAATAAAAGAGTCTTTAAAAAGTTTTTTACTTAGTCTTCTTATCATTGATGGGAGAATCCTCATAAAAAATGATGCAAATTTTGCTTCAAAACCAATAGGATTATGAATTTTGCCAGACGAGTAAGCAGACCATACTGAATTTACAACTTTTTCAACAGGATAAACCTTGGTTTTTCGATTGATAAAATCACGATCAAGCTGACTTTCAACTCCATTAGTTACAGGCTTAGCATCTAATATAGGTGTTTCAGTAAACCAAGGATTAATTTCAGCAACTCTTATACCATATCGTTCAAATTCT
>CABZNM010000026.1 GCA_902527075.1 uncultured Pelagibacteraceae bacterium
TAGGAATACTTAAATTTATATTTTCTAACGCTACCTTTTCAGATGATGAATTTTTTCCATATATTTTATTTAAATTTTTAACAGATATTGCTGGCTGGTTTACCATTGTGATGCCATAAAAATTTCATGTCTTTAATTTTTATTTCTTGTATCATTAACCAGATGGAACCACCAGAAATTAAAGATGAATTAAATTCCGATATAGAATTTGTAAAGTCAAAAAAAGTAAGTTGTGATGGTGGTGGAGGAGTATTAGGCCACCCTAAAGTTTACCTAGAAATGGGTGATGAAAATGAAATCATATGTCCGTATTGCAGTAAATTATTTAGAATAATTCAAAATTTTAATGTCAGATAAAAACCGCTTACTATTAATTGATGGCTCTGGCTATATTTTTAGAGCTTATTATGCTTTACCTCCTCTTTATAGAAAAAGCGATGGATTGCCAACAGGAGCAGTAAATGGCTTCTGTAATATGCTTTATAAACTTTTAGAGGATACAAAATCATCTGATGCTCCATCTCATTTAGCTGTTGTTTTCGATAGTGCAAGAAAAACTTTTAGAAATGGTATTTATAAAGATTACAAAGCTAACAGAGGAGATCCACCAGAGGATTTAATACCACAATTTAAGATTATAAAAGAATCTGTTAAAGCATTTGGTATACCATCAATAGAATTAAGTGGTTTTGAAGCTGATGATATTATTGCAACTTATGCAACTCAGGCTGAAAAAAAGAATTGGAAAGTCTCAATAATATCTTCTGACAAAGATCTTATGCAAATTGTGACAAAAAACGTGAATATGCTGGATACAATGAAAAATAAAGTTATCGGGCCCAATGAGGTAATTGAAAAGTTTGGAGTTGGTCCCGATGATGTAATAGATGTCCAAGCGTTAGCGGGAGATACTTCAGATAATGTTCCTGGAGCTCCTGGCATAGGTGTTAAAACTGCTGCCCAACTAATTAATGAATATGGAAGCATCGAAAGTCTTATTGAAAACTTTGAGCAAATTAAGCAGCAAAAAAGAAGAGAATCCATAAGAGATTTCAAAGAACAAATCAAAATCAGTAAAGAGCTAGTAACTCTCAAGAAAGATGTAGCAAATATTCCAAAACTTGAAGATTTAGAGAGAAAAGAGCTTACACTTAATAAACTTATTCCATTTTTAGAAGATTTAGAATTAAAAAAATTATCTGATCGTATTAGAAAAAAGAATCCAGAGATCAAAATAAAAAATAATAAATCAACACAGAGAAAAGTTTTTAATAAACAACCTATAAATAAAACAAAATTAGAAACTATTACGGAGACTAATCAGACTACTGAATATAAAAAGATCACCTCAATTAATGAGCTTAATGAAATTATTACTGATATTTATGAAAAAGGTGAATTTGTTTTTGATGTTGAAACAGACTCATTACACATTATTGAAGCAAATCTTGTTGGTATTTCTATTTGTAACAATATAAATATATCATATTACATTCCACTCCAACACTTAGATGAGAATAATACAATCATAAAAGATCAAATAGATTTGAGAGTTTTTATAAAAAAAATCAAATTTATGATGGAGGATCAGTCTATCGTGAAGATTGGTCACAATATAAAGTATGATATTGCAATACTAAAAAAATACGGAATTGAAACTATTACATATGAAGATACAATGCTTATGTCATATATTTGTGATGCAAATGTAAATCGACATAGTATGGATGACTTAGCTAAAATTCATCTAAAAACCGATACTATAAAATACAAAGATGTTGTTGGTTCAGGAAAATCTCAAATAACTTTTGATAAGGTTAATATTGATCTTGCTACAAAGTATGCAGCTGAAGATGCTGAAATTACTTTTAAACTTTTTAAGATATTATCTAAAAGAGTTTTTTATGAAAAAAATAAATTTGTTTACGAGTCAATAGAAAAACCATTGATTGAAGCAATCTTAAAAATGGAAATGAACGGCATCAAAGTCGACTCTGACAACTTAAACAACTTATCCAAAAATTTTCTAGAAAGAGTGCTTAAGTTAGAGAATAAAATATACAAAATCTCTGGATCAGAATTCAATATTGGTTCACCAAAACAGCTTTCAGAAGTACTTTTTGATAAGATGGGATTGGCATTATCTAAGAAAACAAAAACGGGTGACAGGTCAACCGGTATTGAAGTATTAGAAGATTTGTCATACGAAGGTCACGAGATTGCGAAATTGATAATTGAATGGCGACAGCTATCAAAGCTTAAAAACACTTATGCTGATTCTTTGCCTAATCACATAGTGAAAGATACTGGAAGAATCCACACCTCTTATGCTATGGCATCGACGAGCACAGGAAGGCTAGCTTCATCTGATCCAAACTTACAAAATATACCTATCCGAACTAACGAAGGGAGATTAATTAGGCAGGCATTTATAGCAGATAAAGGTAATTTAATATTTTCAGCTGATTACAGCCAAATAGAATTGAGAGTATTGGCTCACATTGCTGATGTTGGACAACTTAAGGAAGCCTTCAACAATAATGAGGACATACATCAATTGACCGCATCAGAGATATTTAATGTTTCACTTAATAAAGTAACCGCGGACCTAAGACGGAAAGCAAAAGCTGTAAATTTTGGAATAATTTATGGTATATCAGCATTCGGTTTAGCCAAGCAACTTTCAATAAGTAATCATGAAGCCAAAGAATTTATAAAAAGATATTTTAGTAAATTTTCTGGTATTAGAGATTATATGGAAAATACTAAAGATCTTTGCAGAGATAATGGATATGTACAGACTCTTTGTGGAAGAAAGTGTTTCTTTCCACGAATAAAAGATAAGAATTTTGCACTAAGATCCTTTCAAGAGAGAGCTGCTATTAACGCACCGATACAAGGAACTGCAGCAGATATAATTAAATTTGCCATGATTAAGATTCAACAGAGGCTTAAGGATAAAACTGATGAGTGTAAAATGTTATTGCAGGTACATGATGAATTAGTTTTTGAAATTAAAAAAACAAATATTGATGATTATAAAAAAATGATAATAAAAGAGATGGAAACTGCTTTAGAGCCAGTTTTTAGAATATCTGTTCCATTATCCGTTGATAGCAACTATGCTGGTAATTGGAATGAGGCTCATTGATGAGTGAAATAATTGTTATTGTAACTGGTGGCTTTGATCCATTGCATAGTGGGCATATTGCATATTTTAAAGAAGCTAAAAAGTTAGGCCATAAGCTAATTGTAGGAATTAATTCTGATGCTTGGTTGATTAAGAAAAAAGGAAGTCCATTTTTACCCTTTAATGAAAGACTTGAGATAGTTTCTAATATTGAAGTTGTTAATGAGGCAATAGGCTTTCAAGATGATGAGCTAAATTCAGCAGCTGATGCAATAAGTCAAACTTTACAACGATATCCAAATAATAAAATAGTTTTTGCAAATGGTGGAGATCGGGAGTCCAATAATACACCAGAAATGGACAAATTTGCTTCAAATGAAAATGTGACCTTTGAATTTGGTGTGGGTGGTGATTTTAAAATGAATTCTTCAAGTTGGATTTTAAATAGTTGGAAGGGAGTCAAAGAATTTAGGCCTTGGGGTTGGTATAGGGTAATCGATGACAGTGATGAACATAAAGTTAAGGAAATAGAAGTAAATCCCAATTCAAGGCTAAGTCTTCAATCACATAAAAAAAGGTCTGAAACTTGGACAGTAATTAAGGGAGAAGCTGTTGTTATAATAAATGGGAAAGAACATATTCTTAGAGTAAATCAGTCAATTTTTATTCCTGTTGGATCAAAACACAGACTTGAAAATAAAACTGAACAACCACTAAATATTATTGAAACTCAAACAGGATCATATTTTGGTGAAGATGATATTATTAGATATGAAGATGATTTTAATAGAATATAATTGTGAACAGATATATTCCTCACCTTTATTTATCATTTCTTTTAATTTTAAATATTTTTAATTTTGTAGACAGAAATTTATTAATGGCTTTCTCAAATGAGATAAAGTCTGAGTTTAATTTGACAAACGTTGAATGGGGTCTCTTAACAGGTTTATATTTTCTATTCTTCTATTCTTTTTTTGGTATTTTCATGGGTTTACTTGGAGATAAATTTAAAAGAGTGAAAATAATTGCTACAGGTGTTTTTTTATGGAGTATTATGACTGCTTTTACAGGAGTTGCGAAAAACTTCTATCACTTAATTGTTGCAAGAGCACTGATTGGAATTGGAGAGTCTGCTCTATCTCCTAACTCAATATCTATTTTATCAGACTTATACAAACAAAACAAAAGAGGTACTGCCTCTGCAA
>CABZNM010000027.1 GCA_902527075.1 uncultured Pelagibacteraceae bacterium
AAATTAGCAGATTTACCACTATTTTTTAGAAACCCTTCCTTGAAGAGGTGGTCTAAGACCTAATTGCCTAATTCCTTTTTTTATTATCTGTCTTATTCTTTCTCGAGATACATTGAACATCAATCCAATTTCATTCAAACTTTTATTAGATTTAAATCTTTCTAATAGAATTTGTCTTGTTCTAGGTGTTAATTTTATACTGGGGTTATTTAACCTGATTATAATTTCATCGTGTTCTATTATATTTCCTGACGGATCCTTAATTTCATAATTATCAATCATATACATTTACTGTCATTGCCATCAGTCATTTCATCAAAATCATTATCGCTTCCATCAAAACAAGAGTTTACAGAGTCTAATGATTCAGCTTCAGGGTCTTGAACCAACCATTTATTAGGAATTGAAGTCCACATTTCATTAAAATGATTTGTTAAATATTTAGAATTTTTAGTATCATTTTTAATAATCAAAGTATTTTCATCATTTTTAGTTACCCCTGCTTTTGTCCAATTCATCGATCCGATTACAATATGCTTGTTATCAATAACTGCTGTTTTCATATGCATTTTGCCACCCCAATTTTCAACTTTTACTTCAATACCTTGATCTCTTAAGTATTGATGCTTGCTATATCCATTGCTCGCACCAGTGGCATCAATAATTACTCGAACATTTACGCCTCGGTTATGAGCATTTACTAATTTTTTTACTACTTTGTTATAAGTTAAAAAGAAGATTGAAAGGTCAATTGACTCTTTAGAGCTGTCTATTAATCGCTCTACTTTTTCCATCGCATAATTTTTTGGAGAGAACAATATAACTACTTCAGATGAATCTATGTTAGTTGAAACAATTTGACTCCTTGCTTCATCTTCACGACTCTTGTCCTTACCGCGATGAAAATCTCCACCATACATTTTATTAAATTCCTCAAGATATTTTAAAGCTACAAATGATGAGTCAACAACAACGACATTATTTGCATTATATCCGCCAGTACCAGTATCACTAATGTTAGCAGAGCCAGTCCATAAGTATTGACCATCAACAATAAAAAACTTGTTGTGCATTATATCGCCTTTAAAAGGAAATGGATTTTTACTTGCATAACCTTTACCTTCAAAACACTGCAATGGTCCTAAAGAGTTTTTTGGTCTTTCACATTCCTTGTTCTGTGAATATTGAATATTCGATAGCATTTGTTTTGTTTTTAAATCGTATTTGAAATCGTCTTTTATTTTATCTTTAAAATATTTTTCTAATAAAGGTGTGTCCCCATAAAAGTTATTGTTATCAATATCTTTATCAACAATCCCTCTAATATTCACACCTCTTTGATCAGCATTAATTAAAGCATCTAAAATTTCAGGCTGACCTCTCAAACCATAAATAGCAAAATCGATTGATGACTTTGACTCATTAATTAAATCGAGCAATGTCTTGCAAATTTCCTGATCACATTTTTGATTAGGCTTAACTTGATCAATTGGCGAGTTTACAATTATTTTAAGAGAGTCTGCATAAGCATTTTGCATAAGTAAGATTAATGCAATTATCAAGTATCTCATCTTTTTGAAATATATGTTAATTACCAACTGGTAGCATATGCACATTGACGTTGAGTATCCTCAGCTAGCCTCATACATTGCTGATACGGAGAGAAGGTCACATAGAACAAAGTAAAAAGTAAAAATGCAAATGCAATATATATAAACGGTCTTAATTCTGGTGGTATTTTTTTCATCATACCAGAATCTTACCACATAAGGGGTTTTGAACAACCTACCTCATCAATCTAAAATAAGCAGGGTTTGTTACATTAGAGGGGTTTGTAAACAGAATTGCTTATTTGCGTACCTAGTATAAGATTTTGAAATGAGAAATATTTTAATTATCTTAATATCAATATTTTTTATCTCCGCCTGTAGTCAAACAGGTGGTTCAAATCCAATAGGTTTAAACTCTTCAGTTAGTGACGGCTTTATGGGTTTTAATAATAAAATGAAACAGCTTTCTATTGGAATGAGTGAGCCTAGCGTTAAAAGAATACTTGGTACTCCTGATGGTGCTAAGGGCGAAGGTGGTTATTCATACCTTAGCTATAATCATAAATTAATAACTGGTTGGGCTTGGGATAGAGCTGATTATCACGTTATTTTTAAAGATGGTAGTTTAGTGGAATATGGAATGGGTGAAGTAAGAGTTAAAGAAGTTTCAGGGGTGCAAGTCTTATACATATTTTAAAGATTAACTATGGATCCTCCTTTCAAATTTTATGCAATCGTCGGATTAATAGCTTTTATTGTTTATTACTTAATAAAAAAACGGTCTAAAGAAAAGATGGAATGGAAAGAAGGTGCTGGATTTGTTCTTGGTATTATGTTTGTAGGCGGAGTTATTCTAGCAATAATAGTTTATTTATACTTTGGTGTATTATGGGTGAGATCTTAATATTTAAAATGAAACACCTACTCTCCATATTAATCATATTAGGTTTTACGACTGTAGCTAATGCAAGTTTTGAAAAGGAATTATTTTGTATTTCTGATGATAGTGATTCAAAATACCTTGTAATTTTAGATCCAGCTTATATTCCCATAGAGGAAGGTTCATACAGGGCGGTACTTGGAGTCAGTGACCACAATTCAAGTATTGATGGTGAGAAAGTTAACTATTTAGAATATCACGGTCCTAAGGTCGGAGACTTTTGGGCTTTGTCAATTGAGGAGAAATTATCTTATTTCTTTATGACAATTGATAATAAATCAAAAGAGTACGAAGTATCAATTATGTTAAAGGATCTTGGTGCAGAAAGCCAAATAGTTGATAGAGGTATCTGTAAATAATCATACGTAGAAAGGTAATATTCGGGCCTAGTTCGTGTACGTACTCTACTGCACGACCCTGTACAATGCAGTACGTGTATGAATACGAATATAGATAATTTTGTTGCTACACCTCTGTTCGACGTCGTATTCTAGTCGTAACTAATAGGCGTATATGGGGGAATGATTATATAATTGATATTATATAAAACATCCATACAGGTATGAATAATATCCAATAACCATACATCCACATCATTCCTACGGTCCCACCCCAATCTTCACTTTCAAAAGATAATTTGCGATCATGGATAGATTTTTTAAGTTCTAATTTTATTTTTGCGATATTGAATTTAAATTCTTGGCTTTTAATCTCTGGGTTAGAGTTTATTCTTTGTGTAATAGATCTTAAGTGTAAGACTTGCCACGGGAGATATAATGTACCAAAAACTATATTAATAATGATCAGTGAGTGATGAGAATTGGATACATCCAAACTGAGCATAACTATACTTAAGATTGTATTAATAAAAAATATTACAAACCAACCAAATTCTTCATAAAAATAAAAACGCTCATATTTCAAAAGAATTGCTCCCCAACAAAAAAACTGTGAAATAACAACCTGAATGACCATGATCCATGATATTAGATCAACAAAAAAGAACTGATCAGAATTAATGATCCTGAGAACGTAACTAAACATATAGATGTACGTAACTTCAACAACCGTTACTAAGAACCTGGTTACAAAAACTGAGGAAAGTATAGAATCAATTATTACTGACTTTGAAGCATAATTGACAGGAAAAAGACATCTAAACGCGGACACTGATATTAGAATAAGCGCAGGCACCACAAGGAATAAATCATTACTAATGTTTACAAATGTTAGTGACGCCCAGAGTAAGAATAAATTTGAAATTACTCCAACTCTTAGTCCTTGCAGAAAATATCTATACATTTATTGACCTAATTTATATTTTCCGGGATGAACAGCGGATAAAATTAATAAACCAGCTATGATCCCCGTATTTTTAACAAAATTTTGCAT
Source organism: uncultured Pelagibacteraceae bacterium (assembly GCA_902527075.1). Next base: position 3,883 of record CABZNM010000027.1, read on the forward strand.
CTCATGCCTTTGCTCAAGTCCTTCGCTCATACTCCAAAAATCATGCATGTAGTAATTAATTATAATAGTCACTAATACTAAGACGAAAGCTGAGGTTTTTGAATACTTGCCTAAAATAATACCT
>CABZNM010000028.1 GCA_902527075.1 uncultured Pelagibacteraceae bacterium
CTTTTTGCCAACTTCACTTAGATCTATTTTAGAGTCACTAAACTTTAAAAGAACTCCGATCTTTCCTAATCCATCATCAATCTTATTATGAATATAAGTGTGAATATGTCCATCTAAGTAATCAGCTCTTTTAAAAACAATATTTTCACCAATTTTACCAACTGCATCATTAATTAAGTCTTTGCAACTTTCAAGAATTTTATTGTCACCTTTATGGTCTATTGAGATATCTAAAATTTTATATACAAGATCTTGAAATTCTTTATTTCTAGAAACGAAATCAGTTTCTGAGTTAATTTCAATTATTGAAGCGCCTTCTTTAGTATTTTTAATCCCAATCAAGCCTTCATTAGCTTCCCTGCTTGATTTTTTCTCTGCTTTTGCAATGCCTTTTTCTCGGAGTAATTTGAAAGCTTCTTTTACATCGCCATTAGAGTCATTTAGAGCTAATTTACACTCCATCATTCCAGCGCCTGACAATTTTCTGAGTTCTTGAACTTCTTTTGCTGAAATACTCATTATTATTTGGTCTCAGTAACGGTATTTTGATTTGTATCTTCTGCAGAACTCTCTTTTGATTCAGAGTTGCTGATAGGTTGTGTATTATTTTCATCAAAAACTATTGGTTCTGAAGAATTAATTGTCTCTTTAATTGCATTACAGTAAAAATCAATAGATCGTCTTGAATCGTCATTTCCAGGTATAGGAAAATCTATTAAATCAGGATCACAATTTGTATCTACGATACCGATAGTTGGAATTTTTAGATGTTTAGCTTCTGCAACCGCAATATGCTCTAATTTAGTATCTATTATGAATATAAGATCTGGTGATTTTTTCATATCACTAATGCCATTAAGAGATTTAAGTAATTTTTCATGTTTATTTGAAAGTTTAAGAATTTCTTTTTTTGTGAATTCATTTTTTGGGTTTGATTTTAAAACCTCTAGTTCTTTCATTTTTTTTATTGATTTAGCTATTGTAGACCAGTTTGTTAACATGCCACCGAGCCAACGATGATTAACATAATATTGACCAGTTTCATTAGCTAGATCAGCAACTTTTTTTGATGCCTGTTTCTTAGTTGCTACAAATAGAATCTTGCCTCCTTTTGAAACGGTCTCATCAATAACTTTTAAAGCTTCTTGAAATAATTGCAGAGTTACATTGAGATTTATAATATGAACATTTTCTCTAGTGCTATGTATGTATTTAGACATTTTAGGGTTCCATCTTTGAGACTTATGTCCAAAGTGCACTCCAGCATTGACTAAATCTTTTAGATTAAGGTTTGGTACAGTCATTTATTTTCTCCGGTTATACATCCACAGCAATTAGACCTAAAAAGGACCGGACAGCTATCAGCTATCGCTGTGTGATTAATTAGAGATTAATTACACGAACTTGATAATAAATTCAATAACTTAAATCAACTTAATTTCATTTACGCCGTTCATATTTTTCAGCAAGGACTTAACTTCAGAATTTATAGTATATTTTCCTGGCAGTTTAAGTAGTTGATTGTTAACTATTATTTCAATCTTATGAGCACCATCAATTAAGTCAATTTTTCTTAATTCATCTGTGCTAAAATTACTATTGGTCAAAATTCTAAGAGTAGATCCGTCACCATTAGTTTCCTTCTCAGAAATATTATTTTTTTCACCTATATTGATTTTTAAAAGCTCCTTAAAAAAATAGACATTTTTCAGCTCCCCTCTAAGCATTCCATTGTTAATTGAGAAATCTACACCCAGTACGTAAGACTGACCCTCTTTCAAAATATCTCTGTACTTTCTTAAGTTGCTTTCAAAAATAACAAGCTCATAAATTGAACTTAAATCAGAAAAATTTAAAAAAGCATAACTATTTCCCCTAGCTGACCTTTTTTCTTTCTTTGATAGTAGCGTGCCTGCTAGTAAAAGTGACTTTGACTCATGTAATGACTCATCTTCTTGTATGTTTCTAAAACTTTTTAAATTTAGTCTATCAAAATCATTTTTATAACTTTCCAATGGGTGACCAGATAAATAGAAACCTAACATTTGATATTCTTTCATAAGCTGTTCTGTTTTGTCCCATTTTTGATCCTTAATTAATGCAAGGGTCCGTATTTCAGTTTTACCAAACATATCTACTTGATTATCAATTTCATTTACACTTTTTGATTTGTAAAATTTAACAATTTCTGGGGCAGAATTAAAAATAACAGATCTGTCAATTTGAAATTCATCAAATGCACCAGCACATGAAAGTGATTCTATAGTCTTTTTATTAATAACTGAGGACGGCAATCTAAGAACAAATTCATCTAAACTTTTAAATTTTCCATTTTGATCTCTTTCTTTCATGAGATCATTCATTGACTCTGTGCCAACATTTTTAATAGCGCCTAATGCATAAGCAATTGATTCATCAGACCTCACAAAGTATGTCATTGAGTCATTAATGCTTGGTGGAATAAGCCTAATTTTTAATCTTTCCAGCTCTCTTTGAAAAATTGATAATTTATCAGTGTTATTGATATCTAGAGTCATTGAGGCTGCAAAAAACTCTATTGGGAAATGAGTCTTTAAATATGCAGTTTGAAAGGCTATTAATGCATAAGCCGCTGCATGGCTCTTGTTAAAACCATAGTCAGCAAATTTTGACATAAGATCAAAGATGTGAATTGCATCACCTTCGCTTAAACCTCTTTCAGTACATCCTGAAATAAATCTTTTTCTTTGGGCATTCATTTCTTTTTGAATTTTTTTCCCCATTGCACGTCTTAATAAGTCAGCTTCTCCATCTGTATATCCAGATAATTCTCGTGCGACTCCCATTACTTGCTCTTGATAAATTACAATACCATACGTTTCTTTTAGTAAACTTTCTAATTTCTTATGAATGTAGTCAGGTTTTTCTCTTCCGTGCTTCCTTTCTATATATGAGGGAATATTAGCCATAGGACCAGGTCTATAAAGTGCTACAAGTGCAATAATATCCTCAAACTTATCGGGCTTTAAATTTTTGAGAGTTTCTTTCATACCTGCACTTTCGAGTTGAAATATTCCAGTTGCTTCTCCAGTACTTAAAAGATCATAAGTTGCCTTATCATTAATATCTATCTGATCGATATCAAAATTAGTGTTTCTTTCTTTTATAAGTTTTGTGCAATTATCAATCAGGGTTAAAGTTTTCAGACCCAGAAAATCAAATTTTACAAGCCCTGCATTTTCAACCCATTTCATGTCAAACTGAGTAAGATAAATATCTGAGTCAGGATCGCTGTATAATGGAACATCTTTTAATATTTCATCTTTAGAAATAACGACGCCAGCAGCATGTATGGATGCATGTCTTTTTAATCCTTCTAATCTAAGGGAAATATCTAATAATTTTTCTATTTTTTCGTCTCGACTGGCTTCTTCGCTTAACTTAGGTTCTTCATCGATATATTTTTGCAATGACATTGGCCTAGAAGGATCAAATGGCATTAATTTGCAAAGGTAGTCTACTTGTCCATACGGAATTCCTAAAACTCGTCCAACATCTCTTATAACTGCTCGAGCCTGAAGCTTTCCGAATGTAATAATTTGAGCCACATTAAGACTTCCATATTTCTTATGAACATAATCCAAAACTCTATCTCTACCATCACGACAAAAATCTATATCAAAATCAGGTAAGGAAACACGTTCAGGATTTAAAAACCTCTCAAAAATTAATCCAAATTTAATAGGGTCTAAATCAGTAATACTTAAACACCAAGCAACAAGTGATCCTGCTCCCGATCCTCTTCCAGGCCCAACAGGTATATCATTGTTTTTAGCCCACCTTATAAAGTCAGAAACAATAAGAAAATAACCTTCATATTTCATATTAATGATAATTTCTAATTCCTTATCTAATCGTAACTGGTACTCTTTACTTATTAATTCTTCTTGTTCGCTTGAAGTTTTATCTCTATCAAACTTTAACTTAAGTCTTTCCCCTAAGCCCTCATTAG
>CABZNM010000029.1 GCA_902527075.1 uncultured Pelagibacteraceae bacterium
GGTGAGGCCCGTTGGAACATCTACTTCATGTTCTGTTCCTTTAAATTCAATGTATTTAATCTTAGCCATTGAGATTCCCTTTAGAATAATTCAAAATAACCATCTATTTGGGATCAGATACATCAAAAAAGCGCCAAGGCAAGAATTTTCCTACTTCGGCGCTTTTTCTGGGGCCGGTCGAACCCCGAAACGCATGAACGTCTCATTGCGAACCTTAATATTATGAAACTATAAATTATATAACAAGTACAATAAGTTAGAAAAAAATTATCAACAGTGTTATTAACAATATATCCACATAATATGAACAATTTAATCACATGATACCAAAACCATACTTACTTTTTTTAGGAGATGCAAAGGACGATTTGGCTATAAAGACAGCTGCTGGAGTAAGCTACTGGAAGCCAGAATGGTGTATTGGTCAACTCAGTTTTTCAAATGCAAAAGCTACACTTAATTTACCTGAATTATCAATTGAGAAAGCGGTTAAATCTGGTGCTAAAACGCTTGTGATTGGGGTTGTTAATGCTGGAGGTGTGATGCCAGAAAACTGGAAGCAAACTCTAATAGAAGCTACTCAATCAGGTTTAAATATTGCTAGCGGAATGCATACTAGACTATCGTCTATTTCAGAAATTAAATCTTCAGCAGAAGAAAACAATGTAGAATTATTTGATTTAAGATTTAATGATCAAACTTTTTCAACTGGAAAGGGTGAAAAAAGAAGTGGAAAAAGACTACTTACAGTTGGTACCGATTGTTCAGTAGGTAAAAAGTATACCGCTCTCGCAATAGAGAAAGCTTTTATCAAAAATAATATAAAAGCAAGCTTTAAAGCTACTGGTCAAACAGGAGTTCTAATTGCAGAAGATGGTATTGCAATTGATGCAATTGTATCTGATTTTATTTCAGGGGCCGTGGAGTGGCTTTCACCAAATAATGATGACGATCATTGGGATATCATTGAAGGACAAGGTTCAATTTTTCATCCTTCATTTGCTGGTGTTTCATTGGGCCTTTTACATGGGAGCCAACCTGATGCATTTGTTGTTTGTCATGAACCTACAAGGCAGAATATGCGAGGTGTCGAGACTCCATTGCCTACAATCAATGACGTCATTGACCAAACTATCAAATTAGGATCTCTAACTAACAAAAATATTAGATGTATCGGAATTTCTCTAAATACATCTGCAATGACAGAAGGAATTTGTTCATTAAAACATGAAATTGAAAATGAATTTAAACTCCCATGTCTAGATCCTTTAATTGATGATCTTACTCCGTTTGTAAATCAAATTAAGTAAACAATAATGGTTAGTAATAAAAAAATTGAAATATTTAAAAAGTCTTGGCAACTAAATAAATCTTTCAATATTTCTCGAAGCTCAAAATTATCTGCTGAAACTGTTGAGGTTAAAATATCAGATGGAAATTTTGTAGGGCGTGGTGAATGTGTGCCTTATGGACATTACAATGAGTCTACTGATACGGTTAGTAAGCAGTTAGAGGATTTAATCGATTTTCAAAATATTAATGGGTTATCAACTGAAAATCTTCATAATTTTCTTCCTCCTGGTGCTGCACGTAATGCTATTGATTGCGCATTGTGGGATCTTAAGTGCAAAATTGAAAAAACTTCTATTTGGTCCTTACTAAACATTAAAGTGCCTCAAACTCTTCCTAGTAGCTATACTATTGTACTAGATAAACCAGATATAATGATTGAAGATGCTCTGAAGAATAATTTTTATCCAACTATTAAAGTAAAAGTAGATTGTAATAACTTAGAATTTATTCTAACTAAAATAAGAGAACAAGTTCCTAATGCTAGTCTGATAATTGATGCAAACGAAGCATTTGATATTGAAGTACTCAGGAATAATTTAGAATTATTCAATAATATTAGTGTCGATTTAATAGAACAACCTCTGCCTCACAATAATGATCAACCACTCTTAGATTTGAATTCAACAATACCAATTTGTGCGGATGAGTCATTTCATACAATAGATGACTTTAACAATATCAAAGGGAAATATGACTCAGTCAATATAAAGTTAGACAAAACAGGTGGCTTAACAGAGGCATTAAAGATTGTGCAAAAAGCAGAAAGAAATAAATTAAAATGTATGGTTGGCTGTATGGTTTCAACTTCACTATCTATGCTACCAGCGGCTATTCTTTACAGTAAGGTAGATTTTCTAGATTTGGATGGACCATGCTTTCTTATAAAAGACCAAGAAAATGGCATTTCTTATGAACAAGGAAAAATGATTTTCAAAAATGAAATGTGTTGGGGTTAATTACTTTTCAGCTTTTGGTGAAAAAATTTTTTTACCGTTGTAAACACCTGTTGATAAATCAACATGATGTGGAAGTCTCATTTCACCTGACTCTTTGTCTTCAATAAAGTTCTTACTCTTTAACTTTAAATGAGACCGTCTCATACCTCTTCTAGAGTTAGATATCTTACTTTTTGGAACCGCCACAATAAACTCCTATAGTTTTGTAGGATTTGGTGAATCACCATAAACTTCGATTGGATCAAACACTTTTTCCTTTGTTTTTAAAATCAACCCTGATTTATTTGCTGTATCTTCTAAGTCAATTTCTCGATAAAAACAAGATTTATAACCAACATGGCAACTGGCACCTTTTTCGCCGATATCTACATATAGAATTATAGCATCTTGATCATCGTCAATAAAAATTTGACTTATTTTTTGAACGTAGCCACTTTTAGCTCCTTTATGCCATATTTCATTCCTGCTTCTACTGAAATAGTGAGCCTCTCTTGATAGAATGGTTTTTTCAAGTGCTTCCCTATTCATGTATCCAGTCATTAATACTTCATTTGTACCGTTCTCAATAGTAGTGACTACTATAAGACCTTCTTCGTTGAATTTGGGAGCTAGTTCCAGACTTTCTTCAACTTGCTCGATTGAGGTTCTTTTTTTGAACATAATTTATGCTTGTAAAATAATTATTGGTGGGTTTAACTCAAAAAATTAAAATATTCAACGATATATACAAAAATTACTCAAATTGACCACATGAATGATTCGATAAAACCAGTAAAAAAGCGAGGTGCAAGGACAAAGTTTTTTCCTCCTTATGCGCTTATGGTTGGCTTAATAGGATCTAGCTTGCTTGATAGCTTTTTGGTCCATTTGCCTATTTTTGCAGGCAATATAATAATTTTACTTTTAGGCTTAATTATAGCTGTTTCATCTTTTTTAATGGCCATATACACACTTAAAATATTTTCAGACAATGAAGAAAATCCTCACCCTAAATCATTACAAAACCAACTATTTTTAGGGGGCACATTTAAGTATTCAAGAAATCCTATTTACCTAGCAATGGTTACCATCTTGCTTAGTTGCGGGTTAGCCTTTAATTCATGGTGGTACATAATAGCTGCAATTATTTCAGTCCCATTATTAACTTACGGAGTTATCATTCCAGAAGAAGAATATCTTGAAAAAGAATTTGGAAAGGTCTACTTAGATTACAAAAGTACAGTGAGACGCTGGCTTTAAACAACTAATTCATAAATAAAAATGTTAAATTTACTTAGAGGCACATGGGCTTTGTTCTTTGGTGTTGGAATGATTATGCTCGCCAATGGCTTGCAAGGAAGTTTGATAGGTGTAAGAGCTTCTTTAGAGGGATATACAGCTTTTGCTGCTGGATTAATTATGACTGGCTATTATGCTGGATTTCTTTCAGGTGCATTAATTATACCTCAGAGAATTAAAAATGTCGGTCATGTCAGAACTTTTGCTGCGCTTGCTTCAATAGCTTCTATTTCAATACTATTGCATTCTTTACATGTAAGTTTTTT
>CABZNM010000030.1 GCA_902527075.1 uncultured Pelagibacteraceae bacterium
CAATGTCATGTAATAACCCAAGGTCTGCATTATGCAAGCTCTGTTTTTGAAGGTGAAAGAGCCTATAACGGTAAGATTTTTAAATCAGAAGAACATACAAAAAGACTTTTTAAATCAGCAGAAATTGTTGGCATTAAAATACCATATACTGAAACAGAAATTAATTTAGCAAAAGACGAACTTATTAAAAAAATGAATTTTACTGATTGCTACGTAAGACCGATTGCATGGAGAGGAAGTCAACAAATGGGGCTGTCGACATCTAAAGCTGATATTAATGTTGCTATTGCAGTTTGGAACGATTGGGCGTCATATTTTAAGATTGAAGATCGAAAAGCGGGTTTAAAATTAATTACCTCGCCGTGGAAAAGGCCATCTCCTGATACTGCACCATCAGAAGCTAAAGCATCCGGTCCTTATGTAATATGTACAATGTCTAAGGAATTTGCTGAGACAAAGGGTTATAACGATGCATTAATGTTGGACTATCGTGGTTTTGTTGCAGAAGGAACTGGAGCCAATATATTTTTTATTAAGGACATGGAAATTCATACACCTATTCCTGATTGTTTTTTAAATGGTATAACAAGACAGACCGTTATCGAAATGGTAACTCAGAAAGGCTTTAATGTTATTGAAAGACATATAAAGCCTGAGGAAATGAAACAGTATGATGAGGCTTTTTTAACAGGTACAGCAGCTGAAATAACTCCAATACAGTCAATCGATGATATTACTTTTTATACAGGTGATGACACTAGAAATTTTGAATTTATGCAAGACTATCATAATCTTGTAAGATCTTAATTAAAAACTGATTTATAGTATTTGTACCCACTTATAAGTGCTAGTGCCATCGATATCCATAAAAAAATTATTCCAATATTCAATAAAATCATTAAATGTTTAAATACAATACTAGATAGTATCAGAAGCAAACTTAACATTTGAATAGTAGTTTTTAATTTTCCAACTTGTGAAACATCAATTGATGCATAAGAATTTCTATTTGCCGCAAATTCTCTAAGTCCTGAGATAAAAATTTCTCGAAAAATTATTAACATTGCGGGAAGAATTGACAAATCTACTATAGTTCCTTTTATCATTAATACAATCAATACACCAACAACCAATAATTTATCAGCTATTGGATCGAGCATTTTACCAAATTCAGACGTAATATTTTGCCTTCTAGCAAAAAAACCATCAAAAAAATCAGTTAGCGCGATCAATATAAACAAAATAACTGAAATTAAATTTAACTGATCATTTGGCAAATAGATCATTATTAGTAGAGGAGCTAATAGAACTATTCGTGAAATGGTAAGTACGTTAGGCAGATTTTTCATTAGCTACTGAAAAAATCATATATTCTTTGTGCAAGTGCTTTGTGAATGCCCTTTACTTTCATTAAATCTTGAACAGACGCACTTTTTATAAGTTGAACAGAACCGAAGTGATTTAGTAAAAGCTTTCTTTTAATTCTTCCTAAGCCACCGATAGCCTCTAATTCTGATGACTTCATATCTCTCTTACGTTTTGCTTTGTGTGCACCCAATGCAAACCTATGAGACTCATCTCTTAATCTCTGAATAAAGAAGAAAGACGAAGTATCTTTTTCAAGATAGCCTTTTTTATTATTATAGATTATCTGATCAAGAGACTCTTTTCTTCCTTCGCCTTTATAAATTGATAATATACTTATTTCCTCAAGACCCTTCTCGTCTAAAACATTCCTGGCTAAATCGTAATGACCTTTGCCACCATCAATAATAATTAAATCTGGAAGGTTGCTGTATTTTTTATTATTTTTTAATGCCTCATCGCTAAAACGTCGATTAAGGACATGTTTCATCATTCCATAGTCATCACTTAATTTGACTTTTGCTGCGTCAATATTGAATTTACGATAGCTTTTTTTGTCGAATCCATCTTTCGTATATACGATCATAGCACCAACTGCATTCTTGCCAAATAAGTGACTATTATCGTAAGCCTCTATGCGTTCAATATTTTTTGAAATTCCCAATTTATCCTCTAGGGACTCAAGATTTTTAGAGTCACTTAGTTTTTGAGCTATATGATTTTTTAGAGATATTTCAGAATTTCTGTTGGCATAATTTATTATATCTTGTTTTCTGCCTTTGATTGGAACTGTAAACTTTGTCTTATAATTATAAATAGACTGAAGTGACGAAATGATCAGATTTTCCTCAATGAGATTATGATTTAACAGCACTTCTCTTGGCGGACTATATTTGGTATAAAAATCAACAATAAATCTCTCTAGTATTTCACCTGTTTCTACTTCACTACTGTGTTTTGGAAAATATGATCTGTTTCCCCAATTTTGTCCTGATCTATAAATGAAAACTTGTATGCATGATTTACTTCCTTGTCGACTAATAGAAATAACATCAGTATTTTTTATGTCAGTTAAATTTATATTCTGCTGGCTTTGAATTTGTGTTAAGGCCACAATTTTATCCCTATAACCTGCAGCTTTTTCAAAGTTAAGTTTATTACTTTCTGCTTCCATTTTTTTTGAGAGCTCTTCTTGCAAATTACTGTGTTTGCCTGACAGGAAATCTTCTGCACTTTTAACAGAGTCTAGGTAATCCTTTTGATTTATTGTGTAATCAACACACGGTCCACTGCATCTCTCTAGTTGATATAACAAACACGGTTTTGATCTATTTTCAAAAATAGTATCTTCACAAGATCTTAGTAAAAAGACTTTTTGAAGTATCTTCAGTGTATAGTCTAGTGATGAAATAGTTGCAAAAGGACCAAAGTATTTGCCCTTTATATTTTGTTTACCCCTATGTTTCTTTATTTGAGGATAATCGTGTTCATAATTAATTAAAATATAAGGAAATGATTTATCATCTCTAAGAAGAATATTATATTGAGGCCTTATTTTTTTAATTAAATTAGCCTCGAGAAGAAGAGCTTCTTTTTCAGTTTCAGTAATTATGACATCAATTTTTTTTACTTGAGACATAAGTCTTCTAATTCGATTTGATAAATTATTAGGATTTAAATAACTCTTAAGTCTATTTTGAATATTCTTAGCTTTGCCAACATATAGGATTTTGTCCTCTGCATTGACCATTTGATAAATACCTGACAAGTTTGGTTGTCGGCTTACAATTTTTTTTAAATTTTCAATATTCTTCATACTTATAAACGAGATCGTTCGACTTCGATACCTGCACTAGCTGCTCCTTGGATTGCGTCTAACTTTTCAAGTCTTATTTTCATTGTCTCAATTCGCTTATTTCTAAAACAT
>CABZNM010000031.1 GCA_902527075.1 uncultured Pelagibacteraceae bacterium
AAACTTTATATACCTAAAAATGAACCCCTATTAGTTATCGCCAACCACCCTTTTGGAATTATTGATGGATTAATTTTATGTTCCTTAATATCACAATTCAGAGATGATTTTAAAATAATGACACATGAAACACTCCAATTTTTACCTCAATTAGAGCAATTTATTCTACCAGTTGATTTTAGCGGCCAGACAAAAGAGTCAAAAGTATTAAATATTAAAACTACAAAAGCTGCTTCAGAGCATTTGCACAATAATGGGCTTGTTATTATTTTCCCATCAGGAGGAGTGTCGGTTGCTAAGAATCTTAAGTCTGAAGCAATTGATGATGAATGGAAATTATTTCCAGCAAAGCTTATTCATCAAACTCAGGCAAGCGTTCTACCTATTTATTTTGATGGGAAAAATGGTCTTCTCTTCCATCTTTTTGCGTCAAAAATAAAGAGTCAAACTCTAAAATACTCAACGTATATTCACGAAACTAGAAAAAAAATTGGTAAAGAAATTTTTGATAATATCTCAGACATTAGCTTGGCTGATATGGTCATCAAAGTGAATAAACCTAATACTAATGAAATAGACAACATGAAAGAAGGAACGTTATTAATTTCATCTTTAGATCCTTACAACAACAAAGATGTGATCAACTCATTGAAAGAAAAAGGAGTTACTTCATTTGCAATGGAGTTAATGCCAAGGATTACCCGAGCCCAATCAATGGATATATTATCGTCTCAGTCTAACTTGGCTGGTTATAAGGCAGTTATAGATGCGACATACATTTTTAACAAAGCGTTACCAATGATGATGACTGCAGCTGGCACTATCGCACCTGCAAAAGTCATGGTATTTGGTGCTGGTGTGGCAGGACTGCAAGCTATAGCTACAGCTAAAAGACTCGGTGCTATAGTATCAGCAACTGATGTTAGAATGGCAGCAAAAGAACAAGTTGAAAGTCTTGGTGGAAAGTTTGTTATGGTTGAAGATGATGAACTTGAAGATGCTGAAACTTCAACTGGATATGCAAAAGAAATGAGTGAAGACTTCAAATTGAAACAAGCTAAACTTATTACAGAAACATTGGCATCACAAGATATAGCTATATGCACGGCTCTAATTCCTGGCAAAAAAGCTCCACGATTAATTTCTAGAGAACAGGTTAACTCTATGAAACCTGGATCAGTAATAATCGATCTAGCTGCTGAAAGTGGGGGTAACTGTGAATGTTCTAAACCAGGGGAAACTATTGAAGAAAATGGAGTTATTGTCGTGGGTGTAGAAAATATTACCTCGACAATTTCTCAAGATGCCTCTTCTCTGTTCTCAAAAAATATTCTCAATTTTGTTAATATATTGATTAATGCTGAAACAAAGAGCCTTGATATTAACTGGGAGGATGAGATCATAAAAGGTATATTGATTACTAAAGATAAAAAAATTATGAATGAGGAGTTTATTTAAATGGAAGTTATAGATCCAAATATTTTTAGACTTACAATTTTTGTACTTTCAATTTTTGTCGGTTATTATGTTGTATGGAGTGTTACACCTGCTTTACATACACCATTAATGGCTGTAACTAATGCAATATCTTCAGTGATTATAGTTGGTGGATTATTTGCTTTAGTTTCAAGCAGTGATGTTTCTATTTTAGGTACATTATCTAAAAGTTTTGGATTTGCAGCAGTCCTTCTAGCTGCAGTTAATATTTTTGGTGGATTTCTGGTTACTCAGAGAATGTTAGCAATGTATAAAAAAAAATCAAAAGCCAAGAAAGAAAAATTAAATGCATAATTTGGTAGCAGTAACATACGTAATTTCAGGCATATTCTTTATTATTGCACTTAGAGGCTTGTCTTCGCCCGAAAGTTCAAGGAGAGGAAATATTTTTGGCATGCTTGGAATGCTAATAGCTGTTCTCGCAACCTTGTTTTCTGTTAATTTTTTTACATCTAGCTTCCAAACCATAGCTTTAGTAGTAATTGCAATTTTAATTGGTGGAGCAATAGGTTCTGTTATAGCTAGAAAAATTGAGATGACCGCTATGCCTCAACTTGTTGCAGCATTTCATAGTCTTGTGGGATTAGCCGCAGTTTTTGTTGCCTTGGCAGCATTTTACGCTCCTGAAGCATTCAACATTGGTACATTGGGTAAAATTAAAACTCTAAGTCTTGTTGAAATGTCATTAGGCGCTGTTATTGGGGCAATAACATTTTCTGGGTCTGTTATAGCTTTTGGAAAATTACAGGGAATTATGTCTGGTGCTCCAATTGTTTTCAAAGGGCAGCATATGTTAAATCTATTCATTGGAATAATTATTGTAGGAGGTATTGTCTATTTTTGCTTTAATCAAGATCAATCTATTTACTTAACAATTATCGCTCTAGCTTTTTTAATAGGCTTTTTAATTATTATTCCAATAGGCGGCGCAGATATGCCTGTTGTAGTTTCGATGTTAAATTCTTACTCAGGCTGGGCAGCTGCAGGAATAGGATTTACGCTTGGAAACACAGCTCTAATTATTACAGGTGCTTTAGTGGGTTCTTCAGGTGCTATATTATCATATATAATGTGTGCAGCTATGAACCGTTCATTTATAAGTGTAATACTTGGCGGTTTTGGTGCTGAAGATGCTGCAGTATCAAAAGATGTTGAGCAAAGGCCAGTTAAAGAAGGTAGTGCAGATGATGCCGCATTTATAATGAAAAATGCTGGCTCAGTTATAATTGTTCCAGGTTACGGTATGGCTGTTGCTCAAGCACAGCATGCAATTAAGGAAATGACCGATGCATTAAAAAATGCAGGTGTTAAGGTTACATTTGCAATTCATCCAGTCGCTGGAAGAATGCCAGGTCATATGAATGTTTTATTAGCAGAGGCTAATGTTCCATATGATGAGGTTTTCGAGCTAGAAGATATAAACTCTGAATTTTCCCAA
>CABZNM010000032.1 GCA_902527075.1 uncultured Pelagibacteraceae bacterium
TCCATCAGTAGATGTAAGAGGCGATGTCTCTGTTTCTGTATACTCATTTACACCTACAACAATCTGTTCTTTTTCATTAATCCTTCTTAATCTTTCTTTTTGTGAATTTACCAATTCTTGTTTCAAGTAACCATTTTCAACTGCAGCAACTGCACCACCAATTGACATTATATTTTCAAATTCTTTCATAGCTGACTTTTTAAGATCATCAACTTTTTGGTTAATTACTTTTGATCCATTAAAAATATCCTCAAACTCTAATAGATCAGTTTCATAAGCAACAATTTGTTGTAATCTTAGAGACCATTGCTGATCCCATGGTCTCGGCAGTCCCATTGCTTCGTTCCAAGCAGGTAATTGAACTGCTCTTGCTCTTGCATCTTTAGATAAAACAACACCTAACATTTCAATTAAAATTCTATAGACATTATTTTCAGGTTGTTGCTCAGTTAGACCTAAACTATTGACTTGCATTCCATATCTAAATCTTCTGTTTTTAGGATCCTTCACTTTGTATCTTTTCATCGTTATTTCATCCCACATAGCAACGAAGGCTCTCATCTTGCACATTTCAGTTATAAATTTAATATTTGAATTTACAAAAAAACTTATTCGACCAACTACATTTTCGAACTCTTGATCAGTAAGGACTTTCGAGTCTTTGACTTTATCAAGGTATGCTACAGCAATAGATAATCCAAAAGCCAGTTCTTGTTCAGGTGTTGCTCCTACTTCAACCAAATGATAAGGACAAACATTAATAGGATTCCAATTAGGCATCTCTTTAAAAGTGAAAGTAATTACATCGGATATAATTTTCAAACTTGGTTCAGGTGGGAAAATATATGTACCTCTGGATAGATACTCTTTTAAAACATCATTTTGTATTGTTCCTCTCAACAAGTTTCTATCAATTCCATGCTCATCAGCAACTGCGATGTAAAGACTTAAAAGCCATGCTGCCGTAGCATTAATGGTCATTGAGGTATTCATTTGATCAAGTGGTATCTTTTCGAAAAGAGATCTCATGTCGCCAATATGGCAAATGGGTACTCCAACTTTTCCAACTTCTCCTCGAGCAAGAATATGATCACTATCATATCCCGTTTGAGTCGGAAGGTCGAAGGCTACGGATATACCTGTCTGCCCTTTAGCCAGATTTTTAAGGTATAGTTCGTTTGACTTTTTGGCAGACGAATGTCCAGCATAAGTTCTGATAAGCCATGGTTTATCCATTGTTTTTACTCACTTTTTTTTGTTCTTACTTAATTCCTTTTGTTTAAAATGTATATACTAATCTTATTAAAATGGCTATAAACCTAGAAAAAAGAAACTATTGTTCTATTTAACTTTATCACAGGAGCTATATCGATGACTGACGAAAAAGATATCTACAATATTGGTGAAATGCCACCACTGGGATATGTACCAAACAAGATGCACGCATGGGTTATCAGAAAAGATAGGCATGGAAACCCTATACAATCGTTTAAAGAAGAAGAGTTTCCAGTTCCTGAGATCGGGCCAAATGAAGTTTTAATTTTTGTTATGGCTGCCGGTGTAAATTATAATGGTGTTTGGGCTGGTTTAGGTGTTCCTGTCTCAGTTTTAGATATGACAAAGAAGGATTATCACATCGCGGGTTCTGATGCCTCTGGAATTGTTTGGAAGGTTGGATCTAATGTTAAAAAATGGAAAATTGGAGATGAAGTTATCATTCACGGTATGCAGTGGGATCATGAGGATGCTGAAGTTAATGGTGGCGAACCAATGATTTCAAAAACACAAAAAGTTTATGGATATGAAACTGCTGATGGTTCTTTCGCTCAGTTTACTGCAGTTCAAGCCCACCAGGTACTTAGAAAACCCCCACAACTATCGTGGGAAGAAAGTGGGTGCTACATGCTCACTTTAGCAACAGCTTACAGAATGTTATTTGGTCATGCCCCTCATGAACTGAAACCTGGTGAATACATTTTAATATGGGGAGCTTCAGGTGGCTTAGGTAGTATGGCAATTCAGCTTGCTAAAACAGTAGGTGCTAAACCAATTGGTATTATCTCAGATAATTCAAAAAGTGATTTTATAAAAGAACTTGGTGCAATCGGTGTATTAAATCGTAAAGATTTTAATTGTTGGGGTGAACATCCTGACATTGATGATGCTGATGCATACAACAACTACATGAAAGAAGTTAGAAAGTTTGGTAAAGCTATATGGGAGTTTACGGGTAAGGGTAAAAATGTTGATATGGTTTTTGAGCATCCTGGTGAAACAACTGTTCCTGTCTCATGTTTTGTAGTTAAGCCAGGTGGTATGGTGGTTATTTGTGCTGGAACAACTGGTTATAACCTCACATTAGATGCAAGATATTTATGGATGCAAAGTAAAAGGCTTCAAGGTTCACACTTTGGAAATTCAAAACAAGCTGATTTAGCAAATGAATTAGTTATTGATGGTGCCATCAACCCCTGCATGTCTGAAGTTTT
>CABZNM010000033.1 GCA_902527075.1 uncultured Pelagibacteraceae bacterium
CGGAGATTGGCCTGATCTGTGTAGGGGACCCCATTTAAATAGAACAAGTGAAGTTGGAACTGCATTTAAATTAACAAAAGTTGCGGGAGCTTACTGGCGTGGTGACTCTAGCAATGAAATGTTGCAGCGTATTTATGGAACTGCATGGGAAACACAAAAAGAACTTGATGATTACCTTCTTTTTCTTGAAGAAGCTGAGAAAAGGGATCATCGAAAATTAGGGAAAGAATTAGATCTTTTTCATTTTCAGGAAGAGGCGCCTGGTTCAGTGTTTTGGCACTCAAAAGGATGGACCTTATTTAGAACCTTGATCGACTACATGCGTAAACGACAAGAAGACGCGGGTTATGAGGAAATCAATACACCAGACATTATGGATAAGTCACTTTGGGAGTTATCAGGCCACCTTGAAAAATTTGGAGATAATATGTTTACTACCGAAGCCCGCGAAGAAAGAGTTTACGCTCTTAAGCCAATGAACTGTCCAGGGTGTGTTCAAGTTTATAAGCAAGGAATCAAAAGTTATAGAGATTTACCTCTCCGAGTTTCAGAATTTGGAAAAGTGCATCGATATGAACCTTCAGGAGCATTACATGGACTAATGAGAGTAAGGGCATTTACACAAGATGATGCGCATATATTTTGTACTGAGGACCAGATAACTGAGGAGAGCAAGAAGGTGTGTGACCTTGTGCTTAGTATTTATAAAGATTTTGGATTTGAAAACGTTTCAATAAAATTTTCAGATAGACCAGAGAAAAGGGTTGGCAGTGATGACATTTGGGACAAATCTGAAAAAGCTCTTAAAGAGGCAATGGAGGCTACGGGACTTGAATATTCTCTCAATCCTGGTGAAGGTGCTTTCTATGGACCAAAATTAGAGTTTGTTCTTAGAGATGCTATTGGAAGAGAATGGCAATGCGGGACACTTCAAGTTGATTTAAACATGCCAGAAAGGCTAGGAGGAAATTATGTTTCAAATGATGGAGCTAAAAAGAATCCTGTTATGCTGCACAGAGCACTTTTTGGTTCGTTAGAAAGATTCACTGGTATATTATTAGAGCACTATGCCGGTAAACTCCCTGCATGGCTAGCTCCAGTACAGGCTATTATTGCTCCAATAACTTCTGAACTAAATGAATATGCTGAAGAAATAAATGAACAACTTAAAAATAATGGCATAAGAGTCCAAACAGATTTAAGAAACGAGAAAATAAGTTACAAAATAAGGGAAAATTCACTAAAGAAAGTTCCTTATATGATTATTCTTGGTAAAAAAGAATTGACAGAAAGATCAGTTACATTGCGTACTTTAGGAAAAGAAGATCAAGAAAAAATAAATGTTGAAAAATTAAATGATTTTTTTAAAAAAAAATGTATGATGCCCATTCATTAATTCATTAAGGAGATTAACATCGTAGTTCAAAGAAAAAATAATAGGCCCAATCAAAGTTCTAAAGGCCCCCAGTTACGCATAAACGAATTTATCACATCATCAAAAGTTAGACTCATAGACGAGAAAGGTAATAATATTGGCATCATAGACAAAACAGATGCTCAAAACAGAGCAAGAGATGTTGGTTTGGATCTCGTAGAAGTTTCTCCTCAGGTGGACCCTCCTGTTTGTAAAATTCTTGATTTTGGAAAATTTAAATATGAAGCTCAAAAAAAAGCTAGTACTGCCAAGAAAAAACAAAAAGAAATTACAATTAAAGAAATTAAGATGAGACCCGGCATTGATGTCCATGACTACGATTTTAAAATTAAAGCTGCCCAAAAATTTATTGGTTCAGGTGATAAAGTAAAATTCACTATAAGATTTAAAGGTCGAGAGTTTGAGCACCACGACATTGCTGAAAGTTTAATGGAAAGAATAAGAGAGCGTATGGGTGAGATAAGCAAGATTGAGCAAGAACCGAAACTTGAAGGCCGCCAGTTTACAATGATATTTACAGCAAATTAGCTAGTTCCTTCCAATAATTATAAAACTAAAAACCTTTGATTTTTTCTAATCTAAAGTCTATAAACCACATTAAATGAGCAAACTGAAAACAAAAAAAGGTGCCACTAAAAGATTTAGGTTAACGGCTTCTGGTAAAGTGAAGTCTTACCAAAGTGGAAAAAGACACGGGATGATTAAAAGAACTAATAATCAAATTAGAAATCAACGTGGTTCTACAATTTTGTCTGATCAGGATGCTAGGATAGTTAAAAAGTTTTTACCTTACGGTTAAAGGATTTTAGATGGCAAGAGTCAAAGGTGGTGTTACCGCACACGCAAGACATAAAAAAGTTATAAAACAAGCAAAAGGTTTTAGAGGTAGAAGAAAGAATACCTTTAGAGTAGCTAAGCAAGCCGTAGAAAAGTCAATGCAATATGCATATAGAGA